>JAMOOZ010000175.1 GCA_027064885.1 Desulfurococcales archaeon
CACATTATCCTAACGTGCCAGTAATATTTAATGTCCCACCCAACGTACGTGATGATTCGGCAAAGAAGTTCGACGACCCGCTAGGATGGTGGGGGAAAGTAAGCCTCGATGAAATAATCAGGAGGAGAGCTCAGCAAGTAGCATCAATAGTCAAGGTTAAGGTCACAGATCCCTTCAAGCTCTACGATAACGAGGTAAGCGTGGCTGCAGTATCACTAAAGCCCGTCGAGAGTGAAGCGGTGTTACGTAGACCGCCGAGACCCAAACTAACCTTCAGCGCCGGACTAGACCCTGTAGGGCCGGCGGCCGAGGCGGAGGAAGTGCGTGTGGTCGGTAACGTATGCCTTCCTCGACCTTTAGAGAAGATCATATGGGATGATTTGCCAGCACATGAAGGTGCTGTAGAGCTATATAAAAAGAACATCGACATATACACGATCATCAGGGCGTTTAGCTTAGGCCTGCTAGGACGCGTCCGCGGGAGGAAACTAGTGCCCACTAGGTGGGCCATAACGGCTGTCGACAGAACTCTGAGTAACTACATGCTAAGAAGGGTAAGGACGCTACCAGAAGTAAATGACGTTGAACTTTATGAGGGTGAGTACATAGGTAATAGATTCAAGGTGATATTGTACCCCGGCAGACCGTTAATAGAGTGGGTTGAGATATGGTACCCATTAACGGTATTCACTCAAGCTGCATCAAGACCTCTCATAATATACAACAAGGCATCACCCCTAGGAAGAACCGAGACCTTAGACGGCGGTTTCGACGCCGCTAGGTTTGCTGTGATCGAGCACCTCAATAGGAGGGGAAGGAAAGCAGCAGCGATAGTGATTAGGGAAATAACTCCGCAATACTACGCAAGCGTTGGGAACTGGCATATACGTGAAACCGTACGGAACGCTCTGTCCCGGCCGCCGCGTAAGTACCGCTCACTAATGAACGCCGTGAAGGACGCGGTAGCTAACATGAATCCCTCAACACGTAAGGAAGTTCTCGAACTCCTGATACCGGTGAAGTACAGGAAGCTTGATGACTTTATCCACAGACCCTAAATCAGGTACTGGACGCGGTCTCCAGCTTTTTAAGGTATTAATGCCTAAGCCCTCACACCGGGGGAGAATACGTGAGAAGGTTAGTCGTTTACGTGGGGTACGACAGGAAAAGCAGGTCCATCCTGCGTAGGGTTCGAAGATACAAGGACTGGTTTGATGAAGTAACGATCGTTCAGATCCCGGAGAGCAGGCAGACGGTGCTTGACAGGCTTTCAATACCCTCGGTCATGATCGAGGAAATTAGGTGAGGTTTCACGTTATATTCACTCGCTTGACTTTATGGTTACACCTATTTTCCTGTAAGGGCATTCTCTCCAATGGTTTTCACAAAGAGGTACCTCATACCTAGTTAAGTACCTCCCTAAGACATCACATGCCGCTAGGTAAGCACCACTCTCATCCTCCTCAACGACGAAGAACTCACACCCCGACTTGGGACGCTTCTTCTGCAGTGAATGCACAAGCAATAGAGGCCTCCCGTACTTACCACTTCTTCTCCTAACACCCTCTTCTCCCCTCTTCACTTCTGCCCTCTCTCTGTAGAAGGGGCATTTCTTATACACAGCCTCACTTCCTAAACAAACAGCGTTTATGACCGGGTCGCTTGAGGGCTCGCCTAACGCGGGAGAGTGGCAGTAACCGTCTCGGTACCAGGGGCACGGCAAAACTAACACCCAGTAAGAGGGGAGGTTAATAACTTATAAGCTGTAAACCCAGATACCTTATAAGGGTTTAAAAATGAGTGGCGAAAGAGACCTCGACCCTAGTAGGCGGCTCGGATTGCAGGTGGTTTACGAAGACTCCGAAGTTGTTGTAGTAAGGGCGCCAACAGAGGACCAGCTCGTCAATATACTAACGGACTTGCTTAGAGATAGACCTATGTCTGTTAAGGAACTCCACTCATTCCTTTCAGGACTAGCGAGCGAGGATAAGATACGCAGGGCCCTGACAAGGCTAGTCAACGAAGGAAGAGTATATGTGCTCGATGACGGGAGATTCACCATAGTCGGTCTAGAGTAAGAGGAATATCATTGGAAAAGTCAACGAGGAGAACGGTTTTCTAGGAACGATGATAGAATATTTGATGCAGAAGGAACCTGTATATAAGGCGTAATTTATTAATAATTTGTCTCTCTTACCTTATTAGGCATATGTTGGAGGTGGTATCCCATGAGCTCCCGAATAAGCGAGGAAGAGTTGAACAAGATGCTTTCAACCACAGCACCCGCTAAGGAGAAGGCAGACCCGAAGAAGAGATGGGTTGATCGGATGCTCAGGTCGGCCAAGAAGTACCACAAGATATGCCCATACTTTGACAAGAAAACTGGTAACTGCTTCATAAAGCAACTAAAGTTCACTAAGAACACTAGGTGTGATAGGGACGGCAGGTTCGACGGTTGCCCGGTCTTCATCGAGTACCTCGAGGAGAAGTACGAGTGGTTTAAGTCATCGGGCCAGACGCCCCCCGTGGACTTCAGGGATCTCACGATGTTCGTGTGAGCTCGACAGCGCTTGAAATGTAACGGTGATGCTTATTGACGACCGCCGACCCTTACAGAGACTTACTTGAGACGATAGCTGAGTCTATATCCAAGGAGCTTGCGCGGTCACTAGGTGTTAATATACCGTCAGAGCTCATTATGAGAGCTATCGAGGAACCGCCGCTGAGAAAGTTCGGAGATCTAGGTATACCTGTGCCTAGACTATCTAAGGAACTAGAGCTGGAATTCCAGGAAGTTGCCGAATTGGTTGAGGCTGGCTTAAGAAACATTGACGTAGTACACAAGGTCGCGCGTATAGGGCCTTACGTCGATGCCTTCATAGATATGGAGAAGTACGCGTCAAAGATCCTCGAGTCTCTTAAGGAGCTAAGTGAAAGTTACGGGGTACCGAGAGTCGAGAGGCCGCAGAAGATCGTTGTAGAGTACGTTTCAGCAAATCCCGTTCATCCACTCCACATTGGTTCGGGAAGGAATGCCGCGATAGGCGACTTCATCTATAGGATCCTAAGCATGGCGGGCCACAACGTCGAGCGCAGATATTACATAGATGATATGGGTCTTCAGGTGGCTTACTTGGCGTACGGTTACCTCAAGCTAGGTAGGCCGAACCCGCCTGAGGGAATGAAGCCAGACAAGTACTATGGGCTAATCTATGCTGCCACCGCAACAGTAGTGGATTTACTTGAAGTCAAGAGAAGGGTTGAAGCCCTAAGGGAAAAGGGCGGGCAAGAATACAGTGACGCGTTAAGGGAACTTGACTCCTTAATGAGTGATCTGGCAAAGATACGGGAAAAGATACCCAAGGAAGTTGACAGGTTAATAGAGGAGATACCGAAGGATGAGGATCCGAAGGCTTCCATAGGAGCATTAATGCGGGGTTATGAGTTCGGCAACAAGGAAGCGCGGGTAATGCGTGAAGTCTCCGAGAAGGTTATGGAGGGCATTAAGAGGACCTTGGCTAGGTTAGGGATTAATATGGACGTATGGGACTGGGAAAGCGACTTAGTTAGGGAAGGATTAGTCCAGAAAGTTCTTGAGGAGGCAAAGAAATCACCACACTTCATAATCCACAGAGGGGTGCCTGCCCTAGATTTCAAGGAACTCCTTAAGGATGAGGACCTGCGCCGCAGGTTAAGAATACCTGAAGGACTGGAAATACCTCCATTAATACTCGTCAGGTCGGACGGAACAACGCTCTATACAACTAGGGACATAGCCTACACCCTAAAGAAGTTCAAGGAAGCTCAAGCAAGGAAAGTGTACAACGTGATCGCTATAGAGCAGACGTTACCGCAGGCTCAATTGAGGCTAGCCCTCTACGCTCTAGGATATAAGTTCGAGGCCGAAAACACCATTCACTACTCCTACGAAATGGTTAACCTTGTGGGTGCCTCAATGGCCGGCAGGAGAGGCAGATACGTCACAGTGGACGACCTCCTAGACCAGATGAAGGAAAGAATACTCAACATTATGAGCGAGAGAGGGTCGCGAAACGAGGATGTGGCGGAGAGGATGGCGAGGTCAGCCTTCAGATACATGATGCTCTCAACATCACCTAACAAGACCCTAGTCTTCGACGTGAATAAGGCCCTAAACATACGTCAGGCGTCAGGCCCTTACATACAGTACACCTACGCTAGGGCTAAGGCAGTGCTCACCAAGGCAGGAGGGGTTCCATGGGATAGGCTGGAATTCAAAGGTGCAGGAGAGGGGCTACGTCGTGAACTCCTGTGGCTGCTCGGTAAGTTCCCCCACGTAATGAAGGAAGTGCTCGAAAGCCTGAGACCTGAAGACCTGGTTACGTACATAAATAAGGTCGCGGACACCTTCAATACATGGTACGATGCTGAACCCATAGCTAAGGAACCGGATGAGGGGTTAAGGGCGCTCAAGCTAGCCATTACGTACGGCGTGTCTGTAGTACTAGCCAGCAGTATGAAGGCGCTAGGCATGGATGTTCTGGAGCGAGTGTAGGTATGGTTAAAGCTTTAGTAGAACTCACTATTTGTGCCCTCTTTAAGCACATGAATTAAAATTTCAATAGACAAAATTAGCTTATAAGCACCGTTAGGGACAATTTAATGGTGTGACACGTGTCTGAGAGAGACTACATAGAGTTAAGAGTTGAGACCGCCTACCAGAAGGATGTAGGCGAGAAGCGAGCACGTCTCAGCAGGAAGAACATGTCAAAGCTAGGCATACAAACTGGTGACTTCATTGAGGTCGAGGGACCTAAGGGCACGGTCGTACTTAAGGCTTGGCCCGTCCACATGAACGACGAACATAAGGACATAATACGGATCGACGGGTACACTAGGGAGGTCATAGGCGCTGCCGTAGGTGAGACCGTAAAGGTTCGCAAAGCTAAGGTTGAGAGAGGAACGAGGGTGGTGCTAGCACCTACAGTGCCTCTAATGTTTGATGAGGCATTCGTAGAGTATGTTAAGGAGAACCTCCTCTACAAGCCAGTCAAGCGCGGTGAAGTCGTCTTCGTGCACTACCCGTTCTTCGGAGAACCCCTTAAGTTTGTCGTTGTCGCTACCCAGCCAACACAAGCAGTATATGTTGATGAGACAACACGGTTCGAGATCAAGAAAGAGCCTGTCAAGGCTGAGGCCCTGGCTAGGGGTGTTCCGAGAGTCACTTGGGAGGACATAGGCGACTTAGAGGAAGTAAAACTAAGGATTAGAGAGATCGTCGAACTCCCGATGAGGCACCCAGAACTCTTCAAGCATCTAGGTATTGAACCACCTAAGGGTATCTTGCTGTATGGCCCGCCTGGCTGCGGCAAGACATTACTGGCTAAGGCACTCGCCAACGAAATAGGCGCTTACTTCATACCGATAAATGGCCCTGAGATCATGAGTAAGTTCTATGGTGAGTCAGAGCAGAGACTAAGGGAAATCTTCGAGGAAGCAGAGAAGAATGCACCAGCAATAATCTTTATCGACGAGATCGACGCCATAGCGCCGAAGAGGGAGGAGGTCGTCGGCGAGGTTGAGAAGCGTGTCGTAGCTCAGTTACTCACCCTAATGGACGGGCTTAAGGAAAGAGGTAAGATCATAGTGATAGGCGCCACTAACAGGGTTGACGCAGTTGATCCCGCTTTAAGGAGGCCAGGTAGGTTCGACAGGGAAATAGAGATACCACCACCTGACAAAAGGGCGAGGTTGGAGATCCTCAAAGTACACACGAGGAACGTGCCTCTATCAGAGGACGTTGAGCTCGAGGAAATAGCTGAGATAACCCACGGATTCACTGGCGCTGACTTAGCAGCGCTGGTTAAGGAGGCAGCAATATCCGCGTTAAGGAGGTTCCTCAAGGAGGAGAAGGTCGACCTAAACAAGCCCATACCGCCGGAAAAGCTTAAGAAGCTGAAGGTAACTAGGGCGGACTTTATGGACGCGCTAAGGTTAGTGCATCCGACCCTAATGCGTGAGGTATTCGTTGAAGTGCCTGAGGTTAAGTGGGAGGACATAGGTGGCTTAGAAGATGTCAAACAACAGCTCAAGGAAGCGGTTGAGTGGCCCATGAAGAACCCAGAGGTCTTCGAGAAGATGGGCATAAGGCCACCTAAGGGTATCTTGCTGTATGGCCCGCCTGGCTGCGGCAAGACATTACTGGCTAAGGCCGTGGCGACGGAGTCAGGCGCGAACTTCATAGCAGTGAAAGGACCCGAAATACTGAGCAAATGGGTAGGAGAATCAGAAAAAGCAATAAGAGAAATATTCCGCAGGGCCAGGCAAGTCGCGCCTGCCGTAGTGTTCTTCGATGAAATAGACTCAATAGCACCTGCAAGGGGCTTCAGACACGACTCAGGTGTCACGGACAGAATAGTGAATCAGCTACTGGCGGAGATGGATGGTATTCAGACGCTCAAGAACGTGGTGGTGATAGGCGCCACCAACAGAGCAGACATAATTGACCCGGCACTACTGAGGCCAGGTAGGTTCGACAGAATAATATATGTGCCCCCACCAGACAAGAAGTCAAGATTAGAGATCCTTAAGGTACACACAAGGAAGGTACCGCTAGCGGAGGATGTTGACCTAGAGAAGCTAGCGGCACTAACTGAAGGGTACTCAGGCGCAGACCTAGAAGCGCTGGTTCGAGAGGCAGTAATACTAGCTCTCAGGGAGGAATTCAAGCCTAGACCAGTGTCAATGAAGTACTTCATGGAAGCACTAAAGATAGTGAAGCCTTCGCTAACCAGAGATGTTATGGAAAGATACCAGAGGACCTACGAGGCCCTCAAGAAGATGGTGATATGAGGTACGCCACAAACGCGATGAACACGTTTTAATCGCTTCATTCCTACTACTTGATTAATCCGTGGAGGTCGCTCCAGAGCGTGTTTTAAGTCACGTACTACGCATCCATTACTATTATTTGTCTTAAGCACTACAGTTGAGGGGTGCGGGCGTCATGGGCAAGAAGGCCATGGCGGAGATAAGGAAGAAGCTACGGGAAGTTGTTACGGAGGACTACAGGAAGTTTATCAAATATTACTTAGTGGACGTCAAGAGAATACAGGAGTTTAGGGAGCGCCGCCTAGTGCTGGTGTCAGGGAACGACCCAATTAAGGTGGGCGGCGTCACGGCTGATGTTGTGCTTAGGTTCATCAAGAAGTTAAAGAGAATGGGGTTACTTAAGGGGCCCGTGCCGGTGCTCCACGTATTCCACGACGAGTTCCCGGACGCTAGGCAGCGCGCCAAAATACTGTCTAACGTACTGGGGAAGAACCCGGATGTAGACCTCACGCAGGCTGTGTACGAGGTCAGCAAGAAGTTCTTGGGCTCCACCTTTAAGGTACTGATAATGGATTTAGTTAATGACCTTAAGCCGAACGACGTTGGTCGGTTAATGGGTATCGTTGAGGGTGGTGGGATAATTGTTTACATGACTCCATCCCTCGAGAGATGGCCTAAACTAAAAACGATATTCCGCCAAAACCTAGCCGTGCCTAACCACCCCGAACCAAGGTATGTTTTCATATCCTACTTCATGAGGAAACTTATGGAGCATAAGGGAATATATATATTCGACACCGATAACGGTAGGCTAATTAAGACAGGTTTCCTTAAGACAAAGAAGCGACGTAGAGCAAGAGAGAAGCTCAAGTTACCTAAGGATTCATTATTTCCCAAGGAGGTTTACAGGGTTGCGTTAACCCAGGACCAGGTAAACGTAATCAAGCTGATAGAGGATAACCTCGTCCCTAAGCCCGGAAGGAGGAGGGTAGCCATAGTAATAACGGCTGACAGGGGAAGGGGAAAGTCATCCGCAGTAGGGATAGGGATAGTAGGCTTAATAAACGAGCTCATGAAGGTCAAGAACAAGGTCAGGGTAGCCGTAACCGCGTCAGCACCTCTTTCCGTCCAAGCATTCATGGAATTAGCTAAGAAGACACTTGACGCGGTTGGCCTCAAGTACAGGGAAATAACGCGTGAGGGGCAGGTACTGGAGTTGAGGGGTGATAGGTTCAGCATAGAGTACTGGGAACCATACACGGTGCTGAGGCTAAACGTTGATGTCGTTGTTGTTGATGAGGCAGCAGGCATACCTGTCCCTCTGTTACATAAGATCTGGAGGAAATACAAGAGAACAATATATGCGACGACAATACATGGTTACGAAGGTGCTGGGAGGGGCTTCTCTATAAGGTTCCTCAAAAGGTTACAGGAGGATAAGAAGACTAAGCTAATACTGTATGAAATGAAGGAACCAATAAGGTACTCGGCTGATGACCCTATCGAGAAATTCCAGTTCGACGTCCTACTCCTGGACGCGGAGCCGGATCCGCTTGATGAAGAGGACCTGAAGGAAATAGAGGAAGGTAACTTCGAGTACGTGAAGTATGATCCTGAATACCTCTTCTCGAAGGAAGGGGAGAAGGAGCTACGCTCCCTCTTCGGCATATACGTGCTGGCGCACTATCGTAACGAGCCAGACGATCTCGGCAGGATCGCTGACGCGCCACACCATAGTGTCAGAGCAGTTAAGCTCAAGAGAAGCGGGAAGATCGTTGCAGCAGTGCAGTTAGCTGAAGAGGGCGGATTAACGGATGACATTATAGATGAGTTACTCATGGGCGGTAAGATCCCGGGGAACATAATACCTGATAGGCTACTGAAGCATCTCCGCTTAAGGGACTTCGGGAAGGGCGTTGGGTGGAGGATAGTGAGGATCGCGGTGCATAGTGATGTGCAGGGGAAGGGCATAGGTACGTACGCGTTGCATAAAGTTGTTGAGGAAGCTAAGGAGAAGGGCTATGACTGGGTAGGTGCGGGCTTCGGTATCAGTAAGGAACTCATGAACTTCTGGATAAAGAACGGATTCTACCCGCTTCACATGTCCCCGGATCGTAACCCTGTCAGCGGAGAGTACACGTCGCTGGTGGTCAAGCCGCTCAGCAAGAAGTGGGAGGAGTTAGTGGTTAGAGGGATCAAGGAATTCAGTGTTAAGCTGATCGAGAGCCTGCATTCAGTATACAGTGATTTCGAACCTGACACCCTATACCTCCTATTCAAGAAGTGCTTAAGAAACAAGGAATACGCCTCCAAAATAACCGTATCTGAGGTTCAGGCATCAAGGCTTCAAGCATATGTTGAGGGAATAATGACGTTCGAGTCCGTAGGTGACGTAATGACTCTATTAGTAAAGAAAGCGCTATTGATGGGATGGATAAGCGAGGTCGGCGAGCTGGAGTCCTCAGTAGTTATAGCTAGAGCACTTCAGGGGAGGGACTGGGCTTACATCTACGAAGAACTGCGCATAGGTAAGGTTAAGGCAGTAACGATCCTCAGGAAGGTTGCTGAGAGGCTCGGAATGCGGGCGGGGATCATTGGCTCAGAACCAGAGGAGAAAGGCAAGGAATCACCAGACAGAGTACTTCCTCCTAGAGAGAAGGGTGTAAGTAGCACCAACAACAACGATGAGGGCAATGAAGGCCAAGACTGAAGTACCTTCCGCGGTCAGCATGCCGACTTTCTCTGAAGCTATCAGAACATACTTTACATTGAACGTATACCTACTCACATGGACTTCCACCTCTCCTTTTTCTTGACCTGGGCGAATGGCAGCCGAGATTATCTCAGCTAGTGTAGCGCTAGTTCTGGGAATTCGGAGGAGATACGGGTTAACGTAACTCACACTAGCACCCCTTGTGAGGTAACATGCTGACTCAGCGATCCTGCCGTCGCTTGTCACTAGCACATCACAGAAGAGCGTGTAGCTTCCTATAGTTATGTAAACACCGTATTCATATACCGGTACATAAACCACGAGAGATAGAGCCATGGTTAGTGCCAGCACTTCCCTTAACACATCACAGCACCTACGCTACATGGTTGGTATGGTTAGTCCTTAATAAATAGAGCCTTAGGAACCAGTTAAGCATGTACCGCGGTTAGACAAAGGTCTAACACCTCTTTAACACTATCTTTTAAATCTCGACCTCCCCTATAAGGCCCGGGGAGCCGCTATGGATCCAAATCTAGAGGCTTTATTCAAGCCTCGGTCGATAGCGATCGTCGGGGCCTCAAGAAAGCCAGGCAAGATAGGTTTCGAGATACTGCGCAATATCATTGAGTATGGCTTCAAAGGGAGGGTATACCCGGTAAACCCGAAGGCCAAAGAACTCCTTGGGCTTAAGGTATACCCAAGCCTCTCGGCCATACCAGAGGACATTGATATGGTCGTGGTTTCTGTACCGGCTCAGTACGTGCTTGACGTGATTGACGAGGCAGGAAAGAAGAAGGCTAAGGTAGCAGTCGTGATAACTTCCGGCTTCAAGGAGATTGGAAGGGCTGATCTAGAAGAGGAACTTGTCAGGAGGGCGAGGAAGTGGGGCATAAGGGTCTTAGGCCCCAACATCTTTGGCATGATTTACACGCCGGTGAGGCTCAACGCGTCCTTTGGCCCGACCGACGTAATACCGGGTTCGGTGGCCTTTATAACGCAGTCAGGCGCTCTAGGAATAGCCCTAATGGGTATGACCATAGTTGAGAGGATTGGTGTCTCAGCAATAATTAGCATAGGCAATAAGGCAGATATAGACGATGCTGACCTCCTCGAGTACTTAGCGGACGACCCTCACACGAAGGTGATATTGATTTATCTAGAAGGTGTGACAGACGGCAAAAAGTTCCTGAGGATGGCTCAGAAGGTCACGTTGAAAAAACCAATAATAGTTGTTAAAGCAGGCAGGACTGAGGCTGGAGCTAAGGCCGTCGCATCCCACACAGGCTCGCTTGCTGGTAACGTAGTGATCTACTCAACGCTCTTCAAGCAGGCAGGCATACTTCAGGCGAGGAACGTGGAGGAGGCTTTCGACTGGGCTAGGGCATTCTCCTACCTGCCGGAGTATAAGGGCGGTAAGCTAGTCCTAGTAACGAATGGTGGGGGTGCAGGAGTACTCTCAACCGATACCCTATCAGAGAACGGCATTAAGCTAGAGCCGCCGCCGAAGAGCTTAGTAGACGTGCTCAAGCCAAAGCTGCCGGGCTTTGCATCCCTAGGCAACCCAATAGACGTCACCGGAATGATCAGCAATGAGGGCTTCGTAGACGCTATAATGGAGGCCCTCAATAACCCTGAGGTTGGTGCTATAATGGGCATTTACTGCCAGACCGCAGTCACGGACCCGATGGTCATAGCAAGCATGCTTATCAGGAAAGTGAATGCGATGGGCGGCCTGCCGAAGCCCTTGGTCCTGACACTCATCGGTGGCGAGGAATGCTACTGGGCAGTAACTAAGCTGAACAGCGCTAAGATACCAACATACCCAATGCCCGAAAGAGCTGCATCAACAATTGCCGCCGTCATCAACTACGCCCGCATGAAGGAGGAGGTCAGACACCGTCTAAACGAGTTAAACGAAGCGAGTGACTAACCAGAACTAAATCCCTCTAAGGTTTCTCCTAGCTTTCGCCCTGATTAGCTAAGCTTAAAAACGCCGCACCCTCAACATATCGGTGGTGAAGCGGATGGAGTACGTGTACGCGTCCCTGCTACTTCACTCAGCGGGTAAGGAAATAACTGAGGAAAATATCAAGAAAGTCCTGGAGGCAGCAGGAATACAGGCGGATGAGAACAGGATTAAAATGCTAGTAGCGGCACTCAAGGAGATAAACATTGAGGAAGTGATCAAGCAGGCGACCGCGGCGCCTGTAGTACCAGCAGCTGCGCCCACAGCACCAGCGGCCGCTGGTGCGCCTGCTGAGGAGAAGAAGGAGGAGGAAGAGGAGGAAGAAGAGAAGGAAGTCAGCGAAGAAGAAATCGCTGAAGGCATATCATCACTATTCGGCTAAACCAAGAAGCTGAGAGGCGCAAGAAGTTTTTCCGAATGCACTAGCTTTGCTAGTGTGTTTTACGGATTGACTTTATCTGTTATTTTAACTTGTTCGTGTTATCTGGGATTAGCTCTACTACCTCAGATTCCCTCAGCAACTTGTTTAAGCCTTCCAACCCACCTTAACTTAGTCAGCGTGTCGGCGAGGGTGATGGACACGCATGTACGGTTAGTGGGGTTCGATAGCTTAGGGGTTAGGTCAATGGCGACGCTCGTTGAGACCCCTGACGTCACAATATTTATAGACCCGGCTGTCTCGCTGGCGCCTCGCAGGTATTCGCTACCACCTCATGAACTTGAGTGGAAGAGGCTGGAGGAGGTAGCTAAGGATATTGAGAGGTTAGCGAGTGAGGCCGACGTAGTAGTTGTTACTCACTACCACTACGATCATCACGACCCCGGTAAGCATGTTTCCCTAGACATTTACAACGGTAAGGTCGTTATTGTGAAGGATCCTAAGAATAACATCAACGTGTCTCAGAGAATACGTTCATCTAAATTTCTTAAGCTGATACGGGATAGAGTACGTGAGCTTAGGGTCGCAGACGGCGCTGAGTACGTATTCGGTAGGACTAGGTTGCGGTTCTCGCCTCCCTGCCCGCATGGGGCCACACCTAAGTTAGGGTACGTAGTTCAGGTGCTAATTGACGACGGCGACCGCAAACTTCTTTTTACATCGGATGTAGAGGGCCCGATACTCAGGGAGTCCCTGAAGTTCATCGTTAGGTCAGTACCTGATGTGGTCATAGTGGATGGGCCGCCCACTTACCTCCTAGGTTATAAGTTCGGTATGGAGGAGCTGAGGGAAGCCTTGAACAACTTACGGGTCATAGCCTCCCTTAAGACGGAGCCTGTAATAGTCCTTGACCATCACCTACTGAGAGACCTTAATTACAGGGATTTCTTTCACGATATAATGCGCGGCACGCCGGGTAAGGCACGTATCGTGACGGCGGCTGAGTTCGAGGGTCGGGAACCACTACTACTTGAGGCTAGGAGGCGTGAACTCTATGGTCGATGAAGACTTACTAGGGAAAGGGTATGACCCGATAGCGCTAGCGTCAGTGGTTCGTCCTAAGGTATCGGAAATCATTAATGGTGAGGAGTACCGAAGGTACTTCAGGTTCAGGGGCGGGAGATGGTATGGAGGCATAGCTACGGGAGACGTTATAGGCTGTAACCTAAGGTGTGGGTTCTGCTGGGCATGGTACTTTCGCGACGACTACACGCGTGGAGAACTACTAAGCCCTAGAGATTCTTGGAGAAGGCTCTACAGAATAGCAAGTAAGCGTAGGTATAAGCTCGTGAGGTTAAGCGGCGGTGAACCCACCCTAACCCGTGACCATGTACTTAAGGTCGCGGAACTTGCTAGGCGGGCTGGCATGGTCTTCGTACTCGAGACTAACGGGATTCTAATAGGTAATGACAGGAGTTACGCCAGAGACCTCGCTGAACTCGGCAACGTGTTCGTTAGGGTGTCATTCAAGGGTGTCACCCCCCAGGAGTTCTTTAGGTTAACGGGCGCCAGACCAGAGTTCTTCGAACTTCAATTCCAAGCACTGAGGAACCTCATAAGCGAGGGCATGGAGCCTGGCAAGGAGGTCATTGCAGCGGCAATGATATCGTTCAGTGATGATGAAGATATAGCCCGATTCGTCCTAAAGCTAACCGAGATAGACGAGAGATTAGCCCGTGTAGACTGGGAGGTGGTTTTCATGTACCCACACGTTAAGGAGGTTCTAAGGAGGAGCGGTCTGAAACCTAAGAGGTTTGTGAACCCTGAAAAGATACCTGATGAAATGGTGTGAGGGCTTTAAAGGCGTGGTAACCTCTTGACTTGGTGGGCGAACTGAAGCTTCAGGAGCTAGAGCAATTCATGTTCTCGAACCTCGCGAACTTAATGGAGGAATGTAGTGATGTCTGCACGGAAGGTAAGCCGCCTTCAGTGAGCATAGTTGAGGGTGTCATTTACAGCGGGTGTGACCTGTGCCTCATAAGGGCAGCGTTGGACAAGGTTAACCCTCCTTCAGTATCTATAGTGTTTCGGGACGGGCGCTACGGTGAGTTCGTGTTTCTTGACCAAAACGTTCTCGAGCTAACGGAGGAGTCTGCCCAGCTAATACCTATTCAGGAATTCGAGGAACGACTTAATGACCTAGAAGCCTTTGGCCTCATATCTGAGGAGGATCGCCGCGTACTTGAAGAATGGGTTCGTAAAGCACGAAAATGAATGTTTGAGATCCCAAAACCTAATAATACGCCCGTATTAACTAAGAACGGTGTGGTAGTTGAGGTTTTACATAGCTTCTGAAGAGGACATACTGTCGGGCAAGATCACCGACATATACTTCATTAGGACAAAGAAGATCATTGCTGCCAAACACCTTGAGAACGTAAGGGTTAGAATGGAGATCCACACAGGCTCACTCCCAGGGAAGTACTCTTGGGCTGTATACGCTGGTTTGGAGGAGGCGCTGAAGCTACTTGAAGGTAAGCCACTTGACGTTTACTCCCTCCCCGAGGGAACCCTAATTAAGGATAACTTCCCTGTAATGGTCATTGAAGGCAGGTACTACGACATATGCGAGTACGAGACACCATTGCTTGGAATACTCCGTCACTACACATCAGTCGCATCTAGGGCAGCTAGGTTCAAGAGGTTGGCGATGGATAAGGTGATACTGTACTTCGGGTTGCGAGGCGCGCATCCAGCAATAGCCCCCATGCTTGATAGGGCTGCGTACATAGGAGGGTTAGATGGTGTCTCAGGAGCTTTCAACGAAGAAACGATAGGGGTTAAGCCTTCCGGGACGATGCCGCATGCCCTAATACTCGTCTTCGGGGATGAGGTTGAGGCATGGAAAGCATATGATGAAGTAGTTGAGGAGAATGTCCCAAGGATCGCTTTGGTCGACACGTTTAATGACGAGAGGTTTGCCACTATGAGTGCGTTGGAAGCCTTAGGCGATAAGCTCTCTGGCGTTAGGCTTGATACCCCAAGAAGCAGGAGGGGAAGCATGAAGTCAATAATTCAGGAAATCAAGTGGACGCTGAGGCTGGCCGGAAGAGAGGATGTAAAGATCTTCGTCAGCGGAGGCATCAGTGAAAAGGCTCTCAAGGAACTCAGGGATGTGGCTGACGGCTTTGGTGTTGGAACCTCGATAACGTATCCGTTCCCGATCGATATGAGTATGGACATAGTGGAGAAAGAAATCAATGGGGAGTGGTTACCGTACAGTAAAAGAGGTAAGTACCCAGGAGCCAAGAACGTGTTCAGGTGTGGAACGCTGGATTACGAAATAAGGCGCTTCGGCGAGCAACCCGAGAGATGCGTGGAGAACGTAATGATTAAATGGTTAGAGAACGGCCAACTAATCAGGGATCTCCCAGCAATAGACCAGATCAGGGAATATGTCCTCAAGCAACTAAAGGAAGTCCCGGAACCTGAGCCTATCTAGGAAACTTAATTATGTTCTCCTTAGGGTTTTTAGTTCATGAGAACCTGCTGATTAACGTTACCTTATAGATACAATCATGCATGATTCGCCTATAACAACGTAATTACCTGTGAGGTACTGCTTAACCACGGCGGAAATCATGGAACTGCAGATTAATGGGACGAGGCCTAAGGTACTGAGGTGTAGTAAGATCGAGGCAATGCCTGCTAGTTCTTCTTCACTACTGTGATAATGTATTTTCAGTAAAAACTGGCCGATGGACTTATGAAGGGGGAGGTGGAGGCGGAGGTGGAGGTGCCTTCGGTCTGGCTAGGAACTTCAGGTACGCTATGAATCCCATCGCGGCAACAGCTCCTGCACCAACCACAACCGCAGGGATAGCGCCTCCCCAATCGCTGGACGGGGGTCGATTTTCTTCACTTGGCTTGGATGTCTCGCCAGGTTCCTCTGTTGCCGTGCCCCAGCCTCCCGTTGCTGTCACCGTGATCTCTCCCCACGTATTGGAGGTGAGGTCGTCGTTGTCGACCACGGTGAGGGTGACGGTGTACGTGCCTGGCTCTGTGTACGTGTGGGTGACTACGGGGTTCGTGGTGTTGACTGTCTTCCCGTCGCCGAAGTCCCAAATGTAGCCTTGGATCCAGCCATCTTCGTCACTGCTTAATGTGGCGTTGAAGATCACCTGTTGCCCTATCATCGGCTCATCGGACGACACGACGTAAACCGCATCTGGTGGAGTACCTTTTGATACGTAAAGGGACATACATATATAGTAAATCGTCTCCCCTCTACTTCCTAAGATTCTTAGAGATCCAAAAAACCGGCCAGACTGATTGAGCGTTACACTAACCTTAGGTGAGGACCCGCAGTTCGGTTTTGAAGATCCTACGGACCAGCAGTATGTCAGGTCTTCATCAGTGAGTCTTGCCATGCGAGAGGCGTCAAAAACGATCTTCCGTCCAACCATCAGTTTACCATTGAATGCCGGGATCCCTTTTACCTTTGGCTCTGAAACAATACTTATGATGAGGTATGATCCACTATCATTATATGTTGTCATGAGTAGGAGGCCTTTCCACGGGTCTGCCCAGACATCGGCGACGTAGGTATCTATGATGTCCCCTATTTCATGAGTTAGTGAAGCCACTATGAATGAATATGTTCCCATCATCATGGCCGCCTCCAACTTATAGTTATAATGCTGGAGGCGCACCCTCCTGCTGACCCAGGTGGCACTCCTCCGATTAAGAGCTGTGTAAGCAGATACGAAGGCTCCACCCTTATCATATACGGCGGTTACATAATCGGTCTGGGCAACTAGGAGCTCGCCGTCAGGTGACCATGCAACGAACTTACCATGACCTTTGCTGGTGCTTGTGGTGCCGCCTCTTGCCGAGGTGTCGTCGCTCCATATAACTTCTCCGGATGAGCTCAGCACGTATGTCTTGCCCTCCCTGTACGTTATGGCCGCGATGAGGGGGCTGTTAGGCGAGACGTCTATGTCGCTTACACCGAGATTCTTGCACCAGCTCAGGAGGCCACCACGTATGGTGCAGATCTTGCCATGGGTCCTCACGGCGACGCTTCCGTCGCTCATTAAGAGGCCCTCATCCACGTACCCTATGCCCTTAACTATCCAGAGCCTCTCCCCGCTGACCTTGACCGCCTCAACATCTGTTCCCCTCGATATGATTAGTCTGTCTGCGGCTGGGTACCACGAGATGCTATTGACAGATACGTTACCGTACTCTCTCAGCAGATTAGTGTCTCCAGCGCTATTCAGTATGAATACCTTTCCGCCCGAGGTACCTACGGCGAAGAGATTACCAACTGGCGAAGGCTCAAGCACGGTGATACGCTCGCCCTCATCCTCAGGGAGGAGGCGCTTAACCCACAGCTTCCTACCCTTCAGGTCAAAGGCGTGAACGCTCCTGTGGTCTGCCACCACAATGATCTTTGCATCCGCTGATGCCGCAACCCTCATATATAGGGGGTTACCACTTATCTTCTTGAGAACAGTCGGTGTCCAGTAGATCGGAGGAGCGCCCTCGATCTTGACCTTATGTATGAAGACCTCACCGTAAACTCTCAAAGCAATGGCTGTGGGAGAGCCTCCCTTACTGACTTTGCCTACGTGGGTGAGGTCGCCAACGCTGAAGTAGAAGTACTTCGTTGCGGGGTCATAAGCTATACATAGAGTAAGCTGTTTATTCATCGAGTAGTTCCAAGGCATCTTTGTACTGTCAGGAAGCCTTACAGTGTCTCCCCATAAGGACACCCTTAATCCGGTGCCGCGGAGATATACCTCCATGAGTCTGCCGTCAGCACCAATGGAGGAGGGCACTAGCTCTATGTGAATATAATAGTAGGCAGGATCCTCGCCAGTGAAGGTGAGTATGTCGTGAGTTATTGTTGCTGGCTTACTTCCCTTCCCCAAGAGTCGAAGGAACTTCACGTAATGTCCCTTAACACTCGCTACCACCTGAGAGGACTCGCCAGCACCAGCCTCTACTAGCGTCCATCCGGCAGCTGATGGTGGGTCACCTTCCTTAAGCTTGCTGAAGTCCGTGCTGACTAGTTCTGTGTGATAGTATACGTCACTAGCATAATCATTAGCAAGGATATACTCACTTGAGGCGGTTGGCAACGGAGTGATAGCAAGCAATAACGAGGTGCATACAAGCAAAGCTACCAAGGAACACTTCACTTAATGCACCGCGTAAATAGTTAATTCGGAAATTTATATTTCTTATTTAAATTTAAACTCTTTATAATAAATATAACAGATAATAACTAATTTACTACAAAGACATATGAATTTACATTTTAAGTAGAGAATCAACTGCAAAGATACGCTCTATTAGCACAAGACGTCTTCTGTAGCTGAATAAAGAGAATGCTTACTATTCACATTAGGCATATTTGAGCATCTTCAAGGGTATGTATGTAACTATTTCGCTTAAGGCATCAGCCGATTGAAAAGGTAGGATAACGTACCACGCACCTAGTAGAGAAGAGAGTTGAATAACTAGGATATGCTACGGGACAATAAGCTCGATAAAGCCTCTCCCCACCTGGAATTATGAAGCAATTAGCAGAAGGTTTAAAAAGGGCCTGCGTCAAGGCAATAGCGCCTGAGGGTAGGTCCCTTAAGCTTGAGGACTTTGACTGTGACCTCTACGAATCCCCGATATTGAGTATCAGGTTGAGGCTGTTAAGGAATTGCTAACGTACTTTTAAGCCGAGGGTTGTGGGTGGGGAGGTAATAGAGGCGGGTTAAAATTTAACCGTACCCGGAAATCGAGGGAGTTCCGACGCCTGGCCAATTACATTGTGGAGAAACTCGGAAGATTAAGGGCCGGTATGGTGGACCGGCCGGGACTTGAACCCGGGGCCTCCGCCGTGCGAGGGCGGCGCTCTTCCAGCTGAGCTACCGGCCCGTAGATATGGTGGGATTACAAATTTTTAAGCCTTCAGCCACTCTACTCGCGTTAGATCAAGAATTCACCAGTATCGCTGAGCCTCTTATACCCTGTGAAGTTACTCATAAGTTCGTCAAGCTTCTCGCTATGCAGTAAGTGAAGTACCTTCTTAACGGCAGGCTTACTTAGGCTGCCCCTATGTATCACGATGTCATAAATCTCCTCCCCTATCTTTATGAAGTCTAGCCCGTAGAGGTCAGCTGCCCACCTTATCGCCACGCCGACGTCGGCACGTCCTTGAGCGACCGCAGCAGCAACTGCCGTATGTGTTCTCACTTCATTCCAGTAGCCTCGGATCCTCCTCCTTAGCTTGCTGAAGCTTAGACCCTTTTTCAACGCAACCTCCTTTAGCTTAATGTCGACAAGCGTTCTTGTTCCCGATCCCTTATTCCTGTTTATGAAGAGTACGTCATCCCTCAGTAGGTCCTCAAACCCCTCGATTCGCTTGGGGTTACCCTTAGCTACAACTAACCCTATCTCCCTTCCCCACCCGCGGACTAACTGTACCTTATTCTCAAGGCCTAACTTCTTGATTATTGGTATGTTGTATTCCCCGCTCTCAGCATCGAGCATGTGCGCGCCTCCGAGGTCAGCCTCACCTCTTCCCACGGCCAGTATCCCTCCCATTGACCCGGCTCGAAGCACTTTCGCTTCACCCTCCTCGCCAACCACTGAGTAAGTTAGGGTTTCCATGAGGTAGTCATGACTCCCTATCACGACTAGTGCTGGGGGTGCCCAGCCACGCTTAAATAACTCTACCTTAACTTCCGAACCTTCCTCCAGTATCCCAGTATTCTCAGGCACCTCGACAAAGCCGTCGGCATACGTTAACACGTGTACCGACCCAGAATGCGTTCTTACGGGGTACGCCACTAAGTCGTTGCTGCGTTCTATCAACGCCACAGGAACCAACATCACCTTGCCTCTCACGCCAGTAATTCTTAGGGCTAGCTTAGCCCTTACACGCCATGCTGAGAGTACATGGAGTTTAACCCCGGCTAGCTTAGCTATTATCGGTGCGGCAACCTTCCTGAAGGCCATCATGGCTGAGAGCGGGAAGCCCGGCAAACCCACCACGACCTTCCCGTTAACCACGGCAACTACTGTCGGCTTACCTGGCTTTAGCTTAAGACCATGCACTATTATACCTGGTTCACCCAGCCTCTCCAAGATCCTGTAAGTTAAGTCACCAACGCCGGCTGAGGTTCCTCCAGACGTGAGTACGACGTCGCACTCACTAAGCGCTCTCCTTAACCCATTTTCTATCAGTGACTCGTCGTCTGGGAACACACCATACGTTACCGGGATAGCTCCCAGCTCTGACACGGCCGCCGTGACCGCATATGTGTTAACATCGAATACCTCGGCGACACGTAACTCGCTACCTGGCTCCTTTAACTCGTCCCCAATAGACATTATTGCTACCCTAACCCTCCGGTACACCTTAACCTTCCCCATCCCGACAGCAGCGAGTGATGCTATCTCCCCCGGTCCTAGGAAGGTACCCTTCCTGAGAACTACCTCCCCTTTAAGGATGTCCGACCCCGCCCTAGCGACGTTCTCACCCGACACCACGGACCTGAACACAAGTACGTCTCCATCTACTCTCTTCGTGTGTTCAACCATAACGACAGAGTCGGCTCCCCTAGGGAGCATAGCGCCAGTATCGATCTCCGCAGCCTCTCCAGCACGGACCTCAACAGCAGGAACCTCACCTATACGTACGTAACCAGTAACCCTGAGTCTCACAGGCGAATCCTCCTCAGCACCTACGACTGACTCTGATGAAACAGCGTACCCATCAACCTCAGACCTATCGAATGGCGGAGCATCCCACGCAGCCCTAACATCCTCAGCTAAAACACGGCCAAACGCCTTATCGAGTTCCACAACCTCAACACCTAGGGGCTCAAGACTAACGAACTTCTCAACCACCCTGAGAACATCATCAGGGTGAACTAACTCATGAAACACCTTCCTGCTCAAGCTAACGCCCCATCCACTTAAGAGGAACTCAAGACTTATTAATTAGTGACAATTCAGAAATCAACGGGCGGGGGTGCCCGAGCCAGGTCAAAGGGGTCGGGCTTAGGCCCCGATGGCGTAGGCCTGCGTGGGTTCGAATCCCACCCCCCGCACCAAAATTATTGATTACGGTTGCATGAGAACGCGAGAGCTTAGCAGATGCCCTTCGATACCCATATCTTGTTAAATTGTGAACAACCCAAAAGTTGATTACCTGGTTTGACTTAGTTTGACCAGAGGTGGATTAGGTTTGCCCCTAAGACTAAAGGTAGGTAGGAAGGGATATATAATACTGCCAAAAGCGCTAAGGGAGGCCGTCGGCATAGAGGAGGGTGATGAAGTAATTGCGGAAATTAAGGATGGGATACTTCTGAAGCCTCTGAGAAAAATTGATGTGGAGGAACTGAGGAACGCGTTAAGGAAGCATGCTAGTAGGTTAAGGATCGTTAAAGGCAGGAAAGAACCTAAGCCGGGTGAATTGAGTCAGGCATATCTAGAGGAGGAGTTCGAGAATTGAAAGCATTCATAGATGCAAACCTCCTCATATACTTGAACACAATTAGCGAGCTAGCGACTAGATCCATATATGAGGATTTCTTCATAGACTTAGCACGCAAGTACAGGCTATATACTGACGACCTAGTGTTGGACGAGCTTCTCTACATATCAAAGAAAAAGTATAATGTCCCATACGAAATAACATTTGAGCTCATAGATTCCATCGTAATGCCATACATAACAGTAATTCCTTTAGGTGAGGAGGAATTCAATGAAGCACGGAAGATCATCCTAAGATATAATCTGAAACCATCTGACGCGTTACACGTAGGGGTAATGAGGAGCAACGGAATCAAAGTGATCGCATCGGAAAATGCGGACTTCGACAAGGTAGATGATATAACAAGGATATGGATCCCGAAGGCATAGAGCGCTAGACATTCACCTTAGTTAAGTATGCCCGAGCCAGGTCAAAGGGGTCGGGCTTAGGCCCCGATGGCGTAGGCCTGCGTGGGTTCGAATCCCCACCAAACCGTGTTTTGTCTCCAAGGGTTCTTGAATTCAGAGTTAGCTATGCGTGTTGAAAGCTCTGGAAGAGTTAAGCTTGTTTAAAGGTGTCTTCACGGAGTATGTTTGGAGTATCGATTATGTCTCCACGGATTCTTGGGCGGGGCTTGCGGGTGGTGAGACTGTTTGACCCGTGGAACTCTCCGTACTGTACCTGCCCACTGAAGTTTACTCTTAATCCCTACACTGGTTGCGGTCATGGATGCCTATACTGCTACGCTAGGTCCTACATCAGGAGCTTCAGCAGGCCCCGCCCGAAAGCACATTTGCTGAGGGACTTACTGCATGATCTGAGGTTATTGCCTAAGGGTGCTCTAATAGAGTTAAGCGCGTCAAGTGACCCCTACACACCCCCAGAAGCGGTCCTAGGTTTAACGAGGAAGGCCCTAAGGCACATAGTATCAAGGGGCTTCAGAATCCTTGTCGTCACGAAGTCTGACTTGGTGGTGCGCGACGCGGATATCTTGTCGGGGGCAAAGGCATCGGTAGCCATAACCATAACTACCCTTGACAAGTCCCTAGCTGGGAAGTTAGAGCCGGGCGCGCCCCCACCAACTGCTAGGGTGAAGGCGGTCGAGAAACTCTCCAAGTTAGGGATCCCCGTCACAGTGCGTTTAGACCCGATAATACCCTACATGAATGACTCTAAAGGGGGTGTCGAGGAAGTGGTGGCTAGGGTGGCCGAGGCCGGCGCTCTACAAATAACGACATCCACTTACAAAGCTCGTCCAGACTCTCTGAGGATGTTAAGTGAAGCATTCCCTGATGAAGGAGCTAAGCTTAAGAAGCTCTACATCAGTAAAGGTGTTAAGAAGCATGGTTACTATTACCTTCCTTTAGAACTGAGGTTGCGCTATATCCTCATGGTGAGGGAAACCGCGTTCAAGTATGGGTTGGCGTTCGCGTCCTGCCGGGAGGGTTTCAAATTCCTTAACACACCCGGCATACATTGTGACGGGTCACTCTACGCGTATTTAAGGGACTGCGAGGAACGTAGGTAATTGTTTAGATGTTTAGATTGTGGCGCCGGGGGCGGGATTCGAACCCGCGTGCCCCGTAGGGGGCAGTGGGTCTCCCATGCCGCCAAGCCGGAAGACTCGAGCCCACCCCCTTGGGCCGCTCGGGCACCCCGGCGTCAAGAAGTAAACTTGCTCGCAATTTATTAAGGTTAGCTCAAGGCTAGGGGTGCTGAGGGATCTTAAAAATCAGGTATGTCGACAACCTTATCCACGATGTTCCTCGCCTTCTCCAATTTTCTTTGATGTTCCTCTAGGAACTTACGTAGCCTCTCCGCGGCTTCTCGCTTGCACTGCCCGCAAAGCATTTCCCCGCTCTTACATCTTGTGTATACTTTTTCTAGCTCCTTGTCGTCCGTTATGAGGTGGTAGGACAGCATCTCATACACGGGGCACTTCTCCGGCTCTCCCCCAAGCTTCCTCTGCTCGGCGGCGGTAGGTCTGCCACCAGTCAACGCCTTCATTAGCTTAGCGACAGCAACGTCCGGGTCATCCGTCAGCGCAATGTACGACTCCGGTTTAGAGGAACTCATCTTCCCTCCCAGCAACCCCGTCATGAAGCGGTGGTATGTTGATGCCGGCCTCTTCAGCCCTAACTCGCTCGCGTACCTATCAGCAACGTCTCTCGACAGCCTCAGGTGCGGATCCTGGTCGGGCCCCACGGGAACGAGCACCACGTCGAACCCTCCGAAGTGCTTCAACTGCGGGTGCAGGATGTCGGCCATCTGCGTTAGCACGGACATGATCTTGCCTGGTCCGACGTCCTCGCCATATATGTCCCGTAACTCAGCCATAGTTACCTTCCTAGAGAACATCTGGAGGAGCCTGTAGTATTCCTTAGCGTAGTTTGATTGAAAGTATATGTGCAGCCTTTCACACTCGAGCCCTAACGCGAGGTAGTTCGCAACGTACTCGTTAACCGCGTAATTAATTACGTCTTTCCGGCTGATCTTCCTGACCGCGTATGCTTCGATATCGGCTATCGCTATGAATATCTCAGCACCTAACCCTTGGTAGTAAATCACCTGATCTATGACCATCTTATGCCCGAAGTGCATCCGCCCGGACGGCATGAGGCCCGTAAGTATCGCGAATCTCTTCCTGGTTTTTAACGCGTCAATAACTTTCTCGAAGTCCCTGTGACCGAAGATTATGCCCCTACGCATTAGGTGGTGCGGCTCAGCAACCTTCCTGAGTTCGGGCAGAACATCCTTGAAGGGCTTTATGCCGAAGTACTTGAACAACTTATCGTACTCTCGGATCATTTCAGAGCTCCAGGGGTCTAAGCGGAATGCCACAATAGGCAACACCTTGGAAGGGTGGATGTCTGACTTATAAGCGTTAACTCAGACCGCTAACGTTGTATCCCTCGAAAACGGTACGTTAATAGGGGGGTCCTTGAGTCAGGAAATTCAGCGGGCTAGCACCGGCATACCGAGGCTGGATGCGGCCCTCGAGGGAGGCGTGCCTAGGGGATCGTGGGTAGCGGTTACGGGGGAACCGGGCACAGGTAAGTCCATACTCTGCATGCACTTCGCGTGGGCAGGCCTGAAAGCCGGTGACCCAGTAATCTACATAACGACGGAGGCAGAGTTCCGCGACGTTATGAGGCAGGCAAGACAATTCAGAATGTACTTCGACGACTACGAAGTCCACTACCTAGGGGGCAGGCCGCCTGTAAGGAAACCGCAGTTGGTCGTGATAGACATATTCAGCCTCCTCAAAACGGCGAGACAGCTCTCAGCCAGCGTAGAGGAAATAGAGCGTAGCAGAAAATACGCCGCGCTCGAAATAGATGTCCTCATAGCAGCAATAAACGAGGCCTACAAAGTACTCGATCTAATAAACGAAACCAGGCGATCCCCCAGAAGACACGTCAGGCTAGTCATAGACTCGCTCTCAGCATTCTGGGCAGACAAACCCGTAATGGCGCGAAAATACTCATATCAACTAAAAATAGCGACACACCGAGAAAACGTAACTGCACTACTAGTGTCACAATACGCAATGACAACAAAAAGCGTGGACTATAACGAACCAATAGTAATTCTGAGAAGAGGACGCGTAGAAGTAGTCAGGATAGGAGAGTTCGTGGATAAACTCTTTGAAGATGACTCAGAGGGCATGAGGTTACTTAAGGAACCCATATACACGCTTTCAATGAATCCTCGAAACCTTAAGGCGGAATGGAAGCGAGTGAGGGCCGTATCCCGACATAGAGAACAGCGAAAGCTATTAAGGGTAAAGCTAGAGAATGGACGGACGATCTCAGTAACACCCGATCACAGCCTATACGCTCTCAGAGGCTACAAGGTAGTTCCTATTAAGGGCTCTGAAATTCGCATAGGGGATTTAATCCCAACGATTACTAGAATTCCCTTACCCGTGCGTGAATGGAATGGAGCACACAATTTAGCTAGGGAATTCCGGAACAGGAATGTCGAGAACGTTTATGCAGGAAACATACTTTCTGCTGAATCTCGAGAGGAGACCATGAGAACTTACGAGTCCCTCCAAGAGAGGCTTGAGTTTCTCCGTAACTTCACTTACGGTGATATAGGGTTCGTGGAAGTTAAACAAATAGATCAAACTGATCCTAGCTCTGGGCATGTCTACGACCTATCCGTGGAGGATAACGAGAACTTCTTCGCTGGAACAGGATGGGTGCTAGCACACAACAGTACCTTCGGTTTCGGTTTGGAGCACATCGCTGACGGCGTCATTCATCTATGGATGGATGATGTTGAGTCCGTCAAGGAGATACGGAGGTACTTAATCATCAAGAAAATGCGTATGACCAACCACTTCACTAGGGCTTTAAGGGTGAGCATAGTTCCTGGGGAGGGCATGAAGTTAGATCTACTGTGACTTATGTGCAGGCACTACAGTAATCTTTGGTTTAGAAACAATAATAGATATGCTACCACAATCTGGTGGGCCCGGGGGGATTCGAACCCCCGACCTCCCGGTTATCAGCCGGGCGCTCCACCTGGCTGAGCTACGGGCCCCACGTATTTGTGGGAGTGGTTTTCTTTTAAAGGTTTGCTTGTTCTTAGAGCACGGTGTGCGGGCTTGTTTTGGGCATTGGTTGCTGCAGTGTGCGGGTTGTTTGCGGCTTTCTTTGGCATTTACGTTACGCGTACAGTCACGGGTCTAGCTGTTGCGTTATGGCTCGGCCCTGTCGGCATCGCTTTCGCATTATCGCTTACTAACGTGAGCTTACCTTCACCACCTGTTGCGTGGCTCACTCTCCCCCTGATTAAGTTCTTACTTGGTTTGATACTTTTCCTAATAGGCTTCATGTTATGGCGTGCGGCGCTAGCTGTTTCTCTCGCGACGTACTTAGCGGGGGTCGCTTCGTTAGCCCTGCACGATCGGCTATGGGGCCCGCCGCCAGAGTTTATGGCGTTAACCATGGTTATAGTCCTAACACCGATAATCTATATCTTAAACAGGGACTTACCAGGTATTAGTATGGCTATATTAGGTGGGGCACTCGTGGCGTCAGCGCTAACCCCCTACGCAGGACCGACCCTATCGTGGTGTGTGGGGTTAGCGGTAATCCTATCAGCGTCGGTGAAGGTAGTGAGGAGCGTGTCTCCAAACCCGCTAAAACTTAAAAGGGGGTTCAAGGTAACTCAATCTGGGCGGCGGTCGTCTAGCCTGGTCTAGGACGCCGGCCTGCCAAGGCAGTGGTCCTCGCCGCGGAACGCCGGAGATCCCGGGTTCAAATCCCGGCCGCCGCACCACACCCCAACGTTGCAAGACTTTTAAGCCTCTGAAAATCCTCGTTATTGGTGCCGCGGTAGTATAGCCCGGCCAAGTATGCGGGCCTTTCGAGTAGGGGCTTGAGCCGGCCCTGCGTGGACAGCCCGTGACCCGGGTTCAAATCCCGGCCGCGGCACCACTTCTTTTAGGTAGGAAAAACGTTCTCTCGCGAAGTATGTCTCCACTTAGGTCATGTTTTTGAGGGGGAGACTAGCTCCTCTTACCTGCGTGCGTACCTTACTGCCCAACACCTTCGCTTTCTAGGGTCTTCACCCTAGAAGTTGACGATGCTGTATCTGCTACGTAACTATCTATCCTCTGCACAAGACCGAATGCGTATGTGTGTTAGTGTTAGGTTTGATCTAGTCTCTTCTAATTTAGTGAAGAACTACGTTAAGCAACCAGTGAGGGTGAAGCTCCAGCAATGAGGATCGACAAGGAAGAACATCTGGGAAGGGCCTCCAAGGAGTGTGTGGCGGGCCCGGGGGGATTTGAACCCCCGACATCCGGCTTCCCCGGTTGGAGCCGAGGAACCGTCAGTGGTTAGGAACCCCCGGACCTTTAGGAGGCCGGCGCTCTATCCTAGCTGAGCTACGGGCCCCCACCGATAACTCTTCTTGAGTGCACCGGTTTTAAGCTTTTAACATGGAACCCCACCTAACCATTAACCTTAAACTCGTTTCTCCCTAGGTGTGTCTGCCTAGGGAGTTCCGCTTCGCCTCAGCATCATCGGGTTATGGGTGACGGTCGAGACTAACGGAACGGGCCTCCCATCTAGGCCTTACTTCACTTACCCTACGGGGCTCGGAGCGTAGCTCCCATCACCCCGCAGGACCTTCATTAATATAGTACTCAAGCACAAATCTATATAAGCTCCCCCTCTAAACAACAAAATGGATTCTGCCCAAGCAAGAATATAATCTGGGCGGGGGTGCCCGAGCTCGGCCAAAGGGGGCGGGCTTAAGACCCGCTGGCGTAGGCCTGCGTGGGTTCGAATCCCACCCCCCGCACCAATCTGTGTCCTGTTGTGGTTGAGGTTAAGCGGGATTTACGCGGTTAAGTGAGCTTGCTCTGGGGCTCCTCACTCTGCGACTCACTTATTCTCCGTTCTACGTTTCGGAAGGTAAGCAGTAAGTATGCTAGGGCCACGCAGTACACCCCAGTTGTTAATCTGAACGGACACTCGAGGTTTAGACCGAGTAAGTACCCGCCAAGACTACGGCCCGCTATACTAACAAGGTCTCTAGTGACGTCCATGAGTGAGAGGGCCTTCCCTCTATGCTCCTCAGGGAGTATAGACATCATGAATGCAGTAAAGAGGGGGCTAGCAACATTCATTATTATCGTGCGGGTGACGAATAGCGCCATAGCTAAATAGTAGTTATTCACGTAAGTTATGGCCACTAGTAACGGTAAGCTAGTGAATGCCACATAAGCATAAGTTTTCAGCGGGTCACCAACACGTTCACTGAGCTTGGGCATAGTAAGCATCAACGCCCCCATACCGAGGTTCTCGAAGAACTGCAGTGTCCCGAGCTCACCGCTACCGACACCGTACTTCAGCACGAAGTAGTAGTTGGCGTTATGGATCGCTAGCGACGCACCCAAGGTAATCACGCCCTCAAACACTACGAGCTTGTAAAACGCTTGTCCTAAGGTCTTAAAGGCTAAGGCAATGCCATGTAAGTCAACGCCCGAACTATGCCTAGACGTAGTTCCTACTTCTTCGCGAAGACCCAGCAAGAACAAAGCAGGCAAGGGATTAAGTAACGCTACAATAAGTAGGCAGTAACGATAGGATTCCAGAGTGCTCGCCGCGAGTACTCCCCCTAAACGCTCGGGAACCCAACCAAGGATCGCTCCCACGGCATTACCGAAGCTCATGGAGGCATACAGGTACGTGTAGGAATAATGAAAGCGCTCCTTACTCGTGATACGACTAACAAGAACCTCAATGGGGATCATGAATAATGCGTCTGACGCGCCAACAAGCATTGAAGCAAGGTAAATCAAAGGCCTCAACCCTGACGCTGTGAGAGCATAACTAGCGCTCTCGAGGAGTAATGCAACAAACACGAGTGTAGATGCCCTATACCTGTCAGTAAGCCATCCAGTAAGGAGAACCAAGGCAAGGGATACTGCGGTAGTTAAGCTCCCAAGTATGCCATACTCCACGGGACTGAAGCCCAGTAACCTAAGGTAGGGCGCCTTGACAACGTAGGATAGCGTGGGCAATACCGTGCTGGTGAGCGCGAATGCTGTAACTTTGCGTAAGTCACTGCTATTGCCCGCACCCATCCCTAAACCCAACACACCTTGAATCTTAGCAGAGGAAAAAGTGTATTTCCTCAGCCGCACCTATCAAACAGTCAGAAGACCGGGGATGGTGAAGGATGGTTCAAATAATAGACACTACACTACGTGACGCGCATCAATCCCTCATAGCAACTAGGCTAAGGACAGAGGACATGGTACCCATAGCAAAGGTGATCGACGAGGTGGGGTTCTACTCTCTTGAGGTATGGGGAGGTGCGACGTTCGATGCCTGCATAAGGTACCTTAAGGAGGATCCGTGGGAGCGCTTAAGAACCCTAAGGAAAGAGGTAAGGAAAACCAAGTTACAGATGCTCCTGAGGGGTCAGAACCTCGTAGGGTACCGCCACTACCCCGACGACGTTGTGGAGGCATTCGTTGAGAAGGCATACGACAACGGCATAGACATATTCAGGGTGTTTGACGCCCTGAACGACGTAAGGAACATGAGGACCTCAATAAGGAAGGCTAAGTCCGTGGGGGCAATAGTCCAAGGAGCTATCTCCTACACGGTCTCACCAGTCCATACCCTAGAGTACTACCTGAAGGTAACGGAGGAACTCCTAGCGCTTGAGGCAGACGTGATAACGATTAAGGATATGGCAGGCATACTCCGTCCACACATTGGGGCCGAACTTGTGCGTACGATAAAGAAGGAATTCAAGGTTCCAGTGAACGTTCATTCACACGCAACAGGCGGTGTGGCGGTCGCGACCTACGTGGAGGTGGTTAAGGCAGGTGCGGACTTCATAGACACAGCCATATCTCCCTTAGCCTTCGGGACAGCGCAACCAGGGATACAGTCAGTACTCTACGCGTTGCCAGACGACTTGAAACCGCAGCTCAACGAGAAGGTGATACATGAGATCTCGAAATACCTGAAGCACGTGCTGTTCGAGAAGTATGCTAAGCTCCTCAACCCTAGGGTACTTCTTCCGAACCCGGACGTCGTTGTGCATCAGATACCAGGAGGGATGCTGTCGAACCTGGTTGCGCAACTAAAGCAGGAGGGTGCGTTAAGCAAGCTGGACGCCGTGCTTGAGGAGGTTCCGAGAGTCCGTGCCGACCTAGGGTACCCGCCACTCGTAACGCCCCTATCACAAATAGTAGGGACACAGGCAGTACTCAACGTGCTCCTCGGTCGGTACAAGGTGATAGCTAAAGAGGTAAGAGACTACGTGAAGGGGCTTTACGGACGCCCGCCCGCGTCAATAAAAGAGGAGATCAAGCGTATGGTGCTTAAGGATGAGGAGCCAATCACAGTAAGGCCGGCAGACCTCTTAGAACCAGTGTTGAGGAAGTGCGAGGAGGAAGTAGCTAAGAAGGGATACTTAAGGAAGTGGGAGGATGTGCTGACATACTGTCTCTTCCCTGAAGCAGCAGAGGAGTACTTTAAGTACAGGGAAGAGAAGCTAAGTCAAGCTAGTAAGGGACAGACCATACGTAAGGGAATGAGTTCCTTAGGGAATACATGGACTCTTGCGTGGCGCCTAACCGAGTGGGACTAACGAACTCACACTTTCTTCCGCTTAAGTTGTGCTACACCACACTTAGGGCAGATACCAGGCTTATTGAACACTGCGCCACATGCCGGGCAAACATAAACGTACCTTCTCGGCCTTCTGAGTGATGCTCTCTTAACACCCATCACCTTAGCCCCTAGCTTTAGCGCCACGTTCTGAACGGAGCGGTCATCACTAACAACGACCACCTTGAATCCTTTCTTAATCAGTGAGTACGCAATACCTAAGAGTCTTACATCAGTGGTTGAGAGTCTCCCTAACTCACCAAGCGACTTAGCGACCTTAGCAACTTGCTGGAGCTCTGCCTCGGAGGGCTCAGCAACGATCACCTTGCCTGCCGCTAAACCCAGCTCCAGTGCCCTCCGGCTAGACTCATCCTTAACCTCGCTCAGCACCTCCGGCGCAGTGTACGCCTTACCCATTAACACGTTCTGGAGCCCTGCAAAGAAGCCTGCAGCATCTACAACATACGCTACTTCAGAGCCTTGCTTTCCCTTCCCCCTACATGCATCTCTCGAAGAGGCGGACGTAATAATCACCCGTGTAGAATCGGGCGAATAATGCCGGCGTCGGTGCCTCAGTTATGGTGATCTCCTCGCCTGGCCTAATCGTTACTGAGTAATCTCCGTCGCTGATAACCTCGAGGCTTGGCGAGTCTCTCGACGCAGCAACACGTACGGTGGATGACGGGGGAAGCACTACTGGCCTGCAACAGAAGGTTATGGGTGCTAGGGGCGTCACTATTATCGCACGCATCGTGGGCTCCACCACAGGCCCTCCCGCGGCCAGGCTGTATGCTGTCGAACCTATTGGCGGGGCAATTATCACCCCGTCACCCACTAGGTAGTATATTTCCTCACTGTCCTTCCATACATGGATTCTCGAGACCTTTGTTCTTGCTTCGCTCGACGTCACTATGGCGTATTCATTCAGTGCGTATGGTAAGGCAGTTCCACGCCAAGTGGCCTTGAGGCGCATGTACTTAACTATCTTGTACCGTCCGGTCACGATACGGTCGATCATGTCTGTGTACTCGAAAGGCGCGACATCGCAGAGGAACCCTCTCCTACCGTACCTTATTGTGGCTATGGGTACGGCTTTATCGCCGAGAAGGTGCAGAGTGCTTAGGACGGTGCCGTCACCACCCACAGCCACTATTAGGTCCACGTCATCCTTACCGAGCGTGAATTCCCTTCCCCAGTCAATCATTTTCGAAGCCCTTCTGTCCACGTACATCCTAAGCCCGCTTAACTCACCATAATCCAGTATTCGCTTAGTGAGTTCTATCGCCTGCGGGCTATTGAACTTCGGAACCACCCCTACCCTCAAATCACTTAAGCACCAAAAGATAATGGGTGTTCAACGCAATTTATGTTTGGTATGTGGTGTGGTGAGGAGGGAGCGCTGTGTTAAGGTCCCATTAAGGCAGGCTGAGCAGGCGTTAAGGCTGCTTAGGGCACGTAATCTCGTCGTTAAGGGGTTGAAGGTTCGTAGGACGGGTGACTACTTGCTAATACCTCTAGCATGCTCCGCTGGTAATGCGGTAACTCTGCTGAGGGAGCATCAAGTGAGTGCTGAGCCCTGTGAGGAGCTATTCGAGGAAACAACGCTCGGAAAGACCTTCAAGGACTACCTCAAGGGGAAGATTCCTGAGGGATTGCTCGAGTCCATACCGTCATCCTATGATATCGTCGGGGATATAGCGATCATTCAGCTTCCCGAAGAGGCCCTGAGGTACGGTGACGTCATTGCTGAGGCCATAATGTGTGTCGCCAAGAACGTCAAGTCGGTGTACGCGGCAGGCCCCGTTGAGGGTGAGTACCGTGTACGTAAGTTAATTCACTTGGGTGGTGAGCGGCGTACTGAGACGATACATAAGGAGTACGGTGTGCTCATACGTGTTGACGTGGGTAAGACCTACTACAATCCGTCCCTCTCGGAAGAGCATCGTAGGGTAGCATCCTTGGTTAGTGAGGGCGAGGATGTTGCCGACTTATTCTGTGGTGTTGGGCCCTTTACGCTACATATAATTACCACGCGGAAGGCTAGGGTATTTGCGGTCGACATAAACCCGTACGCGATAAAGTGCCTCATAGAGTCTCTAGAGCTTAACTCAAAGAAAATTAAGGGTAAGGCAGTACCCGTGATGGGTGACGTGCGGGACTTCCTAGCTGTGGTAGCCCCAGCATCGTTCGATAGGGTCATAATGAACCTTCCGCATGTAGCAGTAAACTTCATCGGTGAGGTTCTAGGTAAAGTAAAGCCTGCCGGGTACCTCCACGTGTATGCAGTGGCGCGAAGCGCAGATGAGGCAAAGGATGCAGTAATGAATGCGGTGCCGGGCGACTCCAGGGTAGTGATCTTTAATGTCACGCGTGTCCTTGACTACGCTCCCCGCAAGTTCATCTACCGCGTTGACGTGAAGATGAGGTAGTTCCAGAAAGGCTTCAGGGGGATTCGTACTCATCACGTAGGTCAGCAAGGATGCGACACATCATCAGTTCCACCTTTAAATTAAGTTCAACGTAATTTAAACCGTGGTTCCCCACAGGTGTTCGCGAAAATGACTAAGGTCGTCAAGGCAGTCGGCGAGGCGGGAGAGTGGCTTGAGGAAGCGGTACGCGTACTACGATCTGGCGGGTTAGTGGCGTTCCCAACAGAGACCGTTTATGGTTTAGGGGCAGACGCCTTCAACGAATCAGCCGTACTCAAGGTGTTCAAGGTTAAGAAAAGACCGTTAAGCGACGCACTCATCCTACACGTTTCAGGTATGGAGATGGCGCAACAATGCGTTAGTGAATTCCCAGAGGACGCCGAGAAGCTGGCACGAAGATTCTGGCCCGGCCCACTAACCCTAATCCTCACAAAGGCAGAGCCCGTCCCTAATGTCGTGACCGGGGGAAGTCGGAAGGCAGGCATTAGGTGGCCTGCTCACCCCGTTGCTGAAGCAATAATAGCTGGTTTAGGCAGGCCCGTAGTTGCGCCCTCAGCAAACCTATCAGGTAGGCCTTCGCCCACCCGGGTTTCCGACGTGCTCGCAGACCTAGGAGGGTTCATCGACCTAGTAGTTGACGGTGGGGAAACCCCTATAGGAATCGAGTCAACAGTACTGGACCTAACGGTCGACCCGCCCACAATACTCAGGCCAGGAGCGATTCCGAAGGAGGAAATAGAAAGCGTATTGGGTAGGCCAGTCGCGCTTAAGCCAGGTACTGGATCGTCTGAGAGGGCTAGGTACTCTCCATCAAAGCAGTTAATCGTTGTGGAAGCACCTGCAAACCTCGCGGAAGGCATTACCCTAAGAGAGTATGCGGAGAGAGTGTTGCAAATAGCGTTGGAACTCTGCGGTGAGGGCGGCGTCATACTGGCTAGCTCGGAGACTGCGGTAGCGTACATTACGTTCGGCCTTAAAGTCATTGATATTGGTTCGCGGAGTAATGCCTTGGATGTGGCTAGGAAGCTCTACAAGGCGCTACGCGTTGCTGAGGCCTTAGCTAAAACATGCATTGTTGCTGAGGACTTCCCAGGCGGGGGTTTATGGGTCGCGATAAGGTATAGGCTTCGCTCGGCCGCGTATAAGGTCGTGCCCTGGAGGTAAGGAACACCCTAGGGACTCTGCTCCTCCTCGCAGGCCTCCTCGCTCTCGTAAAACACGCTCCTTCTCGCAACGATCTCAATATAGTTTTCCGGTAGCACGATCTTACCGCCCTCACACGGGAACCTGTACGGTAACTCTATCTCGAGCTCGGCAACACCTAAGCTCAGAGATATCCTTAGACCATCAACGAACTCTAGGTCCCTCAGCGCGTGCCCCATCATTATTTGTCTGAGCACGTACGCGGCGCCAGCTATTGTTAACTGCTCCTTGCCCAGGTTCCTCGGAATCGGGTTTGGAAGTCGCCTAGTTATGAGTTCCCAGGTTCTCCCCTTCGGCGGGTAGTCCCCCATGATCCCGCCTATCACGACGGCGTCGCAGTCCCGGAGGTCCTTCGGAGTTAATTCCTCCTCGCCTTTAGGATCAAGGACTATGACTTTCTTGAGGTTCCTTCGGGCAACGTACTCTGCTACGTCCTCCGAGAACGTGGGGGCAAGCTTACTTAGTTCAGCCTTCATGTGCGGGTTCTTAACGTTAGTGAATACTAAGTCATCCAGCACCTTAGCTACGTACTCGTATTCTACGCGGAGCCATGGTGAGAGACAGGGCTCAAGGTTCTCCACGATTACCGTGATGCTCAGTGTTTACGACACCCCCAACCAAACGTTATTTTCTGCTAGGATGTAAAGAATTGCGGTGGGAGTAGTGCGCGTCCGTACTAGCTACGCGTTAACAGTAGCGCTTGCCGTCATAGTAGTCAGCACGGTGCTTACGGGCTTCGTAGGCACACTATCTTCTCAAGGCGCTGAGCCTTTCCCCTGCGGTGGTGTTGTGCGTGAGATGCGCATTCTTGCAGTGGGTGAAGCCAACGGCAAGTACTTCGGTGTCCCAACACTCCTTAAGGTAGTCGTCACACCCGGTAATGGTGAGGTCTTCCTATCGACAGAGCCGCTGGCTGAAGTGGATATGCAGGCCTCAGCTAGGCTAGCGGCGCTGGTGGCGGCCTACGTGGCTGGTAAGAATTACTTTGGCTATGATTACTTCATATCCGTTATCTCAAACTCAACAATCGTTGGTGGGCCCTCAGCGGGCGCTGCGATGACCGTGGCTATAGTGTCCGCGTTGCTAGATGAACCCATTAACGAGTCGGTTGTTGAGACAGGAATGATCATGCCTGACGGCACCATAGGGCCTGTTGGCGGTATACCGGAGAAGTTAGATGCTGCAGCAGAGGTTGGCGCTAAGGTTATGCTAATACCTGCTGGCCAGCGAATTACTTACAGCTTATCCAGGCACGCGTACGTGGACGTGGTTAAGCTGGGCGAGAGGAAGGGTGTTAAGGTTGTTGAAGTATCCACGATCTATGATGCTCTCCACTGGTTCGGCATCGACATACCCAGGCCTCCTAAGGCCAAGGTGAAGTTGCCGTCAGAGGTCATCAGTGTGATCAAGGGATGGATTAATGAGTCGAAGAGCCTTTACGAGCAAATAAGGTCGCGAGCGGAGTCAGAGGCCCTTAAAGCGCCGCAGGTTTCGGGCGTGGTTAAGCAGTATCTTGAGAAAGCCAGGCAATACTACGTTAACGGCTTGAAGGACCTAAAGCTCGGCAACTACTACTCCGCAGCCTCCGACTTCTTCGCGTCCAACATCTACACCGACACAGCATACTGGGTAGCGGCAATAGCGGCGGGAGACGAAGGTTACGAAGCCTTAGTCAATAGGGCTAAGGAGAAACTAACTCGTGCACTTAATACTTATGATTCAATTGAGAAGGACTTCCTCGGGAGCAGTGTAAAGGACGTGGATATTGCTAAGTTAAGCGTGGCCGTCGAGATAGCTTCTAGGGCACTTGACGCTAACGAAACGTTTAGCTCGCTCCCACAGAACGTTGTGAGTTACGACACGATCTACGATGCTGTCTACGCTTACTGGAGGGCTAAGACCGTGATGGACTGGGCTAAAATGTATTACGCAGTGCCCGCATCAGGCATAACGGTGAACACAGAGTCCCTAAGGAGGCATGCCTCCCTGCTAACGTACTTCGCCATGACCTCCGCATCCTACATAGAGTCGCTCGTAGGTCAGCAGTCAGCGGTGACGAAGGTTCTGGAAATGGCGGATAAAGCAAAGCAATTGCTCGATACTGACTACTTGGCTGCACTGGCTGAAGCCCTGCGAGCCTCAGCCTACGCGTCCGCCATGCTTAACACGGCCTTCACCACCGACGTGGGCGCAACCGCTGATAGGTTAAGGGACGCTGCACTGGAGGCAGCTGGTGAGGCGGTGGCCTCAGGCTTCAATCCCATCGTCGCGCTATCTTATGTTGAGCGCGGCGATACGTTACGCGGGATCGACGACGCTAGTGCTGTGTACTTCTATGACCTAGCACTCATAAACACGATGTGGTACCTCATAATCGCAGGGAATAGGGTGCACGTAATAACTACCACAACGTCCATAACAACGTCAACTCCCGTGACTTCAACCCAACCACACACCACAACAATAACGTCATCAGGCACTATCACATCGCATCAGGAGATCTCCACAACAACTTTGACGAACTCAAGTTCACAGAATACCGGGTCGGAGACGTCCGGTTGGGTAACAAATCTTCCTGGAGGCGACGTGATGATAACAGCGATAGCTGTAGGGGTGGGAGCGTTACTAGGAGCCATTGCTGGTGCGTTACTTACTAGAAAGCCGCGTTCCGAAGGGTAGTGATAAAGCCTTCATGTTTAAGTTATTCCAAGCAAGTGACACTTACTTCCTCGAACCTGCTTAGCACTTCGTTAGCGTAGCGCCTTAACTTCTCATCGGCTGTCATTATCCCTACACCTTTTTTGGGCACTCCATAAACAATGCATTCGCTGTTCCTAGTCAGCGTTAAGGCGTAAAGCGCCAGCAGGTCTTCCTCCCCTTTAACCTTCACGAGGGTTCTCTTACCTTTCCTAGCGGTGTTAAGGGCTTTCCTTAGCGCGTTCATGGCATCAGATGTTATGTGTGCTGGGGGATTACACACGCTCGTTATCTCATCAAATAGTTCCTCCCCGATCGCAGTATCACTTACGTCTTCCCTTAGGGTTTTTCCGTCAATGACGCACACGTCAGGCAGTAGACCAGCACGTATTAGAGATTTGCACACGACGTCCCCCACAGCGAGGACTATGCTACATTCGCTGAGCAAGTGGAGAGCCCTTAATGCTGTCTCCCTAGGGTCGCGTCCTTCTATGATGATGCCAGCTCCCTTACTTAGCTCATTCCTAACGTCTTCTGGCATCCTCAGCGCCTTCAAGAGATCATCAACCTCCGAAAAGACGGTTTACTTGTTTTCCTCGCTACTAAAGTAGATGATGTTCCTTGATGCCAGCACACCGCCTTCCCTGAGCACTTCCCTTAATGCATTCTCACTGGTCTTCTTAGCAACACCAGCAACCGCGTCAACAAGCAGTACGACCTCATAGCCGAGCTTCAGTGCGTCTAATGCCGTAGCCTTAACACAGTAATCGGTCGCCACACCACATACGAAAACGCGCTTAACCCCCCTCAAGGTTAGGATATAGTGAAGTTCTGTCCCGTCGAACGCCGAGTATGCCTCCTTATCAGGCTGAGTAGCCTTAGAAATCACCACAGTGCCCTCAGGTAGCTTGAGGTCCGGGTGAAACTCCGCTCCTTTCGAGCCCTGCACGCAATGCGTCGGCCAGGGCCCACCGAATTCCTTGAATGATATATGGTTCGGCGGGTGCCAGTCCCTACTGGCGATGACGGGTAAGCCTAGTTTACTGAATATGCCTGTGTATTCGTTAACACGCGGTATGATTTTGGAGCACCCCGGTACGGGTAACGCACCGCCTTCACAGAAATCCCTCTGCATGTCGACTACTATTAATGCTGAGCGCTTAGTTACCCCGACGACGTAGTTACTGATGCTTTCAGTGCTCATGTGTTACGCACCCCACGATAATATCATGCTTTATCGGCTTTCACGGTTTCGTTTAGGTGGTCGGCATTGCTTTATACAAAAAATTACCATCAAATAATACAAAACAAGCGAAAAATACTTGAGTAACACCGCTCACGAAGGGGAGGAGTTACCCTAAGAATTTATAAGGAGTACTAGTATACCTACTAATCGGCGCTCACAACACACAGAAGCGCCGCGGCTCAAGGCGGCGGCTGGGTCGGACGCGGGGTATAACCCCGGGAGTGAAGCACCGCCCTCCAGCCGCGGCGACAGTAACGTGAGGGCGCTTACAACGGGCATCACGTGGAGGCCCGAATAACCTGGGGCACTAACCCCAGGACATTCGGGCCTGACAGGGGCCGCCTCGGACCACGTGTTAGGTAGGTCCCCACGCCCCGCGGCCTGCGGCCGCGATTCCGGTTGATCCTGCCGGACCCGACCGCTATCGGGGTGGGGCTAAGCCATGGGAGTCGTACGCTCCGGTTACCGGGGCGTGGCGGACGGCTGAGTAACACGTGGCTAACCTACCCTCGGGACGGGGATAGTCCCGGGAAACTGGGGCTAATCCCCGATAGGTGGAGCGGCCTGGAAGGGTCCTCCACCGAAAGGGTGTCGCGGGGATGTCCGCGGCGCCGCCCGAGGATGGGGCCACGGCCCATCAGGTAGTTGGCGGGGTAACGGCCCGCCAAGCCTATAACGGGTAGGGGCCGTGAGAGCGGGAGCCCCCAGATGGGCCCTGAGACAAGGGCCCAGGCCCTACGGGGCGCACCAGGCGCGAAAACTCCGCAATGCGGGCAACCGTGACGGGGCCACCCCGAGTGCCCCGAAGAGGGGCTTTTCCCCGCTGTAGGAAGGCGGGGGAATAAGCGGGGGGCAAGTCTGGTGTCAGCCGCCGCGGTAATACCAGCCCCGCGAGACCGGGGAGTCTCGGCTACTTTATAAGTCTGTACATGAAGTATAGGTTATGGATATGAACAAAGATGAGAAATACCTCATGGGATACATTATAGGGGATGGAATGGTAAAGTATTACCCTAGACACGGGTATGAAGTAAGGATAACTGAGAAGAACTATAGACACGCAAAGTACTTAGCAACCCTCATAATGAGATTATATGGAATAAAACCAGTGCTAGTGAAGGAGAAACGCCGAAAAGCATGGCGTATAAGGATATACCGTAAAGAAATCTATAGCATGGTTAAGCAAAAACTGAAAGTAATTATTAAAAATTCAGATGAGCATTTAATCGGAGGATTATTTGATGCGGAAGGCGACTATACGAATTCAAAACAACGATTAAGATTTACTAATAGAGATCCTGATATAGTAAAACTTGTTGAGGAGTTCTTGAAAAAGATTCAAGTAGTTTATCATGTTTACATTCGTAGGAAAGGAAGTCATAAATGGTACAGTATTGAAATTTACGGGAACCATGCATTAAATGTAATGAATAAGCTTGATCTTCGTCACCCTAAATGGGAAAAGACGTATTCACGCTCCTCTCTTCATAATAGTTAGCCGGGACCCCCGGCGCGGATGGTCGGGACGATTATTGGGCCTAAAGCGCCCGTAGCCGGCCCGGTAAGTCCTCCCTTAAAGCCCCGGGCACAACCTGGGGACGGGGAGGATACTGCCGGGCTAGGGGGCGGGAGAGGCCGAGGGTACTCCCGGGGTAGGGGCGAAATCCGTTAATCCCGGGAGGACCACCAGTGGCGAAGGCGCTCGGCTGGAACGCGCCCGACGGTGAGGGGCGAAAGCCGGGGGAGCGAACCGGATTAGATACCCGGGTAGTCCCGGCTGTAAACGATGCGGGCTA
>JAMOOZ010000176.1 GCA_027064885.1 Desulfurococcales archaeon
TAAAGAGGAAGTTTGCGCAGGTATGTGTGGAGTAGTGAATGAAGTCCATCCGGATAGTGGGAATACGCTCCAAGTCCTGCAGGGCTTGTTCCTTAGACAGGAGACAGTGCCATAGGCTTAACAGCCGCCCAAACCTAATGATAAGAAAAGCATGTGGAACTCACTAGGTGTGGCCACGAACATGCATAGAAGATAGGAAGTAACAGGAATGACCCACCTAGTAGGGAAACTAATGCGTTTTATTTTTAATTTATTTCTGCTTAGGAAGGTGGTGTTGAGCTCAAAACACTTCATAATGTATGGCGAAGCCAATAAACCACACTAAGAACTAATCCTACAAATGGAAGTAGTGGAGCTAATCAAAAGCGCCACGAGGGAAGTGTAAGTAAACATCACCTGTAGCCTATTACTTTCTACTAATTATAATTTGCTTTAAGACCTCTACAAGAGTGCGTTGTAACTTGCGGTGCATCGACTGGCTTTAGTTTTTAATCGGGTTAGGAGATGTTTAGGGGGTTGTTAGGCGTGGTTGTGAGGGCTTCGTTCAATGGCTCCTACCCGAGGACCGCGGGGTTGGCGAGGCTGTATAGTAGGCTACACTCAGGCAGGTTGAGTGGGGAGGGCTTCGAGAAGGGTGTTAGGGGGCAGACCGTGAGGCTCTTCAAGCTCTTCAGGGCGTCTGGAGTGACGGTGTTTACGGATGGGATGCTTAGGTGGGACGACATCCTTAACCCGCTCACGGGCTTCGTTGACGGTGTTAGGGTTAATGGGTTGGTGAGGTTCTACGATAATAACTTCTTCGTTAGGGCTCCAGTGGTTGAGGGTGAGTTAAGGTTAAGGAGCGATAACCCTGTGCCTGAGTGGTTCGAGACAGCGTTTAGCTTGGCTGAGGAGGTGTTCGGCGGGCCTGAATTCATTCTCAAGCAACCCTTACCTGGGCCATTAACGCTTGCTGAGTTCAGCGTGAATAAGTACTACAAGGGTTACTGGTCCCTCGTTGAGGGCTGGAGGGAGGGTGTGCTCGAGCCCCTCATCAGGGAGTTAATTGGTAGGGGACTTAAGGTAGTGGAGATCCATGAGCCAGCCCTCACGTGGCCAGGCACGAGTAAGGCTAAGCTTGACGGGGCTACGGCGGAGTTAGGGAAGCTAATCAGGTTCTGCCGTGACTTAGGTGCTGACGTGTGGGTCCTCACGTACTTCGGGTACTTAGGCAGGGTTGGCAAGTACCTAAGCAGGATTAACGAGGCGGTCATCGGTATAGACCCCCACGTTAAGGGGGCTAGGAAGGCGCCGCACCGCCTAGTCAAGGACTACAGGTTAAAGAGGGTCATGCTGGGGTATATGGACGCAAGGAACACTAAGTTAGAGGAGGGTAAGAAATTCAGGTCAGCCGTCAAAGCCCTAATAAGGGCGGGGGCTGAGGAGGTGTACGTAGGGAATAACGCCCCCATGGACTTCCTGCCGGAGCCCGTTGCCGCGAAGAAAGTTAGGAGGTTGGGAAGGCTTACTTCACAGTACTTCGGGGGGTGGTAAGTGATGGTATGGCGCGAGGTTAAGTTACCCGTACTACCAACTACGGTCATAGGGTCCTACCCCAGGCCGAAGTGGCTCAGGGAGTTCATTAAGGGGCTTAAGGCAGGGAGGTACAAGGAGAAGCACGCTAAGGAAGCCTTCGACGACGCGGTCGTGGCGGTCGTGAGGGACCATGAGGTAGCGGGCATCGACATACCGAGTGACGGGGAGATGCGCAGGGATGAGATGGTGGAGTACTTCGCCGAACGCATCGAGGGCTTCAAGTTCTAC
>JAMOOZ010000177.1 GCA_027064885.1 Desulfurococcales archaeon
CACTTAAGCGCTTTCAACGTTACTGTTTGTAAACCCAAATTAACCTAGACTAGAGTAAATACTCGCAGGGACTGATAGCCGATGAAGGTAGTAATTACTGGGCGACCCGGCATAGGTAAAACCACTGTCTTTAGCAAAGTAGTAGGGATGCTGAGAAGTAAGGGCATCACGGTCGGAGGTTTCATATGCCCCGAGATCAGGAGAGAAGGTATAAGGGTAGGGTTTGATATCATTGATATATTAAGTGGAGAGCGCTCACCTCTCGCAAGGACATTCAGGCACAGCTCGTTAGACGTCTGCGTTGCTAGAGTCGGTAAGTATTGTGTCTTAGAAGGTGCAGTGAATGTAGGATGTAACGCCATTGATGTAGCTTTACGTACAGCAGACGTTGTTGGGATAGATGAGGTTGGTCCCATGGAGCTCAAACTAGCTAAATTAAGAGAATGTATGGAGAGGGTTTTGAAGGATCCTCAAGTCACTGCCTTGATAGTCCTACATAGGAGATTAGCTGGTAGTGTGGGTAGCCTAGTAAGAGGTGAGCGTAGGCTTTTCTGGGTAACCGAAAGCAATAGGGTGAAATTACCTAGCTTGATAACGGATATTATTGTAAATAGTGTTAAAAAGAAAAAATGAAGTACAGTAATACTTAAGATAGATGTCATAGTCTGATTAACCTATATTAGCGTCAGAACAGAGTTTATCAAGGTGAGGGTGGGGACACGGTAATGGAAGTTTCACTAGAGTCGAAGATACTGGAGATAATAAAGAGCAAGACGGAGAAGGAGGGTGGAGTGATACAGAGTACTCTTTGGTCCACGCTTGGCATAGATAATAGAGAAGGAACCAAGATAGTGTTAGGTCTTGTCCGCAAAGGTCTCATAAAGCGGGAACCTGTGACGTTTAAGGGACGCCGTACCTATAAGCTAATATATAGCCCGATAAAGTCAGCGAAGCTGAACATTGTCGTTAAGCTAAACCCGGTGATGCACATTCCATGCTTCACTTGTAGAGAATTGCTAAGATGTGGAATGGGTGGATACTACAACCCATACAAGTGTCTCTTCCTATCGCACTTCATCGAGAATGGTAGTCATTAACCACACACTTAACGAAGTCCGTCCAAGGTGCGTTAGTTCTGATAAGTTGTCCGCCTATATGCGTTTGTGATGCTTGAAACCCTCGCGCCCTTAGGCATTCGACGACCGAATCTCTAGGAGGTATATTTACCTTCCTAACTCTTGCAGGAGAGGATATATTGTAAGCTAATCCGTTCACTTGGGACTCTGCGATCAGTAACTTCAGCAGTTCCCTAGAATACTGCCTTGTTAGCAAGTATTCAAACTCAAGACTCTCAACTAAGCTCAACATATTACTCAAGAAGTCTCCATTAAACATGTTACAGATCCATAGTGGACCTATAGCAACTAACTGTCCCTTGCAGAATGGGCACAAGGAGTCACGGAAGATGTCACTAGCAGGCACTATTTCTCTAAAGTAGCATTTCCCACAATACACTAGGTACCCTAAGCACCTCTCTATAGCCTCGGAAGCTCTACTAGCGCTTTTTCCTACACGAATGATTACCCTAAAGTAATGATGTTTCGCGAACGACACTAGAGGCTCAATGAACCTATCGATTTCAGCTGCTCGCCTACAGATATATCCCAGCAACACACGCAACCCTATCTCGTGAGGAATGTCTGTTTTAGTTAACCTAACATCATACTTTCTTGAGCCAGCAATCCACTTAACCCCACTCAAGGGTGCCGTATCGGTAGCAGTGTAACCTACGGCA
>JAMOOZ010000178.1 GCA_027064885.1 Desulfurococcales archaeon
GCACCGCTAACTCCCCTATGCGCCACGATGATCTCGTGCTTAAGCATGAAGGCATGAATGGCCGCTATGGCTAACTCAGCCCCATACCCCCTACCAACCACCACCGCCCCACCAACCCTAAACCTGAGCTTCCCCCTCAAGCACCAAGTCCTATCAATGAATGCCTTAGTTAGGGCGGACACGTTATTAAAGTAAACGGGAGACGCAACAACGATAACGTCAGCGCTAAGGAGGGCCGGCGCGATAACGCGTGTAAAGTCATCATTAATGACGCACGACCCCCTACCAACGCAGTATCTACAACTCAAGCACGGCTTAAAATTCAAGTCCCTAAGCATGAGGGCCTGCGTGTCAAGACCGCGATCCCTCAAGTACCCCAGCACCGCGTTCAGCAACGCCTCAGTGTTCCCGCCCCTCCTAGGACTGCCGCACACACCAACAGCAAGCATTCAGTACCGCCGAGAACGTATTAGGCCTTGTAAAATATTAGCTTGTTTGCAAGCAAGCGAGTCTTAATCGTTATTATTCTTCACGGCGACGACGTGAACACAACCTTCACAGGGAAATCACTTAAATTAACAGGAGTCCAATACTCGTGATCCCAGCTGGGGTATGTGAGGCTACTTAAGTTCCATATTGAGTTATTATATGGGTTACCCCAAACCCACACTGGGTAGTTGTTCTCAGCATTGAGTAGCTCAGCCCTCCAGAAGTGGAGGGTTACGCTTGGTTTTGGAGTGAAGTTAATGTGGACTTCATAGCTTTCAGAGGAACCAGAGACGACCCATGCCTCATATCGGCACTTACTGTCTTCGGTCACGACCTTATTTGCGGGATCATTGCTTGTGCTGAGTGTGACCACCCTGGAACCCAGTACCTTACTCCTGAGCGTTATTGAGGCGACGGCTTCTCCACCGCCTGAACTCATTAGCTTAACGTAATACCTGCCCGGCGGCACGTCCTCAAGCGGGTACAGTATCACTTTACCTGCACCTCCTGCGGGTATCGTGAAGGGGTACTTAGTCAGGACTAATACGGTTCTGTATGCCCTGCCGCCACCAGAGATTATGAGTGCTGAGGCGTTATCTATGGTTACTGGTCGTGTGTCGTGGTTGGCTAGGATCAGGTCGAGGCCGAAGGGCTTAGGCTTTCCGTGAGGTAATACTGCCTCGATGACTAGTAGGTTGGGTGAGACCTCATTACTTACTTTCGTGCCGACGTACCCGCTCATGAACGCGTAGAGAATAACGCCTACTGACAGGGAGATGAGGATGAGCAAGGCAGTAACGATGAGGGCACTAATCCCTAGCCTTGATAAGCGGTGATGGCAACACATAGTTCTAGTCCCTAAGAGAATAATCGGGTAGTTTATCAAAAAGTTGTCTATGGTCTGGGGGTGGTCGTTATCATGGTCTGGTTCTTAGCTAGTTCCTCGAGCATCCGTTCGAGAGTGCTTAACTCTTGGTAGAGCTTCCTGAGCTCCTCCTCCTGCTGTGCTATCCTTTGCTTGAGTTCCTGGATCTTCTGGAGGATAGCGCCTATCGTTGTGTTCTCTCCAGTGACGTTTGTTGGAGTGATGGGTTTCCCGGTTATGTACGCTATCACGTTGCTCATCGTTATGGTGCCGTTGGGCTTGATGCTCTTCACCTCATTGGTTCTCGTGTCTACTAGGTCTATGGACACTAAGCCCCTTCCGTCCTTCGTTATGACGGTTACCTTCCAGTGGAGCGTGCCGTTAACTATGATTGGCATGGGTTCCTCAACTATGAACTCGGTC
>JAMOOZ010000179.1 GCA_027064885.1 Desulfurococcales archaeon
CACCTGAAATGGTATGGATACCCTAATCAGTATCTGCGTCACTAACGTTGTAGTGGTATTATACCCGGAGTTAACGAGTGCCTTGACCGTTAGGATAGCAGATAGATGGGCCTCCCCTAGGAGTGCGTTGCTACGTTCAGGAGTACATGGCTGGGCCGCTAAAGCTAGCGCAACCATCAGCGTAAGGATTACCGCGGGCCAGGCTGTCTGAATCAACACGGCATCACCAAGGATTTTCTTTAATGAGTGAACTTAATAAGCACTTGAGGTTCAGGCCAAATAAGCTAACAATCATTACGCCTGGTTAGGGGCTTATGTAGGGCCTACGTGGACTTAGTGAAGCCCGAGTATGTGGTGTCTGCGGTGGACACTATGCCTAGTGACTGCCCGTTGTGGCAAGGCTGAGCCACTATTCTTTTCGTAGGGAACCGAGTGAGCTATCAAAGTACCAGCTTCCCTGTGGAGAGGGTTTAGCGTTGGCCGCTAGGATACTCCTGCCCGATGGTTTGATGCTGAAGACGTCGCACTTGCCCAAGTTTATGGGTACGACTTTCACTGCCTGGCCTACCGAGAAGAAGTTGTATGGCCCTATGCCGGCTTTCTCGCGCCCTTCGAAGCGACTATGTGTGCGGTATTAATGATCGTGGCGAGTTCCGTTGTTCCTTACGTTGGGTTAAGGGCCCTGAACTCATTAAGTTGTCTGGAATAGGAAGGCGTTACCTTTAGTTAACTGGGATGGGTCTTATGGGATGCGTGGCTGAAGCACCGTGCGTTATGCTGGCCCTCGCCTAAGTCTCTCCCCTTAATTCCTTGGCGGCATCCTTCGGGTGTACGGTCACTATGAATACCCTGCCTCCCTTCTCCAGCCCTCCCCACGTCGCTATTACTGGGGTTAACTCAACGTGCCAGTGGAACAATCCGTTACTCAGTGCGTGGCGGGGCGGTATATGTATCCATAGGTTGTAAGCTGGGTCGCCTAACCTGTCCTTCACGATTCTCGTTAACCTCTTGAAGGCGGCCGCGAAGCCCCTTAGCTCATTGTAACTCATGTTAAGTGGTGAGTCCACATGCTTCTTAGGGGCTAGCCACACTTCGTAGGGTTGCCTAGGTGCCCACGCGGTGAACGCTACGTAATTGCCTTCCTCGAACACGACGCGCCCCTCCTCCCTCGCCTTCCTGATCTCCGCGCAGAGCGGGCACTCTCTCCCCTTAAGCTTAGCTTCCTCAAAGGTCCTTAACTCCTCGTCAATTAATGGCATGGGGGCTTCGGAAGCGAATAACTGCATGTGAGGGTGAGGTATGCTAGCGCCTCCTCTAGCACCGTAGTTCCTGATCACTATCACGTACTTTATCCTCGCGTCGGTGGCGAGTATCTCGCGAACCCTCTTGAAGGTGGCTTCGAAGGTTAGGGTCAGCTCGTCGAGGGGCGCTACAGGTGGTTGGGCGTCGTGATTGGGGTTCTCAACGATGACTTCATGGTATCCGTAAGCATGCCCCTCACCGTCACCATCGTGAGTTAGTGCCGGGTACATGTTCGGTATAATCCTAACGACCCAATCGGTGAATCGCTCCGTTCCTTGCTCCCAGTCGTAGACAAGCTTGCCCTCAACCTTCCTTAGGGTGAGGGTGGCTGGCGGAGTCATGAACTCGTTGCCGGGGCAGAAGGGGCAGGTTTCCATCGTGGTTTGGACTTCGCTCGCACGAATGATCTTTGGCCTCCTCCCCCTTGCGGGGGATATTATTGAGACCCTCCCAGGCAC
>JAMOOZ010000180.1 GCA_027064885.1 Desulfurococcales archaeon
GCGGGACATGAGTTGACGCGAAGGTAACCATCAAGGCAGGAAAGACAAACGTGAACTCCCCCACTAACACTCTGCGTGAGGAAGGACCTGGCCAGCAGAGAGGACGGGAACGTGAAGTGCGTTACGAAGGAGATAACCTTAGCGAAGGGACAGGAGTACACGGCAACGATCAGCTTCCAAGCACATGAGGAAAAACACCTAAGAGGGTACTTCATCCAGGTAACGAGCTCAAAATACTCTGGCTTCAGCTGGCACCAGGGGAGCAAGTACCCGCCTAGCTTGGAGTACGTGTCGCCATCCTTCAGGGTAGTTGAGGTCGTATGGCTACCCAACGACCCGATGACCTCACCGACCACGGAAGTCAATAAGGACACGTGGATTTACGCTAGGGTAACGATCCACACCGACACAGGCCTAGCTAACGCACCGATAACTTTCTGCGTTAGGGAGGATAGGGTGCACGGGTCGGACAAGGACAAGACATGCGTAACTAAGTTCATATCACTGCCTGCGGGCGGGAAGTACTCGTGCTAATCCACTTCAAGGCAACTTACTATAAGAAGTTCTTCGCGTACACTAGAGGGTACTTCTTGACGGTCAGGGGCGATGACCCACACTACCACTGGGAAACGAGCAACCACTACCCACTAAGACTAAAAGTAAAGAACTAAACACATTGTTTTGTTCAATTAACATTGATGTTTTGCATTATTCTGAATATACAAGAGATGCTTTATTTCCTATCTTCTAACATATACGACGTAAAGCAAGGTAACAGAGCTTGCTAAAGCACGATCACAACCATCATCTTAGGGACCTGCACGGAATGTCGAAAAAATCGTGTTTAATTCCGACTCCGCTACCTTGCGCCAAGATGTGTGTAATCTGAGGAATGTTTTTAGAGCATCACTTCCCTGAATGCTACTGTATTCCTCCCGGCTCAGCCTCAACACCCGTAGCGCCTCTAAGGCCAGTGAATAAACATCACCTCGCTTAACGATCTTCACGGCTGGTAGGTGGCTGTATACTGACGTTATTGCAGGAATGTCGTAGGCAACAACGTTAATGCCTAACGCTAATGCCTCGAGCACAACTAATGGGAAAGCATCAGAGTACGATGGGTAAATCAGCACTTTAGCCTTAGATACCTTACGATAAAGTTCCTCCTTATTCTTAACATACCCTAGGAATGTTAGGTTACGTATTTTCAGGCTCTTAATGGCCTTAAAGAATTTCTCCTTAGTTCTATCGTCAATGAACCTACCTGCCACAATGATTTTCGCCTCAGGAATTTCCTCCGTTATTATTTTCCAGGCCCGCAATAGATCGAATATTCCTTTCTCTTTACATAGCCTTGCCCAGAAGACTGCGTAGGGTTCCTTCTCTAAACACCGGTACTTCAGGACGCTCGGATCCACGGCGTTTCCTGGTTTAAGAATCGCTACGTTCACACCGAACTTCCTCGCGTGCTCATCAATCCCCGAATTCATTAGTGGCGCTGCTGAAACACTTAGGATTAGGCGGAGTCGACCGCTTCTCAAGTACCTTAAATAAAGATCGCGGGTCTTCATGCCTAGCACCAAGGATCTAAGGCTCCTCATAAACCCTAAGTTACTGGCATTCTGAATGACTGCGCTTAACTTATTGAATGGTTCAATCTGCAGGAGAATACTTCCGCGCCCCTCCAGGACCTCCGTTAGTTTCATTGAAGCGTATACTGCCTCGTAGAACTCGTGCATAGAGTGAATCATCACTTCACCGCGTGGGCAATCAGCTGACTTTAAGAAAGCTTCCACGCATTTAGATTCTACTTCCCTGACAACCTTATCCCTTCGTAGCAAGAAGGCAAGCCTATGTATTTTCCTAGCTCTTGAATTATAGAGTCTACCTATGAGTTCAGGCACGACACGATTTAATGAGTCGTCCAGCACGCTTAGCAGGTCGGTGGGTATATGCTTAACTAAGGAATACTTTTCAGCACTTCTTTCTACGTGCTTGAGTATCGCCTCACCATCATAAACGCCTTCAGAAACGTAGGAACTTAATCCAAGCAATATAGCGGAGAAACACGGTATATAGAGGTGCCAATTAACGCCTTTCTCCTTAAGTAAAGACTTTAAGTGAGGCAATACCTTCAATACCCTGACGCCCGAACCACCAATCAATTCTGAGGGCATTGCAATGAATATTGCTTCCATACCACTCACCGCTCCTAACGAAAACCAGTATTCAACGTTCGGAAGTTCTTTAAATCTCTTCCCAAGCCCATAACGCGAACGTTTTAACGACAGTATAAACCTTCCCTTAAGCTAGGGAACATCCTCGATTACATCTACCTGCTTATCCGCGCATTAAAATGCAGAACAGCCGCGTAACTCTATCACGCCCTTAGCTTTCTTCTTATGAATTCCTCGGTGAGACCCCCATTCCCTAAGCTTGCTAGTTTTTCCCTCGTTATTCTCTCGCGCGTGGCTATCTTTGGTAGTAGGATGTCTAGGATGTTTCTTTCGCGGAAGAATACTATGGAGGACGGCACACCCATTACTGGCTTGCCTTTCGCGTACGCTACCATGGTCATGGTGTTTGGTTTGTAGGGTATGCCGTAAGCTATGACTTCATCGGCCACAGCCCTTATTGCGTGCGGTGTCCTGTCGGTGGGGTCCACGCTCATGCCTCCCGTAGCTATGATCACGTCCACCTCATCCGACTCTATGTACTCCCTTAGCTTCGAGGCTATCGCGCCTTCGTCGTCGGGGAGTATCTCACTAGCCACTAAGGTGCCGCCGTACTGCTTGACCTTAGCCTCGATCACGGAGGTTGCTACGTCTTTAATCCTCCCTTCGTAGACTTCCGTACCTATGACGGCTAACCCGACGCGGAAGGGTTGGTAGGGCTTCACACTCACTACCGGGTAGTTCCTCCTCGCGTAGTCCTTAACCTCCTCCAGCACCGCCCGCTTAATTGTTAGGGGTATGAGGTCAACCACGGCTAACGGCTCGCCGCACTTGACCGGGGTGTCCTCACGCCTAGCAACAATCACGAAGTCTCCCGACATGTTTATCGTTAGTAGCGCGCCTGTCCTTAACTTGAGGACACCGTCTATTGACGCGTATATCGTTGCCTTACCCTCAGCTAACCCCTTAACAACTGTGCCAGGACCCGCTAGGGCTTCAGCAAGCTCACGGACGGCGTCATCCTCGAAGACCTCAGTCCCCCAACCCTTACTCAGGTCATCTGGAGTATCGGCAACGTACACGTAGTAATGCCCGGTGTTCTTCAGGGCCTCCACATCCTCGGCCCTGATTACGTGTCCCTTTCGGAATAGCGCTCCCTTGAAATCCTTCGTGACGGCGGACACATCGTACGCGAGAACCTTACCTACTGCGTCCTCAGCCTTAACTAACTTGATAGGCACTCGGGGCCACCGACACGGTGTGGGTGACTCAGTAAAAAGCGTGTCTCAATGTGCGGAGCTGCACGTAAACCGATACATTAACGGTGTTATGGAGCACGAAGTCACGCTACCTCAAGCAACTCCTCCCACAGCTTCAGGGTTTCTTCGACTTCCTCTTCCCTCACCTTACTTATGGCGATCCCCGCATGCACTATGACGTAGTCCCCAGGCTTAACGTCCTCAAGCGGAGCTATGACCGTGCGTGAGCCCCCGCCCATGCTTACCTCAGCATACTTTAGCTCGCCCTCAACCCAGACTCGAAGCACCTTCGCTGGCACGCCTAAGCACATTGCATCCACACCGATTACTGAGGTACTCACAGCATTTAAAGGCATGGGTACCCTGTATACTCGCTTGTTGAGAACCTGCTTGTTGCTTACGTACACTCAAACCATAGGTAGCGTGTTCTCAGCCACGCTAAACTCCAGCTTTATCCTTCGAAGCTTTGCCCATGCCTCGGCCCGTTCCTAGATATTCACCTTAACTTAATTATTAGTGGTGTGGGCCACATGCCAATCATTAGGGTTATTAAGTCTTCGAACACATGTAGGGCTTCAGTCGCTTCCATTATCTAGTAATAACTTAGTTATAGCCTAAAAAGCGTCCCTCACCACGCACAACGATATTAGCGCTGAAGAACCAGAACAAACGGTGTTGAAGGTCTTGGGCTTCGGTTTAGGCATGGCCCCCAAGCAAACCCCATTACCGCCACCTAAACCGATGACGAGGGTCAGTGTTGAGGAGGCTATGCTTGCTAGGAGGAGCATTCGCGAGTACGTTGATAAGCCATTAACTATGAACCAGCTCTCACTCCTTCTATGGTCGGCTCAAGGCATAACGGAGTTGAGGTACGGGTTAAGGGCCGCACCGAGTGCGGGCGCCACTTACCCTATAGAGCTGTACGTGGTCATCGGTGAGGGAAGCGTAGAGGGCCTCAGAAAAGGTGTGTATAGGTACGTGCCCCAGAATCACTCGCTAGTGCTTCACAAGCCGGAAGACGTAAGGGGAGAGCTCGCTGAGGCAGCCCTCAAGCAGACGTGGGTTAGGGAGGCCCCAGTAACCCTCGTTTTCTGCGCTGTATTCGCGAGAACCACCGTTAGGTACGGGAGAAGAGGGTTCAGGTACGTGTTCATGGATGTAGGGCATGCGGCACAGAACGTTTACTTAATGGCTACGGCCCTCGGCCTAGGCACTGTGGGTGTGGGGGCATTTAACGACGAGGAGGTCACGGCGGTTCTCGGACTGAAGGGTGAGGAAGTGCCCGCCTACCTCATGCCTGTTGGTGTGCCTTCAAGCAACGCCCCTAAATCAAGCACGTTCGAGGAGCTTGAGAAGTACTTCAGAAGTAAGCATGGGTGAGGGACCTCAAGGGTCTTTCAACGCAAAAGCCCTCCTACGCGCGTTAACCCTTAACCTTCCTGAACAGTATCGGTGCTTCAGTGATCACGTACGCTCCCTGCCTCCCCGCCTCGAACGGATTACGGATCTCGAACCCTAGTGCCTTAGCGGTTCTCTCGGCAGCCATGGGGATGACTGGTGAGAGGAGTGTTACCGCTACCCTCACGACCTCGAGTAGCGTGTATAGCTCCTTGCTCGGGTCGCTGAGTTCCCAGGGCCTCGTCCTGTTCACGTACGCGTTGCCTTCCCGCAGTAGCTTCATCACGGCGTCAAGCGCTTCTGAAGGGTTGAAGGACTCCATGGCCTTAGCATACTTCTCGAGGGTCTCGCTCATGAGCTTCTCTAGTCCCTCATCAACGCTTGTTTCATGGACCCTACCGCCTAGCTTCTTCTTGACCAGCACCCCAACTCTCCTCACGAGGTTTCCGAGGGTGTCGGCTAGCTCGCTGTTGTAGATCGTGTCGAATAGCCCTGTCGTTACCTCGACGTCCTTACCCATGTTGAATATCCTCATGAGTATGTACCTGAAGCCATCTGAGTCCTGGTACCTGCTTATTAGGTCCTCTATAGCTACCGCGTTGCCCGCACTCTTCCCTATCTTTAACCCCTCGCTTATGAGGAACGCGTGCACGAGCACTTTCTTAGGTGGTTTAATGCCTAATGCCTTAAGCATGGCGAACCAAATGGCTGTGTGGAACCATAGTATGTCCTTACCTATCACGTGGTGGACTACGGGCCAGTACTTCTCGAACCTGTCCTTATCGTCTGGGAACCCTATACCTGTTAAGTAATTTAGGAGAGCATCAAACCAAACGTAAACAGTGTAGTTAGGGTCGAAGGGGACTTCAATACCCCACCAGACCCTGCTCTTGGGTCGGGCGACTGAGACGTCCCTTAAGCCCTCACCCATGATCTTACTTAAGACTTCCACGGCGTATGACTTGGGATATACGACGTCGCCGCTGAGGACATCGATTAAGTAGTCCTTGAACTCACTCAACTTGAAGTAGTACGTGTCCTCCTCTAACCACTCAAGAGGCTTCTTATGTATGGGGCAGTGGGGCTTCCCGTTAACCACCTCGTATTCGCTTGAGGCGTAGAACCTCTCGCAGCTAACGCAGTACCACCCAGAGTACCTTGCCTTGTATATTAAGCCGTCCCTATACATCCTGCTCATGGCTTCCTTAACTACCCTTTCGTGGTCGGGGTCCGTTGTCCTTATGAATCGATCGTATGATATGTTCAGCATCCTCCAGTACTCCTTAAACATCGATGACATCTCATCAACCAACTCCTTGGGATGCTTCCCAAGCTTCTCCGCCGTGCGTTGTAGCTTAAGTCCATGCTCGTCCGTTCCGGTGAGGTAGAACACGTCGTGACCTAATAGCCTGTGGTACCTTGCTAACGTGTCCGCGAATACCGTCGTGTAGGCATGCCCTATGTGCGGCACGGCGTTCGGGTAGTATATTGGGGTCGTTACGTAAAACGCCTCCCTCGACAGCCTTCATCACCCCCGCAAATTACTAATTAATCTTAAGGAACACCTATTTAAAATCAAACGAAATTACCTGCCTTCAGAACATGGCGCTTTAAACGGCTTACTTAAAGTAATCCCCTCATTAAAGAGATTACGGTTTCTTGTTATGGGTTAGTTAGTATTGTTAATCTTTTAGTTAAGATAATATACAGATTTAGTTAAGTTTATAAGCGTCTAAAACTAACTATATAGTGGAGGGATCAGGAAAAATGCCAGGTCAGATCCCATTAATAGGTGAGAAATTCCCTGAAATGAAGGTCATGACTACTCATGGTCCTAAGAAGCTACCTGACGACTATGCTGGGAAGTGGTTCGTGCTCTTCAGCCACCCAGCTGACTTCACCCCAGTCTGCACCACCGAGTTTGTCGCTTTCGCTAAGCGCTACGAGGACTTCAAGGCGTTAGGGGCTGAACTCATAGGGTTAAGCGTTGACAGCACCTACAGCCACATAAAATGGATCGAGTGGATCAAGGAGAAGTTAGGGGTTGAGGTACCCTTCCCGATAATCGCTGATCCTCAGGGCAACGTGGCTAGGAAGCTAGGTATGCTTCATGCAGAGTCAGCTACCCACACCGTGAGGGCAGTCTTCATTGTAGATAGTAAGGGAGTGATCAGGACCATACTGTACTACCCGCTTAACGTCGGGAGGCTAGTAGACGAGATACTGAGGATCGTTAAGGCACTCCAGATAAACGACAAGTACGGCAGGGCAACCCCAGCCAACTGGCCGAACAACGAACTAATAGGAAAGGCAGTCATAGTGCCACCAGCAGCTACGGTACAGGAAGCAAGCAAGAGGCTAAGCAAGTACAAGTGCTTCGACTGGTGGTTCTGCCACGAAGACATAGTGAGCGACGAGGAAGTACAGCAAGTAAGAAAGTATCTGGAAAGAGCAGCGCTAACCAAATAAGTTGGAACCAAGGGAGGTTAGCCAACCTTTACTAGCTTTTTACCTCTGTCAGGATCTTGAGCTTTAAATCTAGAATATTTCCTCAAGGGTTTCATGCTGTTAGGCTAAGCAGAGCATTTGCTCTTTTTATTTCTATTTCCCTACATTATGCATGTAAGTGAAAGTTTCTGCAATATCTACTATTTCTTAAATTTCTTAAATCTTAAATAAATGAGATATCTTGATCGGTGTGGGTCATAATAAAAACTATTATATATTCATCTTGTGTTCTTGTAATAATGGGGATCCTCATAAAGGAAACAGAAGGCTCAGCTAATGACGGCAAACCCAAGCTCTTTGGGATTAACGAGCTCGACGATATTATTGGTACTATACCGTCGAATTACGTGATCCTTCTTGAGGGTAAGCCGGGCACAGGGAAGACTTCCTTAGCTATCAGAACTGTGTGTAGGAATATTAAGGAAGTAGGCTCCAGAGTTCTTTACGTTACTTCCAATGAGTGTGTCGATAAGCTTAAGGAGGTTGCCCGCAGTATCGGGTGTGACCTTGACTCTGGAATCGCTGAAGGGAAGGTGAAGGTAATTGAGTGTCCTACGCTTGGTGACGAGTACTTAGTGGAGGTAATTACTGAGGAGGTCATGAAGCACGTTCTCGATGGTTACGACATGGTTGTTATTGATAGCGTAACGCCTCTCATGAAGATCCTTGGCTCCTACGCTAAGAAGAGGGCGTGGCTTCACACCGTGGTCTACAAGATCGCCTCAGCGCAGAACGTCACAGTTCTCTTAGTCTGTGATACGTTAGTTAAGCATGACCCTGATGTCGCGCTCCTCGAATACCTTACCGATACGGTAATTAAGCTTGAATTTAACCCTAGCTCCGTATTTCCTAGAAGCTTGCGCATCCTTAAGCATAGAGCGAAGGATACCCCCTCCTTCCCAGTATACTTTTACATCGCCTCCGATGGTATTCACGCGATAAACGTGGTGAGTGAGGATTTCGCTAGGGAGCTGAGGGCTCGGAGGAAAGAGATAATTATTGCTGATGAACCAGTGGGTAAGCTACTGGGTTCCAAGCTAAGGCCCGGCACCCAGGTTTCCATAGTAATTAGGCACCCGGCAACAAGTCTTGGCTTATTCCACAAGTACTTAGTCCTGAAGATCGGGCTTGAATCTCTTAGAAAGGGGATTAAAGTCGGGATGATTTACTTCGGTAAAGAGAAAGGACATAAGTTGCCTGAAGAGGAAGTCGTTGGTGAAGTCCTGAAGGATAAGCTCATAGAGATACCTGCCGACATCACGCGGGTGCAGGCACCGCATTACTGGGGTAGCCCGATCTCCGACCCAAGATTAGCGGACGTCCTAGTGATCAGCGGGTATGAAAGGCTTGTGGAGCTCTATGGGCTTGACGAAGTAAACAAAATGCTGACGGCATACCATATAATCGACTCTAAGTTAGGCCTGATAACCTTCCGCATATTCAGAACCACACCGTCCGTGCCTAGCCCGCCTTCGGCAATGATGACGCTAAGTGACATTGTGCTTGAGGTTACGCTTAACGAGGAGAGGGAGTGTTTTAATATACGAGTAATTAAGAGTGAACACGCTCTCCGCCCTGTAACTATACTTGATACAGAACTCAGGTATGCCGTTAAGAAACTTAGGCAGGAGTTCGAAAAGAGTATTCGTGAGTTAATGAGTGAGGGGGTGAAGAGAAGTGATGGGCAACAATAAGGAAGCAGTGAAGGAGGCATTAAGGAAACACATAATGAGCGTGGCTCCGGGGCTTCTGCTAACCCTAGATGTTTATTCCCTTAGGATGTACGGCAATAAGTTCGTGGATATTTGTGTTGAGAATGTGGAGAAGTGTGGCAACGTGATTAAGGAGGCGTGCAAGGATAGGATAATGACTGACATAATGTTGAAAATCTTAGTCAAGAAGGGCTTGAGGGCTCAGGAAGAGAATTTTGCGAAGAAGTAAGTGTTCTGTCTCCTCCAAGACTCGTTACTTTCCTCCGCTCTTAAGGAGCTTCATTACTTCATCGTGGGACGGTATCGCGTTGGACCCTAGCCTCGTCACTTTTATAGCCGCCGTAGC
>JAMOOZ010000181.1 GCA_027064885.1 Desulfurococcales archaeon
TCGAGGTTTCTTTGAGGCGGGCGCAGGAAATACTGAGGAAGATTCCGCTTGAGGAGATCGTTGCTGTGATTAGGGAGAGTCGTGAGGAGCGGTAACGTGTTCTTGGGTTTTGATGAAAAAGTCGGTAGCTTATGTTGTTGGGTTGTAGGTTTCTCCTGTGAATAGTATTGTCCCTGTTGATGTGTCGATTAGGAAGTATAGGAAGGGCCTGTCTATCCTTATGATTTCCTGTGTGTTGCTTGGTACCGCTGTTAGGACTACTACTATGGCGGTTGCTGCTGATGCTTCAGTGCCTTTCTCGGTGATGTTTATTGCTGCTGCGTGAACTACTTGACTTACTTTAAGCATGCCTTTCCCTACGTGAGCCATTTTAGAGAAGTCCGCGTTGTTGCCGAACACTTCCTTGATGCCTAGGGCTTTTAAGGTGTCTATCATGTCGTACTTGCTTTCTACGTAGAATTTGGGCATGATTAGCTTGACTTCCCTGGGTTCCGCGTTCCTCACAGCCCGTAATATGCTGTTTAGTTGGGCGTACGTTAGGTTCTCGGTGAAGTTCCTTAGGTTCTTAGGCATTATTATGAGCATCGCTATTGAGGTGTTCCTGTAAGGTATCTCCACCGCGACGTAGTCCCCGCCCTTAATTACTCTGAGTTCTTGAGTTACCTTCATGAAGTCCGCCTTAACGTTGCCGGAGGGTGCATGGAACGTTAGCTTGCCTGCGTACTCGAACTCCTTAACCCATAGCCCCTTGAAGTACAGGGCCGAGACAAGCACCGCTTCAGTGTCCCGCGTGAGTTCATCCACTAACTTCCTGATCATCCCGTGCGTTTTCCCCGCTACCCACGAGTTGATCTCGTCGCTGAGTCCCTCAACGCTCGAGAACTGCTTCACGGTGGCGTTGAAGCATTCCTTAACCCTCGAGATATACTCCTCCCTGAAGGGGAAGTCCTTCCTGAGCCACACGCCGTTAGCGATGAAGAGCTTAGCGTCACCCTCCTCACCCACGGGCAACCTACTCACGAGCTCCTCGTACGCCCTACACGCGCTAGAGTCAGGAGGTAGGTGGAGGGCCTCAGCAATCTGCCTAGCTGTCTCGGAGCCCGTCCCCTCATACAGTAGGAGGAGGGCCACGTAAAGGTTCATTGGAGAGATAACGAAGTTCTCCTCTCCCTTCTCGCGACTCACTTCCTTAAGGATGTCGATAGTGAATTCATTCACTGAACCCGTTAGTTGCGGTAGCGTCACCTCTTTACCCTCGACAGGGGTTACACCACCCCACATTCCTAGGGGGTTTACCACCGCTACTAAGGCGACTATGACGACTAACGCGACGATTATTCCGATTACTTGCTTTGACAAAGCACCCATACACAACACCGTGGTTAATGTGATAGCGTATTTGTTAAAGCCAATGTGTAGAAAGAGGTGTTACGAGGGTTTCGAACATAGGGAACAACGTGAATTGACCGTGGGTCAAGGGATTGAAATTTATGTGTTCAGTAATGCTTGATTCTCGGCACGTGCTTCTCCATTAGTTCATCCACGTCCCTCAATGTGTACGTCCTCACACCCTCCCCCTCAACCACCTCATCGCCCGCGGTGTAGATTACGTATTCGTGCCTCCAGTTCCTCCAGGGTGTTTTACTGGCTTTCTCCTTGAGCCTCTTGACGTGCTTCCTTACTGAGGTCTTCTCGGACCACTTGCATTCTATGAAGTACGCTATCTTCTCTTCCTCGTTTATAGC
>JAMOOZ010000182.1 GCA_027064885.1 Desulfurococcales archaeon
GGGACGGAATTAAGGAGTGGTTTGTCTTCAATACTGGTTCTAAGATAGAGATCGAATCAAAGGATCGGGTCTGCGTAATGGATTGTGAACCATGGAGGTCTGCAGGCTCGACACAGGTGACCGTTGATAGTTACTTAAAAGGAAAACCCATAAGTGGGGAACTTGTGAGAACGCTCTACGTGAAAATCAAGTATGTTGACTACACTTACTGCGACACCTTCTTCGGTATTTGCGAAGAAACAATATACGCTGCTGACACCGACACCGACTTTCCCAGTTATAAGTATCTTGACCAAAGTTGGAATGGTCACTTACCTTCATCGCCGTACGTATATTATACTTATCCCGGCGATACTAGAGGGATAAAAATCCTCGGCGGTTATCATTGGGATCTCTCAGTGACTGTAGGTGTTAATATAGGGGAGGAGCCTTCCGTCACGCTGGGCATTACCTTTGTCAAGGTCCCTAATCCTGTGTCCTATTTATATATTGAGGGAGAGGAAGGATACGGTAATAGAATAAAGACTGTAAGTATCCATGGCACTGGAGAGGGTTCCTACGTGGTAACCTATAGCAACTGGGTGGGATAATAGCATTTTAAAATCCCTTACGTGACATCACATGCTAACGGAACCTCTTTTTTAATTTTCTTTATGCATGCTTATTTACTAATAATAATGAGGTAGTTCTAGGTATATGTTTCTTCTGACTGTTGTGAAGCCTAGTTTGCTGTACATTTTCTCGAGTCCTGCGGCTGCGAGTAGCGCGATCCTGTTCTTGGGTACGCCTGCCTTCAGTAGGTGCTTGATGAATTCGGTTACGAGTGCCTTAGCTAGTCCTTTACCGCGGTGCTCCGGTAGGACGGCTAGCGTCATGATCGACGCGCTTAACCTTCCGTCTAGGGCGGAGAACACCTTGCCGTCGATGAAGCCCACGACTTCCCCAGAACTGGTTTCGGCGACGAAGAACTCGACGTCCTCACCCTCGTAGAACTTACGCGTGTCCTCCACGCTCCACGGCGTGAAGAACTCGTACTTCGAGAAAGCCACGTTATGCACCCTAGTGACTCCCTTCAAATCACGGTTGCTTAAGGTACCCGCCCTAACCCTGTAACCCTCAGGTAAGGTGCTCGACTTCACCTCCCCGGAGTACCTCATGAGCACCGAGTCGTAACCGTAAACGTAGGGCGCGCCACGTAACACCCTCCCGGCTAGCCTGTGTAGGGTGCTGCCCTCGAACCCCAAGTAAATCCTCGCGACACCCCTAACGCCCTTACGCACAATGACGCGACGACCCCACGCCAGCGTGAGGGTGAGGGCTTCCTCCTGTAGGGGTTCCGGGACCTTAGGGCTTATGTAGGGGGACATCATGCCGAGCCATGCCGAGTCACGGTCAGGGTAAGCCCACGCAACACCGACAACTCTGAAGGCGTCGTTAACGCGGTAACCTATGACGGCGAACTCCGAGGGATCGTACCACGAGTACTTAAACATCCTCTCAATGCTCTCAAGGCTTAAGGGACGTGTCGCCCATGCCTCAAGCTCCGCCCTACGTTCATTAATCGCATCACGTATGCCCTCATTGATTAGCCTGGAGCCACCCCGGTACTGAGTGATGATTGTTAAGGTCATGACTTAGCCTTCACCCACTCCCTACACTTACTCAACACTAAGTCAACAACTCTCCTCACGTCTCCCGTCTTCGCTGACTTGATGGCTTCCTCGTAAAGCTCTCTTAGGCCCT
>JAMOOZ010000183.1 GCA_027064885.1 Desulfurococcales archaeon
TGGTCACGTACATTACGGATACTCCCGACTTCTGGAGGCGTGACTGCTCGCACTACCCGCTGCATGGCGAGGGCTTCACTGGAGATCCCGCGTACTTCCATCACATCATGACGTCGGTCAAGATGCTTATGGAGGAACTAGGCCTAAAGCCAGAGGACTTTGACTATGCTGTTTTCCACCAACCAAACGGCAAGTTCCCGTTAAGGGTCGGCAAGAAACTAGGGTTCCCTAAAGAAAAAATACTTCCCGGAATAGTCACACCTTGGATAGGGAACACTTACAACGCCTCAGCCCTACTCGGGCTGGCGAAGGTACTGGACTTAGCTAAGCCAGGGCAACGAGTACTGGTCGCACCCTTTGGTAGCGGGGCAGGAAGCGACGCCATAAGCATTATCGTCACTGATAGGATACTTGAGGTTCAGGAAAAGGCGCCGAAGGTAGAGGAACTAGTCAACAGGAAGAAGTACATCAGCTATGCTCAGTACGCAAGGTCACGCCATATAATAAGAAGAATCGCCTAGGAGGTGGTGTGCGTGGGCAAGGCATTCATAAGTGCGGCGTGCATGACTAAAATAGGAAGACACTACAAGCTAGGAATTAAGAACTTAATTCAGGAAGTCGCTACATGCATAGAGGAGAGAATAGGGTCGAGACCAGATTACTTAATAGTAGCATCTACACTTTCCGCTCTTCAAACACATCAACTTGACATCGCGACAATAGCCGCACAGTACCTTGGCTGGAGTAACATACCCTCAACAAGGGTTGAAACAGGTGAGACCTCAGGCATAGCAGCCCTAGAACTAGCGCAGTACATCGTTAAGTCAGGTGCCGCATCTAAAGTATTAGTGATAGGCGTCGAGAAAATGACGGAGTACCCGTCAAACAAGGTCAACACTGACTATGCTAAGATCTTAGACTACGACACGGAATATGTCCGCAACCTAACCCCGCCGAACTACGCGGCACTGGTAATGAAAGAATATATGAAAAAGTACGGGGCGACGAGAGATGACATAGCAGAGTGGCCTGTGAAGATGCATGCCAACGCTGTTAATAATCCGTACGCGCAGTTGAGGTTCCCAGTAAGCAAAGAGGGAGTCAGGAACGCGATGATTATCTCGGAGCCAATAACACTACTCGATGCATTTCCCGTAGGAGATGGGGCGGCGGCAGTACTAGTTACTGATGAATCAGCACGGAGCAAAGACACAATAGAGATCGTAGCGATTACATCGGCATCCGCTCCTTCACTATATCTCAGAGAAAACATAACGGAGTTGCCGGCTACGAAAGTAGCGTGGGCTTCCCTCAAAAGGAAACTTGAGGTACAACGGCTTAATGAAGTTGCCCTGCAAGTTCATGACAGTTACAGCATATACGGTATCCTAGCCTTAGAGGCCCTAGGAATGAGTGATAGAGGCAAGGCATGCTCGATCATTCCGAGCTTAGAGTATCTGAACGTAGGAGGGGGTCTTAAGGCACGTGGTCACCCCATAGGCGCCACAGGAGTGTACCAAGTGGCGGAAACCTACGAATTAATGATTGAGGGGTTTGCTGGCAAGCAGTATAGTGGCGAGTATGCATTAATACACTCTATGTCTGGACCCGACTACAACGCTAGGCTAGCTCTCTTAAGGAGGTGGTGAAGGATGAAACATTCGATCCCGATCTTCTGGAGGAACCGCGATTCACATTACAGGATCAAGATAACCAAGTGCAACACCTGTGGTAAACTAGCATACTTCGGCAGAGACAGGTGCCCGTACTGTGGGTCAAGAAACGTGACAATAATTGAGTCAAAGGGTAAGGGGACATTAGTAAACTTCACGATCAGCTACTACAGAAGGGAGGGCGATGAAGAACACCTACCGAGAATAGTGGGACTCATTAAGCTAGATGAAGGAATAGTGATCCCAGGAGAGATTGTTGACATTGACCTCGGTGAAGTTAAGGAGGGTCTCAGGGTGGAAGCCGTTCTAAGAAGGTATTCTAGCGATGACCCCTATGGCTTAATATACTATGGACTGAAGTTCATACCTGCTTTAAAGAAATGAGTTAGCGTTAAAATAAGGTAGTTAAGATTTAAATAACTCAACACTAATTTATGATGGGGCATAACACTTGGTTAAATACGAGAAACTTCTAGCCGATAGAGCAGAATTATTCAGGGCGTCCGAGGTTAGGGAACTACTTAAACTCACAGAAGGTAAGAGGATCATAAGCCTAGCTGGAGGTCTTCCAGACCCTCGAGTATTCCCTAAGGAAGAGTTAGCTGAGATAGCGAGGGACGTAATACACAACGCAGGTGATAAAGCCCTACAGTACTCGCCCACGGCAGGTGTAACGGAGTTCAGGAAGACCCTCTTAGACTTCATGAGGTCTAAGGGAGTGAAGATCAACGACGATGACTCAATACTAGTGACCTCAGGATCCCAGCAGGCACTTGACCTACTCTCACGCACGTTTATTCAGAAAGACGATGAGATAGTAGTTGAGTTACCGACCTACCTCGCAGCGCTGAACGCCTTCCGGTTATCTAAGCCAGGAATTACTGGCATACCTATCGATGAGTACGGCATGAAGACAGATATTCTAGAGGAGGAGATAAAGCGCCTAATATGGTTGGGAAGAAAGATAAAGTTTATCTACACGATCCCAGTAGCCCATAACCCGGCAGGCGTAACGATGAGTTTAGAGAGGAAGAAACACTTACTAGAGATAGCGTCGAAGTACGACCTAGTAATAATTGAGGACGACCCATACTCCTTCTTCGTTTATGACGAGAACGTAGACGTTACCCCACTTAAGACGCTGGACAAGGAGGGCCGAGTAGTATACATGAGCACATTCAGCAAGATCCTAGCACCTGGACTAAGGATAGGTTGGATCATAGGCAACAAATACGTGATAGATGTCCTCGAGCGTGCAAAACAAACTGCCGACCTACACACGGCAACGCTTACTCAGTTCATAGCTATGGAAGCTATACGGAGAGGCGTAGTCAATAAGACCATAGAGAAAGCTAAGAAGTTGTACAAGGTCAAGAGGGATGCTATGTTAGAGGCTCTTGATGAGTACATGGTGAAGGGTGCTTGGTGGCCTAAGCCTGTGGGCGGGCTATTTGTAATGGTATTCCTGCCATCCTATGACATCGATACCAAGAAGCTATTGCCGGAGGCACTTGAGGCTGGCGTAGCCTACGTGCCCGGCTCATCGTTCTTCGCTAACGGCGCGGGATGGAACACTATGAGGCTAAACTTCAGCTTCCCTAAGCCAGAGGAAATTAAGGAGGGTATACGCATACTATCCGAGATAATTAAGAAGCACATACCTAAGGAAAAAAGGAGGATAATGCCTGAACACATATTTTATAGTTAACTGCCTCCCCCTCCAGTATATGTAATACGGGCGTAATGCCTCCTTAACATTCCTACCTCCTCAAACGACTTTGTTACACCAATCACTGATTCCAGTAGGTTAGCACCCACCTCCTTCAGTACTTCTTCACCATCACGCAGGCTTCCATGCTCTGGCCTCACAATTACTATCTTAGAAAGCGTGTTGGGGTAAGACAGAACCAGCTTGCCATGCGGTGTGTTGGGCGGAAGCACTAATGCCCCACCACTCCTGAGGTACATCGGACTAGCCATCGCCATATATGAATGTATCGCGCAGAGTATGACAGCGTCGAACAGCAATCCTTCCTTACTAAGGTGTTTCCTTGCGGAAAGTACCTTAATGCCTAGGCCAGCTAGCCTCTTGAGGAATGGTGATTCTCTACCAATGACTGTTATCCTTGAGTAATTCTTCAGGAAGCTAGCGATAATGTATGTGCTTATCCCGGTTCCAAGTATTAGTATGTCCTTACCTTCCACAATATCCGCGAGTACCGGAACAAACGAAAATTCCAGCATGAGTAGTAGTTTCCAGAGGTTCTTTCCTTTCGTAGCATCCCTACTTACGTCGATGAGTGTATCGGAAGGTACTGCCGCATACTCGCTCATAACGCCATCAAGATCTATGGCTAAGGTGCCACAAGAACTCAGGGGGGTGACACCAACCACTTCACCCGGCCCGAAAGATGCATCGACGCCCGGCTCAACAATACGGATTAACCCGTAGCTACCTAGAATCCTTCCGGGAATTACAGGGAGCGTGCCAGAAGTCACGGCCGCGTCGATGGAGGTAAGCGATGCCGCTAACACCTTACCTAAAACCCATCCCCGAGGAATCGGTGGTATTGGTCTCTCCTCAACAACCGCTTCACCGTTCCACACGAGAGCCTTCATTTTCTCACCTCCCTAAACATTAATGGTTGAGAATACAATTAACTTACTTTGGGTAAACACTTGGATAGAAGACCTTTCCTGGCTTCAGGAAAGATCGTGAAGGATTATGCACCCCTATTGACGTACTTAAAACTATTGAAAGGTGAGGAGAGAGAAGCATTAATGCCAACTAGTGAATACTTGAAGGAAGTGGTTGATCGAGTAGGTAAGGGGAAGGTTCTCGGCGAAGTATTAAGTGAATTAGCCAAAGAACTAAGATGGAAGATCGACGCGGAACTAGCGGCCAAGGCTCTGAGAGAAGCATGGGGTGTGAACGCTAGTCCGGAGTATGCTGTCGATGAAATAGCCAGGGAAATGGCTGGGTGGATCTTAGAAATATGTGAAGCACTGGGATACCTTAAGATAAAATGAAGGTAAAACCTCTAAGGCGCTAAAGAAGGTCTTGCCTTAAATACACTACTGCGCACACAAGTGATTTTAGGGGAGGGAGTGATGTTTAGGAGAACCAGTAGCATTAAGTGTACAGACGCCTCAGTATTTCACGATGCGGTCAAGCTGGCTAGGTGTGTGAAGGAGAATAGCCGCGACTTAAACTATACTGTCACGACACTAGAGAGGAGTATGAGCATCTATGCTGAGTCAGGGGACCCGGGGCCTTTTATGACCGCGTTAGGCTCATTATTCATGAGCAGTTTAGACATGGCCCTCACTACAGTCGTTAACGTTCTTTCGAGACAGTACACTGAGTTACCGCCCGAGCTACTCCAAATATTTACGAACATTGTGGGTTCCGCCAGCATAATCCGAAGGGCATCGGAGATAGGTGTTAGATTACCTAAGCCTGTGGTTTCCTCATTGGTTTCGAGTATGGGGTGCTATGACTTAATGAGTCTGCTTTATATGTTCCACGAGCGTGCCCCTGACAAAGTAGTGTTGCTTGAATTCATTAAAAAAGCTCTGAAGTCGCCGTGGTGCACGGGACTCAGGGAGGAGGCGATAAAATTACTGGGGCAGGCCCTTCTCTACAGGACAGTATCGATTGAGGACATTAAGGAAGTCTTTAAGGACACTAAGGTGCGCATAGTCATAAAGAGGAAGAACGGTGTTACGGTTGGTGTTAAGATGTATATAGGTAACGAGGTTGTGGGGGACGAGAACTCACCTCACGTGATGGACTTCGTAATGGCTGCTGTTAGGTCGGGACTCATAAGTATGTAGTTGCATGAAGCAGTTGTTCTCCCTTCCTTCTCAGAACTTCCTTAAGTTCCCAGTCCACGATGTCGGAGGGCACACGTGTTGACGTGTTCCTAGGCTTAAGTGGGAAGTAAGGGTCAGGAATGCATTCCTTCATAGCCGCCCTAAACGCGCTTAACCCTAACCCGCGCCTAGCCCACTTCACAATGAATTCTGAAGCCCACTCCCCGCCTAAGGAAAGAAGTGCCTGCGCCCAAGCCCACTCCCAATCGTAGGACTCAACACGGACACCAAGTCCCTTAATCTCCTCCTCCAGCTGGCGGAGCTTACGGTTAAACTCCTCTCTAGAAATGAGTGGCACATACTGCATAGGTGTTCCTGATTTCGGAACTAAGGGATTCACACTCACCCGGATACGCCCACGCTCAGCACCGCACACCCGCGCCACATCCTTGATTAGTGCGCCAGCAAGTTTACCGGCATCTTCACCTTCCCCGGGACTCCCAAACATGAAGTAGAACTTGACGTTCATTCCTTCCTTCAAAGCACTACATGTCAGTGACTTAAGCTTATCAAGATCGAGCTCCTTATTCAGCAGCGAGGCCGCCAGCGGGCATGCCGTCTCGGGAGCCAGGGTCAGCGTTCTTTGTCCGCCCGCTTGAATTAGTCGCACCTTATTCTCGTCGAGCGTGTGATATCGCACTGACGGTATGGAATACCTGTAGCCTTCGCTCAAAAGCCACTCAAGCAATTCAACGGAATTCGGATAATCGAAGAATGAGAGCGAATAGAACACCACACGTTTCTGCCTAACGAACTTCGAACCTTCTAAAATGGCCTCTTTCACTAGCTTCAAGTCCCTATACCTAGGCGGGTAAGTGACGTGGGACTCCATGCAGAAGGGACAGAGCCAGGGACAACCCCTACTTACCTCTATGTAATAACCATCACCATACACGGGGTTCGTATTGCAGGACCTTATCAAAGGTTTAGGAATAAACACGGTATTCAGGTCATTAACCCGTGCCCTACGAACGCTATCCTCATTACCTGTGAAGGCGCTATCCCGAAGACCTGAGGACTCCAAGGAATCCAGGAGGGTGTCAAGGTCTCGGGACTCTCGCTCTAACGCATCACATAGTCCCTCCAGCAGTAGCTCACCATCGCCGACAAACACTAGATCAGCTATTCCAATAGCTATCAAGGGATTAGCCATTAGTGGGGGTCCGCCAGCCACTAGAACCGGGCCTTTACTCCTCCTAAGTCTCTTCAAGGGTTCAATACCGTTAGCGTCCAGCACTCTAACCAGGCCTAGCAGGTCAAATTCAAAGCCAATTGAAATTAATGCGTAATCAAATGACTTCAGGGAAAGCCCCGTTAACGCTCCCTTGTTGGGATTATCTAGAGTGAATCTGTCGACAACTATGTTGTCGAACTTCTCATAAAGGTAGAAGTAAGCTATGTGTGTAAAGAGATTAGTTATCGATGCTTGATAAGTACTAGGATACACTAAAGCCACGCGTGCCTTAGGCCGTACTATAGGCTTGAACACGTTGTACTCCTTGAATTTCCCGAGACCCTCGCATTTACACACACTAATCACATTTGAGTACTGTAAGGCGAGCCTAATTTAAATGAGGAGTTACCCAAGATGACTTAGCCCTGTCTGTAGTGACGTCTCACATTAGTAACTATCTGGGTCACTATGTCTTGAACTACGTCCTTGTGTTTCCTCCTAATATGATGCTCTATTTGTTCGGGACGTAACTGCTGATTGCATATTAAGCACAGGTACTTACCGCTCACCCGAAGGATAACCGGGTCAATGTTCATTATATACGGAAACACGCGCTTAACTATGGATGCGGCAATCATGTGATTCCTCGCCTTATCCATAACCCTCTGAACGTATCCCCTGACTCTGAACTTGGAGATCCTGTACTTATGACCTATGGTACTAGGAGACAATCCATCAACTAAGTATTCCTTGACGGCTAAGATCGTTATCGTATCCCCCGCTAACCTCTTAACCACTAAATACCTCGTGATAGCTGTTAAGGCATCGTCCACACCTTTGCACCAACTTCTCTCTGGCATTGGATTGTTTTTAAGGCATGCAATACCTCAGCATAATGGTGTGGGTGTGGTTGCGTAAGTCCCTCTTCAAAAAGACCTTAAAATATAAACATCGAGGACTGTATTAAGGAATTAAGGTATGACTCACCCGTAAGCATTATTACGTATTATTCCAAGGTTAAGGTTTTAACTTTGAATCACAATAGCATAAAGTGCTGGTGAGGTGCGTGGATAGAGGGCAGACAATGATTGTTTCGGTAAAGCTTGAGGAGTCCGTTATCCGTAAAATAGACACAGTGGTTAGTTCAGGGAAGTTCCGTAGCCGTAGTGACTTCATAAGGAAGGCTATCGAAAGGAAAATAAAATCATTAAGGCACGCAGTTTCGGGATAAGTGCCTTACTAATTATCTGAGGAATTTGAGTTGAGGTTTAAAGCTTAGCTTAATTTAGTACTTATTGGTAGGAGTTGTATAATGTCGCTGACATGGGAACCACAATGGGAAAGGGTTAAGGTAAGTTACGCAGGCATGACCATAGAGACGTGTCGGGATAAAGTAACAGGTCTTCTTCTATGTCCTGTATGTTCGGACATAGATAAGATATGCCCTGAAGGAAAGGTAATCTCCGTGGTGAGTGAAGAAATGTCTGTTTTCTTCACTCCAGAGGACTTAATGCATCACCTCAGGACACATAGTGGTACATGGTACTCAAAGAGAATAAAGCCCGTCACAAGGGAGGGTGAAGGGCGCTGAGTACAGTAAGGAGAGTTAACAGAGTATACTTAGGGCTTTCACTAACGACCACAATATTGAGAAGAGGAGAAAACACACTCAATAGCAGTTTAGTGTTCGACTTCTGGCCTGGAGGAAGTGTGCTTCACGGGTGGGACTTTCTAAGGCGATGTGTTGATCGGTTGCCAATTGGGGTTAACGACCCTGACACGATAAGTGCACTGGGCGGAACATCTGTAGAACTAAGCCTGGAGGGAGAACTCCTTGGAACAGAAAGCGACTATGGACACAAGGTTACATGTGAGGGTAGGGTACGCATTCAGCGTGACTGGATTAAAGAGCTAGTAGGAAAGAAGTGGTACGTCAGTGGAGGTTGGTGCTCTCTCTTTAGGAAACTAGTTTCTCAAAATAGAATGACTACGAAAGCATTCTTCGGTGACTTAAGGTATGTGAATGCTAAGGGGAAAACTATCTATGTATTACCACATGGCTTAATAAGGTATGAAGAAATAGTAAATTCTCTTCCATTGGAATATGTTATTAACAAGACTACTCACTCCAATGCCAGGTATAATTTCCCAGCAAAATATGCAACGTTATACGTAACGGTAGTTATTGTAAGGGGTGCTTATGAGCCACGCATATGGTTTCTTGGTAAGCGGAGGTTTGTTTCGTCCGCTATTATTACACTGCCACTTAAGCTTCTGTATCCTCAACTAAACCTAGGTAAGGAAGACCTAACCTTAGCTTATGCCTTCGTACCCCAGTTAATGGGGAAGCTCAATCCAGACGTACGTCAAAAAGTCATGGCTGACTTCAAAAGACTTGGCCTAAACACGAGGAACCCTTTGTTCGTTCGAAGTCACTTTGAGCGTTATGGTTACTTGGGGGAGCGTGAAGGTATTGATGACATTATTAATGTGTTAGCGGATTACGGAATTAAATGCGTAGGCAGGCTTGGAACGTGGAGGGAGTTAGGAATTAATGAAATTCTTGCGGAATATTCTTC
>JAMOOZ010000184.1 GCA_027064885.1 Desulfurococcales archaeon
TGAGCAAGTAAATCAGTCCGGGGTATGTCATCAGCGATCAGTGACGCCTGCCTTCATCACTTTAGTCACTGATACTAGTGCCTAAGGTGTAATTAATGAGATACACCCGCCTAGGCAAGCACGGGCCAGAGGTATCAGTTATTGGTCTGGGGCTGTGGCAATTCGGCCAAAAGGCGTGGGGAGAACTTAGCTCGACCCCAAGAGAGATAGTCCGTGCAGCTGTCGAGCACGGGATCACGCTTTTCGATACTGCCGAGATCTACGGCAATGGCTTATCCGAGAAATTGTTGGGTGAGGCGCTAAGGGCCGAGGGGATCCCGAGAGAAGAAGTCGTCATCGCCACGAAGCTCGCGGGCTTTAACGCCTCCGGCAAGGAGAGAGCGCTGAAATCACTAAGGGCGTCACTGAAGAGGCTTGGGACAGGTTACATTGATCTGTATCAGATCCACTGGCCCCCGCCCAAGTGGTGTAAGCTGTGCGAAGTCCTCCGCGGTCTTGAGGAAGCGGTGGATGAGGGCCTAATCAAGTACATAGGCCTGAGTAATTTCCCTGTAAAGGATGTCGAGGAAGCTAGGGCTTGTCTGAGGAAGCACGACATTGTCTCAGTTCAGTTCCAGTACAGCCTGGCATACCGTGCCCCAGAGAACGACCTTATACCGTACCTTAAGCGGGAGGGGATAGGTGTTCTTGCGTGGTCGCCGCTAGCAAAGGGTGCCTTAACAGGCGAGGTTAAGGGAAGGAACTTTGCCAGGCTAACGGACCCTGTCTACAGAAGGGCATCGCGCGACACAGAACTCTTGACTACGCTGAAAAAGATCGCAACTGATCACGGAGCGACCCCCGCTCAGACAGCACTGGCGTGGCTAGTAGCTAAGGGCGCTGTCCCGATACCGGGTGCCCGAAAAGTTTACCATGTGCTGAGCAATGCTAGGGCGGCGGAGGTGACGCTGAGTGACGCCGAGGTTAGGACCCTCGATGAGGTGTCGGTGAAATACCTGGGAACCTACAGCGGCTTCTCCCCGCTCGGGAGGAACGTGCCATGCGTGATCCAGATGCTGATTCTGAGGATTATCTGGATATAGGTGTAGGCGTCAGGTCCTCAGTCGCTCTCTTTCTTCTCTTCTTCCTCAGTAAACAGCTTCGTCATCTCCCTAACGCTTCTCACCGCCTTATCAGCTACCTGCAGCGGTGAGGAAGGCCTCGCTACCTCCTTAATCTCTTTACGTAGCCCCATTTCCTTCTCCGCCACCTTCATAGCCAGTTTTCCCTCTCTCATGAGAGGCTCGTCTATTCTGCTGTTCCTCGCGTGGAAGACAGCGTATGATATCCCCCATCACGAGGAGGGGGTACACGACACCGGTGAGTATTGACGCTAGGTCTAGCCCGTCGACAACGAGCTTGAGCGACACACTGAATGCTTTGGTTGTTAGCGTTGAGAAGAGGGAGAAGGCTATCGAGAGGATCACGTAAAAGTAAAGCGCAAGCCCGAACATGCTTAGCCGTTTCCCGTACCTCTTGGCGAGGTCGGCATCATGTTTCTTAGCGGCCAGGCCCTTCCCGGCATTGATTGCTAGGAGGGTGCCGACGGCGAACAGTACTCACCCGACCTACTCAGGTATCTCGGGAAGGATACCCATAGCTAGTATCTACATAATTCCTGCATATTGAAGGTAATGAGGTTGCGCCGGAACCGCTTTATTAACTGAGCCCCGACGCAGTACTGG
>JAMOOZ010000185.1 GCA_027064885.1 Desulfurococcales archaeon
ATGTTCCGGAGACCAGTATTGAGGAGGAAGCCATAAATATCATCGGTAGGCTCGGCGGAGGAGGCCTTGTATTCGTACCCCTTGATAAGGGTGTTGAATACGCTGAGAAGATAGCAGGGCTCATAACGGAGAAGACCGGGTTGAAGGCAGAGGCATTCCATGCACGGAAGAGCGTCCAGCTACTAGACGCCTTCGCCCGGAGCGAGATCGATGTATTGGTTGGAGTAGCGACTTATTATGGAGTAATGGTTAGGGGGCTGGACCTGCCGGACCGGGTGAAGTATGCCGTTTTCCTAGGAGTACCTAGACATAAGTTTAGTAGTAGGCTCGAGAATCCTAGGCCCTTCGACATCATAAGAATACTATCAATAATCAGGGATGTACTTGAGGGCGACGAGAAGAGGAGAATAGAAATAATGATCGGTAGGCTCTCCCTAAGGCTACGCAGGATAAGCCAGGGAGCCATTATGAAGCTGACGGAGGACTTCCAGAAGAAGCTTGCCGGAGAAACCGTGGAGGAGACCCCGCTTCTACGGATGCTGGTCGAAGCCTATAATGAGGCGGTAAAACTACTAAACGATCCCGAGATATGGGAAAAGCTCAAGAGTAGGGGCGACATAGCCCTCATCGAGGAGGAGGGTAGACACTTCCTCCTAATCCCCGACGTAGCAACGTATATACAGGCTAGTGGGAGGACTTCGAGGCTATACCCCGGCGGTATAACCAAGGGGTTATCCATCATATTCGTCGATGACCGGAGGCTCCTCAACGGACTGATCCGGAGGATGCGCTGGTTATTCGAGGACTTCGAGATCAAGCCGCTGAAGGAAATCGACCTAGACAAGCTTATGAAGGAGATCAATGAGGAGAGGGTAAAAGTCGGCAAGATACTCCGCGGAGAACTGCCGCCGGGAGAACTAGTAGAGGTCTCTAAGTCGGCCCTCATGATCGTCGAGTCCCCGAACAAGGCTAGGACAATAGCCAACTTCTTCGGAAAGCCCTCCGTACGGATACTCGACAACGGCATGATCGTCTATGACGTGGCTACGGGCGAATACGTCTTATCGATCATTGCCAGTATAGGACACGTATACGATCTAGCCGTTGACACCGGGTTCAGGAACTATGGTGTACTTCGGGTCAACAACTACTTCCTACCAGTCTACACCGATATAAAGAGATGCAATAAGTGCGGCTACCAGTTCACCGCCGAGACCGACCGTTGCCCTAGATGTGATAGTAGGGATATATCCCGGAAGCTCGACGTAGTCGAGTCCCTGAGGGAGCTGGCCAGCGAGGTAGATCTAGTACTCATAGGCACCGACCCCGATACTGAGGGAGAGAAGATAGGCTATGATCTAAAGGTTCTACTAGAACCCTATACGAAGAAGATTCTACGCATAGAGTTCCACGAGGTAACCCGTAAGGCGATACTTGAAGCCCTACGCAAACCGAGGAGCTTCGACCTAAACCTTGTAGAAGCCCAGATCGTGAGGAGGGTTGAGGATAGGTGGCTTGGATTCGCCTTATCACAGAAGCTGCAGGAGGACTTCTGGCCATACTATTGCGCCCGTATACTTTCGCCCCAGCTCATGAGGAAGATACAGCGTGGAAAGATAAAGAAGATCGAGCTACCCGACTGCTGTAGGCCGAACCGGAATTTAAGCGCTGGTAGGGTGCAGACACCGGTACTGGGCTTCATCATAGAGCAG
>JAMOOZ010000186.1 GCA_027064885.1 Desulfurococcales archaeon
TTGACTTTGTTTACCACATACCTGTTAGGATAGTTAGGGGTATTGTGCCGATTAATGAGACCGCGTACCTAGTGATAAAAAGAAGTGCGTTCGTGGATAATGGGTACATCCCGCTGATAGCGTCTATGAGCGACTACCCGAGGTATGTGGCCTACATTGATTACGAGCGCCTAGCCCTGTTTGTTGCCGGGGTCGCGGTGTTAGTAGTCGCGGCATTCGCCACATATAAGCTGAGGAGGCGTAGGTGAAGGTCGTGAAGTACCTCGCCATTAGGGAGATATTGTCGTACAAGATAAGCTACGCCTTCCTCATAGCCTCCGCCATCCTCCCGGTCATCCTTGCCATAGTCTTTGGTCTTTTCCCTTACGCGGTGAGGGCCTCTGAGGGCTCAATTATTGAGGGGTGGGTCAACGTCTCCCTTATCACGGTAGACGGTACCAGCCATGAAGATGCATCCTCTGTAAGCGACAATTCTACCGTCACTTATGTGTTCTGGTATTTCATCTACCCAGTTACGGCTGTTATGGCTATGCTGTCAGCAATTCCCCCGACAGTTATTATTTCCAGGGCCATTGAGGACGGCTATTTCTTTACGGAGATCTTTGCGTACGGGGGCAGGGCCCGGGCTTTCATGATCAGGTACTCCTTCGCTATGTCTATTGCTACGTATTCTGCCTTGGTTGCTTCCGCGCCAGCCGCGGCTATTGCGTGGATTCTCGGCTGGCCCGGCGGCTTAGCAGATTCCTGGCTAGTGACCACTACGTCTATCATGACAGCCGTTATCTTATGGTGTTCCCTGGCATCCCTTTACTCCCTGGTTTTCCGGAGCTCCTTCGCCGCATTCCTCGCTTTCCTCTCTTCTCTGGGTGCTGTTCTAGGTCTCTCAACTAAGGTAGATTGCTTTAAGGTTTTCGTAACCCCTGCATCGCCGATAGGTATAGATCTAGCCGACAGAGTATTCTATTACGGCGCGGCCCTCCTCATAATTAATCTAGTCTCTCTCATGAAGGTGATGGGTATTGAATGGAAGAGCTAGATTAGCCACTCTGGCCCTCCTACCCCTAGCACTCTCAGCGATCGTGACATACACTGTCCTAGAAGGGTACCTGCCGCCGGCACACGCGGTTTTTGAGATCACTGCCCCGCCATACCCAGGAAGGCACATGTACTGCACCTCGCTCATGGTATCCTTTGGTAGAGGCACCTACATCATAACCATCGACCCAAAGACTCTAGTATACGTTGAGGCATCGCCGGTCACAGAGGGCCTACCCGCTGAAGTCAATAAAACAGATACCTTCACTACCAGATCAAACAGAGCCGTTTTCCTGAGACTCTGTGCCTACCTCGGCCCCTACGAGACCGAAGTCGCTGTGGTGGAGGTGAGTAGGAGGTATTGATGATTAAAGAAATACATGTCAAGGGAGTGAGAAAGAGGTACAGGTACTTCGAGCTTGTTGTGGAGAATCTCGTATTCCGTAAAGGCATTAACTACGTCATGGGGCCAAACGGGTCAGGGAAGACTACCCTCCTTAAAATAGTGAGCGGTCTCGTAAGGCCAGATGATGGCGAGATAGTATACGTCTATACCGACGGACGAGTAGTTCACGACCCCACCAGGACGGCCCTCAATATTGTCTATGTGGGAGAGGACATTCGGTACCCCAACATTGAAGTAGTCGACATACTAGAGGCATTCGCGCCCGAAAAA
>JAMOOZ010000187.1 GCA_027064885.1 Desulfurococcales archaeon
ATGAAATCAGCATGATCGCTGAAGGCAACTAACCACCTCCTGCTTCCGAGCCTCTTGAAGGGCTTACTGAATTCCCAGCCACTTAGCAATACGTGATTACCTAATCCGTTAGGTGCACGTCTTAAGGCTGTTAAGTGCGTGAAATATACGTACCAACCGTCACGCATTACATCCTCTGCTTCCCTGGAATTAGCATGCAGGTAATCTCCGAAGTTCATGCCGAACCTCTCAGCCACTTTCGCTAGTATGTACTGCTTGTGGCTTAGTATGAAGGGAGCGTCTAGGTCGTTCCTCCTGAGTATATCCATTACCTCCTGTACCTTACCATAGTAGCCATAAACGTATACGGGACCCTTAGCAAGTAACTCTCTTATGAGATCTGTTAGCACCTCATCTATGTAGTCATCGAAGGGCCTTTGAAAGGCTGGGTCACCGTAAACTGCATCAATCACCAGCGTGTCAGCACTTAGAATAGGTGTTCGTTCACCTGGTTTTTTGAAATCACTCGTGTATACTACACGTTGGTCCGCAGTCTCTACGACGACCTGGGCTGTTCCCGGTATGTGGTTTGCCTCCCTCAGCGATATTCTCAGCTTCCCTAGCTCTATGCTTTGGTCGTAATTCAACGGCACGATCTTCGAGTCAGGAATTTTGAAGCCTAAAACCTTCAGCCATTCCAGAGTTAATGGTGTACCTATGAGAAGGCTGGATTTTTGAATGGATGTTCTGAGCCTTCTTGTGTGGTCAGAGTGAATGTGTGATACGATCCTTGGCACTAGATCCTCATGACCATCTATGACCACCGTTGAATCTATTATTATGCCTCCATCAATGTTTATTGATATCGCTGGTTGCTTCCTAGCCACTAAAACCGCCATTAATCCCCATTAGGCCTAGGCTTAAAAGGATAAGTTAGTTGAAACATTGGAAAACCTATATTAGAGTTGAATGCCATACCTTTTCCTTAGGACTTCTTTGAATTCGTTAAGGTCCGGGTTAATTATTGGTGCGTCTCCTACAGTTTCTTTGACTACGTTTGGGTCCTTTAAACCATGACCAGTGACTAGTACAACAACTTCATCATCTCTGCCCACCCTACCGTCTTCAAGCGCCACCATTAAGCCAGCTAGTCCTGCCGCCCCGGAAGGTTCTGCAAATATTCCTTCGTATTGTGCTAACCACTTCATGGCCTTGAGTATTAGGTCGTCACTTACTTCCTCAGCGTCCCCGTTTGTTGTCCTTAGAGCCATTATTCCTGCATCACCATCCCATGGATACGGATCCTCGAGTCCCCAGGCTATTGTGTGGGGCTTATCCCACGGCTTGATATTGTGTGGATCTTGACTTTCCTTGAATGCCCTAACAAAGGGAGGATTGCCTTTTGACTGTACAGCGAACAAGCGCGGCATCCTGTCTATGAGTCCTAATTCACGATAATCTCGGAATCCCTTCCACACGCCAGTAAGTAGGGATGCTGCACCTACAGGTACGAAGACCCAGTCAGGAACCTCCCAGTTCATCTGCTCCACTATTTCATACGATATTGCCTTCGGGCCCTCAATTTGGTAGGGATTAAAAGGTCCGAAGCTTGGGGACGGGTAAAATCCGAATTTCTCGTACGTTAATTTCATGAGCTTTACTGTCGGGTCTTCACGTCCAAGACCCCTAACCTTAAAGACGCGGGCACCGTAGAATAGCAGTTGCGCTA
>JAMOOZ010000188.1 GCA_027064885.1 Desulfurococcales archaeon
AGAATAAGGGTGAATTAGTAATGGATTTCCTTAAGAAGATTAAGGAGTTCTGTAAGATGGTGGGCGGTGTCCCTTCTGAGAGGTTCTTTCCAGACATAGGCATTAATGCGGTGACGTGCTTCATACCTAAGGATGCCAACATCGAGCTTGAGGTTAATGGGAAGCGGGTTAGGATGCTCTCCAAAGGTATTGGGGAGGTCGAGTTCGACCTAGGCGACACGGATATTGACTTGTCTGTTAGGGATGCTAGGCACGTAGGGTACAGTAAGGAGAGGTTCTTCGTAGATGGGAAGTTCAACGAGATAAGAGCCATATACAACAAGGATGCGAAGTTGCTCGACCTCTCACTATATGAGAGGTGGTGAGGATGAAGATTAGATGTGTTGAGACTGGGAGGGGCGAGAAGGGTTCTGTGTTTGTGTGCTGGACTCCTAGGGGTGATGTCATACTTAGGGCTAGGAAGTTGGCTCCCTATAAGTACGGGATCACTAGTGAGGTTCCCTTGGGGAGGTACAAGACGATAATGTACGCACCCGACCGTAGGGAGCTGAGGAAGAGGATCGAGGAGTGGTTGGAGTACCTAATAGGTGGTGAGTAGGTCACCTAATATAAAAATAATAGGTTTTACTCCTGCGACTTCATTATCCATATCTTCACGTAGGTTCTTTCTGGGGACCAGTCTCCGTGTATGGAGACATCCACTCTCTTGTGGCATGAGAACGCTATGAATCCCCTACCCAACGGGTGCCCGCTGTTGTATACGTGGATCACCTTGCACACCTTCCTAAGGAACTTGAGGATCCCCTCCACCTCCTTCTCATCCTTAAGGGGTAGGTCTGGCGACTCCACCTTGACCTTGCTGTAGGGAGTTCTGAGCTTGAGTAGGTCACCTAGGTACTCGTCTATGATGTCCTTGGATACGTAGGGCACGGTTTCCACCAAGAAATATGCAACAAAAAGAAAAAATAAGTATAACTAGGTATTTCTACTTGGTGGTGGTATGTCTTGGTGGTTCCGTGACTATATCGAGCTTGAGGAGGATGGTTACGTTGTATATGCCCCAGAGGGGTACTCCTTTGTTAGAGGCGTTGATGTGGATCGCCTTGTGGAGGTTCTTAAGGAGAATCCCTACGTTAATGATGTCAAGGTAAAGGGGAAGTGGATAGTAGCTGACCTATCCCGCAAGGCTGGCAAGGTTATGAGGGACATCATCAACTACCTAAAGGAGAAGGGGTTTGACGTGCCCGTAGGTGTTGGTGTTGGCGGGAAGTCGATAGCCATTCCCAAGGAGTTCAGCACACCCTATGTGGAATTGGATGTCAGCACGCTCATTAGGGAGGAAAAGAAAATCGACCGACCTTTCTGTTTGGTGGTTAGGGGGAAGACATATAATGTCAAGGACGACCTCAAGAACATGGGCTTCACCTTCAAACCACTCTATCGTGTGTGGGTAAGGTGTTTTGCCACGCCTAATGAGGTCATGGATGAGACGGAGAACGTGATAAAGAGGCTTGCAGATAAGATAGCTGTCAAGGTGCCCAAGGACTTCGAGGAGAGACTTTCTGATTTAGTGCAACGGATGAAGAACTCTGTCAAGTTCCTAATTAAAGAGCTTAAGAAGGATCTTGAGGCTCACGAGAGGCTTGCGAAGTTCATATCGGAGAAGATTGGTGAGGGTGTTAAGGATGTGGAGAGG
>JAMOOZ010000189.1 GCA_027064885.1 Desulfurococcales archaeon
TTCTAATTAATAAGTATTTCTAATTAGAAGTAAGTACTAAACAGCACTTATTATCCACAGAAAAGCAAACGCATACGGTGATCTCGTGGGATGGGCTGAGAAGGCCATCGAGGCTATTAAGGAGAGGGGAGGCAAGGTAACGCCGCAGAGGCTCAAGATAGTGAAGGTAATTGAGGAACTGGGGCCAAAGCACCCTAGCCTGAAGGAGGTACTCGAGAAAGTTAGGCGGGAGTTTCCCACAGTTTCATTCTCGACCCTATACAATAACGTGCTTATACTCAAGGAAGCCGGGCTCTTGTATATCTTCTACCACGATGGAGAAGCGAGAATAGAGGTAAACACCTTACCCCACATCAACATAGTGAGCGACGGTGAAATCGTTGACCTCTTAGACCCCAACGTAATAGCTGTCATAGAGGAGAAACTCAGAAAAAAGGTGCTTTTCGTGAATGCGTACACAGCGAAAGATTAGAAGGATATTCATTAGACAGTAGGTCGAGCTGGCAACTTAATAAGACACCGAGTAATACCTCAGCTTGTGCCCTGCTTCAGGGAGTTATGGTTGATAGATTTTACCCTCGGTATAGACTGATCCCTGGCTTTAGGTGGTGTGATTGCTGCTGGCTCACCTAGCTGACACGCACCTCGGGAGGACACTTTACGGGCTGTCGTGGGTTTCTGATGAGATCCTGGAGCACTTCAAGGAGGCTATGGACGTCGTGATGCGGGATCACGTAGACGCTGTTCTCGTGGCTGGCGACATGTTCGACGTGTGGAGGCCGCCTAACAGGGTGATTAGGGAGGTCATCGGCGTGGTCAGGTCACTCACCGACAGGGGCATAAGGGTCTACGCCACGCTGGGGGAGCACGATACCCCGAAGAGGAGGGACATACCCGTCCACCTCCTTATCCCGGGGCTCAAGCTACTGGGTCACTCCGAAACAGCGCTGAAGGACTGCTTCAACCTAGGCGGCAGAGAGTACTGCGTCGCTGGTGTGAGGAACCACCGCCTCACCTACGGAGAGAGGGTGAAGGGGAAGTTGTTGGAGAGAATAAGGATGGCGGTCTCAGGCCTCGACAACAGCGCTGTGAAGGTGCTTATGCTCCACCAGAACATAAGCAACTTCTTCGCATTTGAGCCAGGCCTCGACGTAAACGAGCTCCCCGACACACCCGCCTACGTGGCTATGGGGCACCTGCACAGGAGGATCATTCACAGGCGCGAGGGAACGGGCCAGGTCATCGCCTACCCCGGGAGCCTCGACATACTCGACAAGGGCGAGATAAGCACGTACAAGGCGGAGGGGAAGGGCTTCTACATAGTCGACTTGAGCGGCGACGAACCCTCTGTGAGCAAGGTAGACACGCCGGCGGTACTGAACATCGATAAGGTGGAGGCAGTGCTCGAGGACATGAGGGCGAGGATAGAGGCGAAGGCGGCTGAGCTAGCGGCTAAGGGTGAGAGAGCGATACTCGTTGCTGAGGTAGTGATAGGGGTTGACGACAAGCCGAAGGCCGACGAGATAGTGAGGGCCCTTAGGCAGAGGCTGAGGGGCAGGGACGTGTACCTGAAGGTCGACTACAAGCTGGCTGAGGTAGCAGAGATATCGCCCGGGATCGAGGAAATCGACACAGGCGCCCTCGAAGTATCAGCGATCAAGTCACTAATCAAGGAAAGGCTTGGGCAGGAACC
>JAMOOZ010000190.1 GCA_027064885.1 Desulfurococcales archaeon
CGGACTGATCGCCAAGCACTAAGCACTGGTGAGATGATCGATGAGGTAAGCATAGTCGCCTCCGTGATCTCAGCCCCCGGCAACCCAGGACCCACCGCGGTTAAGGTTGCCCGAAACATCGTTAAGCTCAAGAACGTCCTCGCAGGCATCGAAACGGGTGACGTGGAGTCAGCGGTTGAGGCGATACTGTCGGAGCGTGACTTCTGGAGACCTAAGGTGAGAATAGCGGACGAAATACCGCTCTCATCAACTCTCCTAAGGAAGTCGAGGTCTAGGGGAGGGCTGGACGCGTTCCTGAGGTGATAGGGTAGTGCCCGCAGCACCGATAACTCTGAAGAAGGTCGAGCTCCTTAATTTCCTCTCACATAGGCATACAGTCATTGACTTCGATAGAGGTGTGACTGTTATCGTTGGTGAGAACGGTGCTGGCAAGACAAGCATCCTCGAAGCAATATTCTTTGCGTTAACAGGCACGGGGTGGAGGGGTAGGCGCGGTGAGCGCGCATACCTGATCAACGCTATGGCTACGGACGCCACGGTCAGGGTCTGGCTCGACGTTGCCGGGGAGGAGCTATTCGTGGAGCGAGTTATTTCGAAGCGGGGCAGGTCATCAGCCACGCTGAGGTTCGGGAAGGAGAGGGTCTTCGGCGACCAGAACGTGACGGCGAGGGTAAGGGAGATCGTAGGGCTAAGCCCCGAGGCCCTAGGCTCCGTAGCGATAGTCGGGCAGGGAAGCGTAACTAACCTCTTCGGGAACTTACGCGGGGCTCAGAGGAAGGAATTAATCGACAAGTTGCTGGAGCTAGAGGCCTACAGGACAGCGTGGGAGGAGCTGGGCGAGTACGCAGTCGTAGCGGGCGGGAGGGCGCTGGCGCAGGTAGACGTCATGCCTAAGGACACCAGCATCCGGAGAGCCAAGGAGAAGATGGGGAGGGAGTTAGTGAGGTTCAAGGAAGTCGAGGAGGAGTTAAGGAAGGTTAAGGAGGAGCTGAAGGTCATTGAAGAGGCGGTTAAGGAATTAAGGGCCAAGCTAAGCGAAGCAACCTCAAAGAAGGAGGAAATTGAGAAGAGGATTAAGGAACTCGAGGCAAGCGAGCAGGAATTCCTGAAAGCGGAGTCCATCGCCGGGAGGCTGGAGGTAGAGCTACGCACAGCACGCGAAAGGGTGAAAGCCCTAGAGGACGAGGTTAGGGAGCTAGAGGCTCTCCTAGCGCATGTAGAGAAGGAATCAAGGAAGGGCGAATACCTCGAGACTGTCCGCAGGCTAAGGGAGGTTCTGAAGGAGTTAAGCAACGTGGAGGAGAACCTAGCGACGCTCAAGGAGGAGTTGAGGAGGGTTAAGGACGCGTTAACGGAACTGGAAAACATAAGGTCAAAATACCCTGAGGGAATCGAGGAAACCTTAGCAAGGTTAGCTGAGGTAAGGTCTGAGCTCGACGAAATGCGCAGGAGGCTCAGGGAGAGAAGCGAGGAGATAGGAAGAATAAGGGGGACCCTAGAAAGCATTAGCGACCAAGCACTCAAGCTCGAGGAGGAAGTGCGGAGAACCCTAATTAACATCGCAAACACCGTGGGCATACGTCCGGGACCGGACCTGAGCCTCGAACTGGTCGAGAACGCCGTGAGGGACCTGGAGAACAGGCTCGAGTCGGACAGGGCGGAACTAAGGGCAAGGCTGGACGAGCTTAGGAGGAGGGAGGGTGAGTTAGAGGCTCTAGCCACCTCAGCCCGCGAGAAGCTCGAGTTAATGAGATCCGGAGAAGCAGGTAAGGCTGGCAAGTGCCCGCTCTGCGGCTCGCCACTGGATGAGGGAAGGGTTCAGGAACTAATGAAGAAGCTAGCACTCGAGATACAGGCGGCCCTAAGCGAGCGCTCCGAAGTCACCCGAAGGATTAGGGAGGTGGAGAGCTCCCTCCGTAGAGTCGAGGCTAGGTTAGAGGTGCTTAAGGAGGTTAAGGCTAGGCTAGGCGAGACCTCGAAGAAGGTTGAGAAGCTAAGTAAGCTAAGGGCTAATGAGGAGAGGCTCAAAGACATGCTCGACGAGCTTGAGGACGAGATCAAGGAGCTTGAGAGACATGTCAAGGATCTTGAGGCTGAGGAAGCGCGCCTAGCCCCAGCAGAGAAGGACGCTGGCAGGTTCGAGAAGCTAGAGACAATAATTGCTTCCTCATCACCAGAAGAGCTTGAGGCTAGGGTGGCTGAGCTTGAGGGAAGGCTGAGGGAGCTTCATACTGAGAGAAAGGGGCTTGAGGAGACCCTCTTGAATGTCTTCGACCTAAGCAAGGGTGTGGATGAGGTGATTAAGGAGGCTGAGGAAGCGGCTAGAATGGCGGAGAAGGCTGCGGTGCTGAGGACAAGGCTCGAGGAGCGTGCGGGGGAACTTAAGAGAGCTGTTAATGACGTCCGGAGGCTTGAGGAGGAACTCGCTAAGGTAAGGAAGAGGATGGAGGAGCTGAGGCCTGTGGTTGAGGAACTCAGTAAGCTAAGGGAACTTGCCGATAGTGTGAGGGGGAAGGTGGAGAAGTTAAGGGAAGCTTTAGCTGGTAGGGAAGCTGAGTTAAAAGCCCTTCGGAAGAGGAGGGAGGAGCTTGAGGAGTGGGTGAGCTTAGCTAAGGAGGATGTGAGAGAGTACAGGGAAGCTCTCTTCAAGGCTGCGGTACTGCTCTGGCTGAGGAGCAATGTGCTGAGCCCTGACGGCGCCCCCAAGCTCCTGAGGCAGGCCGCACTGAGGAGCATAGAGGCGTTAATGAGGAAGTACTTAGAGCTCTTCAACACCAGCTACTCAGATGTGAGAATAGATGATGACTTAAACGTTAACCTTTCATCACCCACGCTACCCGGCACGTGGGTTGAGTTCAACAGACTATCGGGTGGTGAGAAGGTAGTTGTCTCGCTCTCAGCTCTCCTAGCACTCCACCAGGTAGTCTCTAAAGGCAGGCTAGGCTTCCTCATACTGGACGAGCCAACCGAGTACCTAGACGATGAGAGGAGGAAGCAGTTAATCGAGGTCCTCAAGAACTTCCGGGAAGGCAGGATAATCTCCCAGCTAATAATAGTTACTCACGACGAGGACGTGAAGGAGGCTGCCGACGCGATATTCAGGGTGAGCAAGGATGTGTACTCCCAGGTCGAGGAGGTGGAGGTGACGCCCTAACAATGAGGGTACCTAACACACTGAATGATGAGGTGGTCCGCGTAGCCCTAAGGAAGAGGGCGGAGATCCTGAGTAAGGTCAAGTTACTTGCAAAGAAAGGAATACGTGAGGAGGTGCGTAGGGAGTGGGTCACGTACAGACCAAAGCCTGCATCTCAAGACTTTCTCGCAGGTGTCGATGGTGGGGAGGCTCTAAGGGAGTACCAGGGAATAACCATTTACGCCATATCGGCAGCAACCATAATGTACAGGTACGGAGGTACGAGAGGGTGGTTACCTGAGACGCTAGTGGTTGCTGACGTTGATGCTATACTCTCATCGCCTGCTGGAGGGCGGGTGGGAATACTTCGTGAGACCCTCGAGGCCAAGGTAGGGGCCGTCGCCGCACTTAAGGGCGTGAAGTTAATCCTTGCTGATGGCTCCCTTAGGTCAGTGATAATAGAGCCCAGACCACGCGGTGAGGGCGGAGGGTACACTTTCGACAGGGCGGCAAAGGCGCTAAAGACATCCTCAGGGCCAGACATCTTCAGGAGAATAGTAGAGGGTGTTGAGCAGGGCATCAAGAACCCTGAAATCCTCAGGGAAGAGCCTCTAGTGGCGCGTAGGGAGGTTAGGCTGGATAGTGTGCCGCCCGACATGCGTGTTGACGCCATGACAGCGGCGGAGTATATTGAGAAGCTAGCAGCGATCAGGGCCCTCCTAAGGGAGGCCACGTGGAGAGGAGCCAGGCTCATCTACGTGTCTAAGAGAAGCAGGACTTCCCACTACTTCAAGGGCCTCAGGGAAGGGAAGATCCTCCCGCCCGACATAATGATGTTCCAGTACCTAACAACGGAGCCCGGCTTCTCGAAACCAATCTTCCCCGAGGTCGGGGAGAGGGGTGGTGTGCGCAGGATCAAGCAGGTTCCCGAGGTCGAGGGCCTTAGCGAGTTCTACTCGAGGGTTAAGGTCGCGGTCTCTTACGTAAGGCTCGCCTCTGGCGGCCCAGTTCTCAAAGTCGAGATCCCCGTGCTTGAAGGGAGCGGACCAGCAGTAGATGAGGGCTTCATGCGCTCCGTCATGGATGCGTTAGCCAGCGTCTCGACTGAGGGGTACCCGTACCCGCTCTTCGAGGCGGATAAGATCGCTAGGATACCAAACACTACCCTTTCAATAATAATTCAGGCTTTAGGGCTCCCGCCTTTATTAACTGGTAGGGAGGTGCTTGAGGAATGGCTAAGGTGAGTAACCCTAAACCACGTAATTGGGTGCTCGGCGAGCACCTCGGGTACGTGATAGGTGAGACGAGCCACACCCAGATAACGTTCACGTGTATGCGCCCCGTACACGTAGGCGAGTACGTGCTTGTCGAGTATGACTTCGACTCCGAACCCTCCTATGCTTTAGGTATTGTTGAGAGGTCAGCAATAGGTAACCCCATGATATCGGTGATGTCTATCCGCCCAGAGTTCGTTACGACGGTCTCGGAATTCGGTGCGGAGAGGCACGAGTATATGATCGGGCAGGCAAGGATACTGTCGTGGCTCCACACGCTTCTAAGCAGGAAGAGTGAGCTAGTCACTCCACGCTACCCACCCCGCCCAGCTGCTAAGGTGTACAGCGCATCTGATGAGGTACTGAAGAAGATATTCGTTAAGCCCACTGAGGATGGGTGGGTGAAGCTAGGAACGCTAGTTAATCACCCTAACGTCCCGTTCTACGTGAACATACCCAAGATGGTGAGTAGGCACTTAGCGATACTCGCCATAACCGGTGCCGGTAAGTCAAACACCGTCGCGGTCCTCCTTTCAAGAATCGTCGACGAATTAAGAGGAACTGCCCTAGTGATTGACATGCATTCAGAGTATGGGGGTGTCGTCGAGGGAAGAACCAACCTGATCAAACCAATGATGCACCCGGCTAAGCTAACGCTTAGCGAGTACTACGCCCTACTGAAGCTTGACGAAGGAGCGACCAAACAGAGGATGTACCTAAGGAAGGCCTACAGGGAACTGTTCGAGACGGGTGAAGCGCTTAAGAGGAAAGATGAATTCCTCAAACTATTGTTAGAGAAGCTTACAACATACTATGACATGGCAGGCAAGAAAAGTAGGACAGGTAGTAAGCACATCGAAGTAATACCTGTGAAGGACCAGGGACCCATACTCGACCTGATACATAAGCTCGAGGAGTTAATGGACAGTTACGGAGGCACGGTCCTAACGCCCTCAGCCCCCGACAGGCTAGAATCCGTGGTTAAGCCAGGCTACGCGAACGTACTTGACTTGGGAAGCGTTGATGAAGTAGTGGCTGATGTGGTCACGTACCATTACCTCTGGTGGTTACTGAACGAGAGGAAGAAGCACGTGGTTAAGGGTGACGGGTACCCAATCCCCGTATTGACAGTTATTGAGGAGGCCCACGTCCTCGTACCCAACAACAGGAAGACACTAACGAAAGGCGTCGTAGCGAGGATAGCTAGGGAAGGAAGGAAGTTCGGAGTCGGGCTAGCGTTAGTTAGTCAGAGGCCCAAGAACGTTGATGAGGATGCCCTCTCACAAACCAATAACAAGATAATACTGAAGCTCGTGGAGCCCAGGGACCAACAATACGTGCAGAGAGCCAGCGAGACGCTCTCCGACGAACTACTTCAACTCCTACCATCACTGAACACTGGCGAAGCCGTGGTTCTAGGGATGATGGCACCCCTTCCAGCACTAGTGAGGATCGATAGGGCTGAAAGGAAGGGAACTGGGTCAGACATACCCGTTCATAGGGAGTGGGCCAGCTACTGGGAGAGGAAGGAATCCGGTAATGACGAGCCAGCGGACTTCTACGAGGAACTAGGCTTCTAGGGAAAAACCAGTCAACCTCCTCGCCGAGTCAGGGGTTATTAGGAGTAAGAGCGTCGCCCTCCCTAAGTCGAGGTCGACTACGTCAAGCACAGCGAGGCCGCCGGCCTTGAGCTTAAGCTTACCCCCACCTATTAGCGTTGACACTATCTCCGTCAAGCTCGGTGCGTGACCCACTAACACGGCATTCTCCGGCGGGTTAAGGTCCCTGAGCGACGAGAGCGAGGCCTGCTCGGGCTCGAGTTCCCACGCTTCCTTCATGGGCGCGCCAGTAACTCTGGAGATTATCTCTGCGGTCTCCACCGCCCTCTTCAGCGGGCTGTGGTAGATCACGCTTGGCTTGAAGGGTAAGGCCCTAGCCATTAACTCAATGTCCTCCCTACCCTCATCAGTTAGTCTCCGCTCGAAGTCCGACATCCCCGGCTTCTTTGGTTCGGCCTTACCGTGCCTCATGAAAGCAAGCAACGCGCACATACCAGTTACCACCTCCCAAAATCAGGTTTTGAGGAAGTAAATTAACACTTAAAAGTTAAGCGAGGTAAGAGTCTTGATAAACCATGCAAGAGAATTCATCCGTTGCTAAGAAAGGACAGGAAGGGTTAAGGGAATTAATTGACAGGGTCTTCAACCAGCTCGTTAAGTGGTTAAAGGAAGGGAGCGACATGGCTAAGAACCCGGTGGACTGGCCGTGGGAGGTGGAGATCGAGGAGAGCGAGGACTTTAAGGTGGCTAGGGCTTTCCACCCCAACGCAGTGCTCGAGCTCCAAGTGGCAGCGGACTACCCCAACGGGCTCATACGCTTGGTTCTCGACCCGCTATACCCCACGAAGTTCCTGAATAATGACGAGAGGCTGAAGCTCTACTACTCCCTACTTAAGATGAACGTAGAGACAGGGCTAGCTAAGGCGGCGCTGGTGGGAGACGATGATGGTGTGGTGTTCGTAGCTGACCTAGACCCTAAGAGCCTAGGTAAGGCAGAGTTCAATGACGCCATAGAGCAACTTTACCTCGCGGCAGGAGCGTTTGTTAAGGCGGTTGGCTGGGAGGACGAGGTGAGTAAGATATTCATGGAAACCGTAGCCTCACTACTCCTCGACAAAATAGAGAAGGGCGCGTCAAGGGAGAAAATAATTAGGTACTTAACCACGAAACTCAAGCTAAGCCGTGAGGAGGCAGAGAGGATAGCGGACGCGCTATTCGCCGAGGTCGAAGGTCAGAAGGGGAGAGTTCAGATGACGTTATAGCGTGTGTAAGCCAGTGTATCACGGGAGGAATCATTAATGGGCGGGGCCTCAATCCTTATCCCCATATGGTGGTTCTACACACAATTAAGGTACGGGAGATGGCAGGGAAGAAGCGCATCCGGCGTAGTTAAGGAATACCTGCCTAAAATCATCAACGAAACACGCAACACGTTAAGCGACATGAAGGGAGTTAAGGTGTGCGTGCCAAGATCCCTACTAAATCCCGCTCCACCTGTGTGGGCTCAAGCAACCTTCATTATAGTGACCCCTAAGCCAGTGACCGCTCACGTGAGGGCGCAGATACTCACGAGCATACTCAGGGAGGCTGGTCAACCACCACCGATACAGGTACTAGTAGCTGTGGAGAAGGACCTGAGGCATTACTCCAGGGTACTCGGGCCTCTGGAGTGTGTTGACGTTCAGCAGGGGCACAACTTCAATCCTTAAATAATTCCTAAGCAAGGAATTCCACGGAAGCCCGCGACACCCGCAGGACGGGGCCGCGGGGCCCGGAATGATTGCGGGTCCCCCTGGCCGACCACACCACATTTGTGTGTTCAGTGATTCACTTCCCCCTCCGGTGGGATCGTAAACGATTTTCATGATATTTCATAGTGGAAATAGTGTGGTTGCGGTAGCGTGTCCCACGCCTGCATGTATAGGATATAGCGTGGTTTTTGAGTTACTTATTAGTAAATTTTACGGAGATACCCTGAGATTCTCACAAGATATGTTCTGAAATTATTAATAATAATTTTCTACGCGTAATACCTAGAATAGGGGCGACGAATTTATATATCCCACTGCGATAATAGGAATGGGTGAAAAACCATGACCGAGTGGTACGCGTTCGACGTAAAGGCCAAGAAGAAGGTAAAGATACAGAACCCAACCTTCCAGAAGATGAAGAACGGAAGGTGGGCAGTCGTAGGCACCAGCCCCGAGACCGGGATAAGAGTAGTGAGGTTCCTCAGCAAGAAGGAGATCGAGGAGCTAAAGAAGAAAGGTTTAATCAAGGAGTAAGGAACCAAGCAGTTTTCCTCTAGGACATCGACTTATTTTTACCTTCTCTCTTTTACGTACATTCAGTAACTAACCCAATCAACAGGGAAAGACACGTTCAGACGATGCTAACGCACTTTATGCTAAGGGACTTAGGTAGCTTAGAGGTGAGGCGCCTCGGCCCTAATCATTAGGCCTGATAGGATACGAGCAGTTGCTGGGGCCTTCAAGGAACTAGGGATGAATGGTGTGCAGGTATTTGAGGATCACGACCCGCAAATGATTGTTGCCAGGAAAATTCACGGAATGTGTGGAAGGACATGCGTCGCCATACTCGCTGTAAATGCGTTGGTCTCCTACATGCTTGAAGTTAAGGGTGAGGAGTACTGGAATTCTCTTGCGGATCACGTACACATGCATGGATGCCCTAAGAACCCTGAGAACGTTATTGAGTTAGTTGAGCAGTTCACGATACGCAGGAATAGGAGGTTCCTTGAGGCAAAGCTAAGGCGATTGAGGAAGCTACGAACATGTCCTGACGCTGTGTTGTTAGCTATGAAGGGCAAATTACGGTTATTCAGGTCACAGATAGCTAAATGCTTAGGTAGCTCTCCAGAAGCTAAGACAGTAGTGTTCTCGGTTAAGATGGCTTACTATGGCCTCCGAGCATCTGGGGAGGAGCTAAGGTTGCCTGAGGACTTACCGATCCCGGTTGACTTCAGGGTGGCATACATAACGTACCTGTCGCAAATGATCAGCATTCATGCCCGCACACCTCAGGACGCGGTTAAGGCCCTCATGAGTAAGCCTAAAGCAGTCCGTAAAGTGTGGGGTGAGGT
>JAMOOZ010000191.1 GCA_027064885.1 Desulfurococcales archaeon
CAGAGCAAGTCATAGTCAATATTCGAAGAAGCACTGCTGGCGAGAAGTTCGGGGATTACGTAACAAAGAAACTTGGCATTAAGGTAAAATTACTCCCCTAGTTCCTCGTACCTAAACTCAACCTGCTCTCTGGATAGGACGTCACTTATGCTTAGTCCGTACTCCTCCATGAGTATTAATATGGCTGCTTGAGGTGGTATGATTCCCTTTTCCGTTATTATTGCGTCTACATACTCCGGTGGCGTAACATCGAAGACAGGATTATACACCTTTACCTGAGGGTTAGCCTTCAGCCATTCATCCTCCACTATCTCGCGAGGATCTCTCACTTCAATAGGCACTAATTCCCCTATGACTGTCTGCGGGCTAAACTTGTATGTCTCGGCCGCTACATAAAGCCTTACCCTGGCTTCCTTCGCAGCTAAGGCTACGAGGGACGTACCTATCTTATTTATCACCGCACCATTAGCGGCTATGGTGTCAGCCCCGACAACGACTTTATTCACGCGCTTCATAAAGTACCTCACTGACGAATCAGGTATTAGTATGACGTCAAGCCCTGCATCAGCTAGTGCCTTAGCTGTAATTAGGCCCTGCATCTTTGGCCTAGTCTCCTTAACATATACCTTACTCACCTTACCCTGATTATGGGCCTCCACGATGACTGACACAGCTGCTGTACTATGGCAGTGAGTCATGATGATGTCTCCGTTCTCTACGCGCTTCGCACCGAGTTCCGCGATCACCTTAACGGCGTTCTTGGAATACTCTATGAACTCCTCCGCAGCCAATACCACTATTTGCTTAGCGTCCTCAACGCTCTCGGGAGACGCTCTAAGTAGCCTAGTCATTACGTATGATATTGCATTCGGCAATGACACCGCTGTGGGTCTTGCGGATTTGACGTATTCGGCAACTTTTTTCATGTAACTTATGAAGTCTTCAACATTATCTCCCCTGTATTCTTCAGCGGCAATAGCTAGTGCCTTAGCTCCTGCCCTAGCAATCCTACCTGCTCCTCGAATTATCATCGTTCGTATATCTTCTCTTATTTTCCTAACTTCCTTAGGGAGTGCGTCAATATTGAATTCCATCATAAGCTCCTCACCTCCGAAATAAGTGACTCTATACTAGGAACTTTCGGAGGCCAACCGTATACTTCTTTGATTAGCAGTGGGACGGCCTGAGGAGCTATGAGCCCAACCTCCGTTATTATTGCGTCTATGTACTCCGGCGGCGTAACGTCGAAGAGTGGGGCACGAACTAATACCTTACCAGCTAATTCACTTATTTTGTCCTTAGGAATTATTAGATTAGCATCGCTCAGTACGACTCCCTCTATTAGTTCACCAAAGACTGTTTCCAACCCCATCTTATAGGTGCCGGCAGTAACATAGAGCCTTACTCTAGCCTCCTTAGCCGCGAGCGCTATCGCTGAGGTCCCAACTTTATTGACGACGGCCCCGTTAGCAGCTACGGCGTCCGCGCTTACGAAGACCTTACTTATGCGTTTCATCACGAACCTGACAGCGGAATCTACGATGAGTGTAGTGTCTATACCTAGCTTGCTGATCTTAGTAGCCGCTATCTTCCCTTCTCCTATGGGTCGTGACTCAGTGATGTACACGGAGAACTTTATTCCTCTATCATACGCCTTCTTGAATAGCTCTAATATTGTGCTGCTATATGAATGAGTTAGAACGACGTCGCCGTCCGTTATCCTGCGGGAGCCTAACGTTGTGACGCATTCCTTCACCATCTCAACACGTTCGATTATTCCGCTAATGATCTTAGGGACATTGCCTACCGCTTCATCAACTCCCCTCTCTTTAGCTAATTGTATGAATTCCTCAAGGAAGTTACGTGTTAAGTTAACCATCACTATGGATGTGGGGCGTGCTTGAATCATTAACGGAATTGCTATTTGAATGAAGTGTGGGAATCCTTTACTGCATTTTTCGGCAGCTTCCTTCAGTATATTAAGTACATGATACGCTGCTTCTGTAGAGCCCATTATTCTTCCTTCTCTTAAGTTCCTTGCAATTTTTTCTGCTTCCTTAAGGAACTTATTGCACCTGAGCTTGCCTTCTTTCAGAAATCACCACCTATACAAAAATATGACACGGAATGTTAATTAAACTATCCAACAATGAATTGTTCTTCTGATTAGCTTGAAAGCTGTATTCCATTTGAGTATTACTGTACTTTCTCTTCTTTTACCTGAATTAGCACTTTACACGCTTCAAACCACTTAAGTAGTGCTTGTTTAGGCGGAACACCTCTGGGACCTTCGTAGGCAGCGTTCAATGTTGCGGCGCAGGTAGCTAATTTCATAGCGTCTACCTCACTATACCCCAGTATTAGAAAAGCTGTAAAGACACCTACGTAAGCGTCGCCGCATCCTACAGTTGATGTTGTTTTATATCCTAATGCTTCAGGCGGGACAGCATTTATGTATACTGTAGTGTTCGATAGGGGATCCATGAGTAGGGAGCCTTTTTCACCTCTCTTTATCAGAACTTTCAAATGCTGGTTGACTTCCTGAACATGTTTAATTGCCTCAAGTAGGTTCTTTGCTCTTGTCATAGTTAGTAATTCACCTTCGTTTGGAGCTAGGTAATCTACTTTCTCTAAGACCGGCTTCAATACATCTAATCCATATTTTGATTGTGCACCCGGGTCCCAAATAATAGTCTTTCCTAGGTCTCTTGCTTTACTGACGAGCTCTAATGCTGTAGGTAGTGGTGGATTAGTTATCAGTACATACTGGACAGCTTCTAAATGGGTGAGCACTTTCTCATCTATTTCTTCTGGGGTGAGTTTAGTGTTTGCGCCGTAGTAACTATATATTGCTGTGTTTCCGTTCCTGTCCACAGCCACGAAAGCTTGACCTGATTCTATGCCGTCTATAATTCTTATTATGTCTGTTATAATCCCCTCTCTCCTTAATGCGTCTATGTGTTTCTTCCCTATACTATCATTTCCTACTGCCCCAAAGAAAACCACGGCTTTATCACCCAAGATCCTTGCTGCAGCGACAGCTGAGTTACCTCCTGAACCTCCGAGGTACCTGGTTAGCCTCCGTACCACTGTTTTCGGCGGTGCGAACCTATCCACGTATAACGTTATGTCGTAGTTCAGTGATCCCACTACCATTAGCTTAGGATTCATGGCTATCCTCTCTGATGAAATGGTAAGTATTTACTTCTGTTAAACTTAACCTGTGGGTATTGATTAAAATGGCCCGCTGGGAGAGGCCCTGATCATTCTGAGCCGTAAGAGGCTCCGTCCCGGGCCGAATCTACTCTACTTTACTGACAGTAAAAAGAATTTTGTGGTTTAGCCTCATCAGAGACCTGCTTAGGATAGATTAATGAAGCGTTCTAGCTGGGTAGCTACGTCGCTTAGCCCGTACTTAATTAAGGTTTCCTTCTTCGGTATTCCGCGGTTGTCCCATCCTCTGACTTCGTAGTACTTCATGAGTAGTGCGTCATATCCTTCTTTGCTTAGCTTGGCTCCAGCCAATGGTCCCTTAGTTAGGGGGTCCTTGAACCAGCGCTCTGGCGGATAGTCCTTGAACTTACTCCAGCCCATGCCCATGACTGTGTGTTCTCGGACCCAGAATGCCCTTATCAGTGAGTATACTCTATGAGCGAATTCGTGTAGTTCATCCCAGGTGAAGTCAATGCCTGTTGATGCCCTGATGAAGTTGAGGTAGTAGTCTAGGTCTAGTCCTAACTCAACCCATGGGAGGCGGCACATGACGAAGGACTCAAATAATGCGCCTCTAATGTTCTGCATCCATACAAGCTTCTCTGCCTTCTCTGGCGAGTAATTATCGCGCCCCATCTTCAGCTCGAGGGATATGAACCACGCATCCTTATGGTGTGCGCCAATACTGCATGTACCGTACGCTAGGGCCATACCAGGGGCTGCATGACAGTCGTATGCGGAGATCTCGAGCCCCCTAACGTGCATTGCGTACCTCTCTGAATCTCCACCGAGCTTTCTTGCTGCTCGCATGGTTCCGTCTGCTAGTAAGTTACCTACCCCCTCTCTGTATGCTATCTTGCGTATGAGATCGGCGGCAGTCTTGTAATCGCCCCACTCTATCTTGTCGTCTTTGCTGAGCAGGTTATTTTCTGAGGCTTCCATAGCAAACCCTATTACCGAGCCCGTGCTTATGGTGTCGATACCCATATCATCCACGATGTCGTTAAGGTGTGAAACCCTATCGATGCCTGTTATGCCTAGGTTCGAGCCAAGCATCGCGACGTTCTCATAGTCAGGCTCAGCTACCTTCTCCTCTCCATCCACAGTGTATTTTACGTAGTTGCGGCAGGGCATGTTACAGAATGGGCAGGCTTCTGTAGAGACCTTTATCTTCTCCATGGCGTCACCTGAGATGCTCTCAAACCCGTCGAACACGCCTTCGCGGAAGTTGTATGATGGTAGGACGGAGTTCTTTTGCGACCATACGATAGTCATCATGGTGCCTTGCCTAGTCCAGAAGTCGTAGTTTGGTGCCTCCTTAAGCTTCTTGTATGCCTCTGCACCGAGTTTGCTGAGTGCTTGCTTGTCGGCTGGCTCGGGAGGGGATTCACCTTCAAATACTATTGCCTTAATTTTCTTTGACCCAAGCACTGCACCCATTCCTGGACGTCCTCCGGAGCGTCCGTGCTCGCTAATCACGGTCGCGTAAAGTACCTTGTTCTCGCCTGCCGGACCTATGAAGAGCGCTGCAAGACTCTTGCCGAATTGTTTCTGAAGCCTACGCTCTGTTTCATGAGTCCCTAATCCCCATAAGTCATCGGCAGGTAAGAACTCCACACCCTTTGGTGTGATCTTCAGTGTCGTTGGTTTTTCTGAAGCACCCTTAAGCACTATTGCATCGAACCTACATTTTCTCATTTCAACGGCTGCTCGTGTCCCTATGTTACCGTCGCCATACCCTAGCGTTAATGGCGACTTTGACGCTATAACCATCTTACCGGAGGAAGGTAACGGAAGCCCCGTTAGCGGACCTACAGCGAGTACTACGTGGTTTTGCGGTGAGAACGGGTCTACCCCTGGCTCGTTTAGATCCCAAAGGAGCCTAACGGCTAACCCTCTCCCGCCAATGTACTTACGCAGGAAGTCGCTGCTTAATTCCTTCACACTTGATTCCTTCTTAGTCAAATCTACGTAAAGCAGTCTTCCACTCCAACCGTGCGAGGTTAGACACCCATAGACTTAACTCTACGCCTGGATTAATGAATGTTATTACTCCGAAATCCTTATGAGGATCGCAGTAGTGATATTGGGGGAACTGAAAACATGGCTAAGCTTAAGACCAAGCTCGTCTCCTGGGATGATGTAGTTGCTTGGTCCCGTGGTCTCGCCAAGAAGGTTTACGAGTCGGGATATAAACCCGACATTGTGGTGGCTGTGGCTCGAGGGGGATTCGTTCCTGCTAGGTTGATATGCGATTTCCTGTTAATAGATAACTTACTCTCAATACAGTCCCAACATTGGACGGAAGCTGCTAAGGCGGAGGACAGGGCAGTAATAAAGTTCCCGTATAAGATTAACTTAAGTGATCGCAAAGTCCTCTTAGTGGACGATATAGTTGATACAGGGGAGTCCTTGGCCTTAGCAAGGAATTACATCTACAATAACTGGAACGCGAAGGAAGTGAGGATAGCCGTCTTGCAATGGATATCATCGGTTGCTAAATTCAAGCCGGACTATTATTTTATGGAGGTAAAGGAGTGGGTCTGGTTCCAGTACCCGTGGACAAGGCTTGAGGACACATTCCAGCTCTTCAAAAGAATTCTGAAGGAGGAGGGTAAGTATAAGAAGGAATGGACTTATGAGGAACTCGTTGCAAAATTCATGGAATGGTATGAATTAGACGTAGGGAGCGAGTACTTCAAAGAAGCAATAGAGCTTCTAACGAGACATGGTTTCCTTAGGAAAGTTGGTGATAAGTATCTAATACCATGAGTAATAGGGTTAGTGAAGAGGATTAGCCTTAAGCAGTGTGTTGATTCTAGGCTGTCATATTTAGTGCTCTAAGCCTTTCCTCAGCAACGCGTCCTGCGTCCGCTAACACCTGACTCGCTTCCTCATTAATGTGGACAGTGTACGTTCCAGTTTCAGGGAGGTACGTAAGTAGATCTCCTGCTCGCTCAATTATGTCTTCAACTATCAATGAGATGTCAGGTATTCCCTCACTCATTCCTTTAACGTTACTGAGCACCTCCTTGATAAGGGCTATTTCTTTCACGGTGACATTAAGTAGACCTAAAGTGTCAAGCTTAACGATTATTATTTCGAATATTGCCTCAATTCTTGTTATTACTTCTAAGGCTTTCTTGTACATTTCTATGTTCCTTGAAATCTCCTCCCTTAATGCAGGATCTTCCACGTACTTTAAGCGTTCCGTGTAATTCAGTATCTTGTGCTCAAGTCTGCTCCTGTAATAATATGCTCGTCTGTGTAGTTGCTTTAAGTCAATTATTAACTTAGCAACTTCCCTACGTATCGTCGACTTATCTATTTTTCTTCTCCGGAAGAACACCCTCATCCCTAGGAAACAACTTCGACAGTAACCACATAAAAACCCTATGCCTAATGCCGCCTAACCCCTATAGCTTGTTACCGTATCGAATATAGAGGCGCGGCAATCCTTATAACCCCTAACAATTAACCTAAACATGGTCCCCCGGTAGCTCAGCGGTAGAGCGCCCGGCTGTAGTCAGCCCCGGAGGGTACATACTCGATAATCCCTGGGTGGGGCCCTCCGGCAGAAACCGGGCGGTCGGGGGTTCGAATCCCTCCCGGGGGACCACACCATTTTAGGTCATTTTAGGTGTTTCTAAATAGATTCCTGGTGAGTTCAAGAGCATCAAGCAATTCCTTCCGGAATCTTAAGTCGGTTAACAGGGATCTCAAGGTTTCTACAACGGCTCTTGCAATGTCGGTTTTCCTTCGTACTCCAGGGAGTAGAGCTTCGGGGTAATCCAGAGGTCTTATTGCCTCATAAATACCTTCAGCTATCTTGAAGTAATTTGTTGCCGTGTTAAAGTCATTTTTACTTACTGATTCCAGGGTGAGTCTCTTAAGCTCACCAACGACATCAAGCAACCCCTGAAGGTAGGATACCGGATCGATGCCTAGTTCCGCTATTGAGGGTACCCTGTTGTGTACTGCAATATCGTAAAGTACTCGCGCCTCAACATACTCGGCCTCAGCATTGAACACCAGTCCCGTAAACCTAAGTTCTGGGAAGTTCCTGAGGATTGAGGAAAACTCCTTGAATAATTCATTCATTTTTCCTAAGTGTTGTGTTGCATCACTGATTTCTCCACTATGCAATGACGTTATAACGTAGCCTGACTCTCTGATAATATCCCTGCTGATCTTTATGATGTGCTCGCGTACTTCATCTCGCTTTCTAAGTACCTTATCGGCCTCCTGTACATTACTCCAAATAGCTTCGATTATACTCTGTGGGGATTTAACTGACATGCTTTACCCGTGCTAATATTTCCGCAAGGAGAAATTAACTGCAATGCCGATGCATGCTACTAACTTAACCGAGGATAGTTAAGTGTAGGAATTGCTAGGAGTAATGCAGAAAAAGGCTTTTCCTCTTTTATGGGGGAAGGAGAACCTTCGCCTGCTTAGCCCTCCGGGTAGTCGTCGGGCACCTTGGCGCGGAAGTACTTGCCTGTCTCAGGGCTCTTAAATAGCCCTATCTTGACGCCCTTCCTGCCGCGAGGGGCTAATGTCCATACCTTCTCGGGTACGAGCTCAACTTCCTTCCCGGTGGTTGGGTCCTTAACCTTAACGGCTTTCTTCTTGGCCATGATGTCTCACCATTACTATTATGGTATATTGAGGTAGTTAAGAATTACTTGAAACCTTCACGTTTTTAACGGGCTAATAATGAATAATTCCTTCAAATATCCTGAAGTAATACTTCCCGGTATTAAGGAGTCCCTCTTTAATTAACACTGCCCTAATAATCACGTCTATGAGATTTCGAGAGATAATTTACCACGTATATACAGATTTTATAGCTTAACGATTTCTTAGGGATCTAGTGAGTAATCAGGTTTGGACGTTAAGTGTCTTCAATTAAAAATTTAAATCAATAGGTTTTAAACCTCGTGAGTAAGCAAGGTAGGGTTGACCTTAATGATAAAGGGAGTGATCTTCCTAGACGTCGATGGCACTCTTACTGAAAGCAGACATACTAGTGATCTTGACCCCACAGTGATTCCTTACCTTCGAGCACTCAAGTCCTACGGCTACAAGGTAGTGTTAATTTCAGGGAATTCCCTCCCGGTGCTTAGGGGACTCTCCATATACATGGGAATTGGCGGAGAAGTCATCGCGGAGAATGGTTGTGTAATGTATACCGACAAGATAGTACAGGTTTGTGGCGAATGCAAGGAGTCCGAGGACGCTAAGGAGTACCTAATCAGGAATTCCGGTGGAATCTTCAAAGACACTTGGCAGAACATGTTTAGATTGTGTGATAGGGCAGTTAAGTGGCATGGTATAAATGGACGTAAGGCTCTGGAGCTCGCTAAGGAGATATTACTTAAGGGTGGGTTTGACCTGAACAGACTTCATGTATCATCAAGCGGGTACGCTATACATATTCACCCTAGGGGGTGCGGGAAGGACGCAGGCATTAAAAGGTACTTGAAGTACTACGGAATAAGCCGGGACCTAACGTACTGTGTGGGCGACTCCGCTACAGACTTACCAATGAGAAGTGAGTGTAATGTACTTGTAGCTGTGGGTAACGCAGACGATGAACTAAAGGCTGTTGCTGACATAGTAACAAGAAGAGGCTCCTCAAAAGGATTCATCGAGTTCGCCAAGTACCTAATCCGTTCTCAAAAGATGAAAGTAAGTAAAGCTTAAATTCAATCACACAAATCCACGACCCGGGGCCGGGGTAGCTCAGCCGGTAGAGCGCCGGGCTGTTAACCCGGTGGTCGGGGGTTCGAGTCCCCTCCCCGGCGCCACCCGCTTAAACTCTTCATCCCGTTGTTTACCTTTCAATATTTTTCGATCTTTTTAGAGAGCTCTTTACAAGCAGTAAGAGATAGGTAGACAGTGCTTTTTCAACTTAACCCTAAAGTTTACCTGGTAATGTGATAAATGCAATAGCATATGAGCTTGAGGCACCAACACGCTTTGACTTTACCGTTTAGTAGTGAATTTTTAAGCAAGAAATCACTATGGTTTTTCTGGGTGTTGATGTCATTAATTGTCGCTTTAGACCCGCCTGAAGGTGTTGATGGAGTTAAGTGGTGTATTAACTTAATTAACGAGCTTGATGGGGTGCCAAAGGGCTTTAAGGTAGGTCTTCCGCTAGTTGTTAAGGAAGGTGTTAAGGGTCTTAGGGAAGTAGCGAGCGTTATGGATACTGAACTAGTGATTGCAGACCTAAAGCTCGCTGACATTGGATATGTTATGTCTTTAATAACTAAAGCAGTTGCTAATGCTGGAGTAAACACTGTGATAGCTCACGCATTTATAGGTACTGAGGGAGCATTAAGTGAACTGACCAGCATATGTAACGAGTTAGGAATTAAGTTGGTTTTAGTGGCATTCATGAGTCACCCTGGGGCAGTCAGGGTAATGAAGAAGGTATTTAGCGACTTACTCGGCATAGTTAGGGAGATTAATGCCTGGGGTGTAGTACTGCCTGCAACGATGCCAGACGTAGTTAAGGCTGGTAGGAAGTACTTAGGTCCTTCATTTAAGATCCTAGCGCCAGGTGTAGGAGCTCAAGGAGCAGCACCCGGAGACGCGTTATGTGCCGGTGCTGACTACGAGATCGTTGGGAGATTAATAACCAAGGCGGAAAACCCATCAAAGGTAGCCCTAGAGTTAATTAAGAAGCAGGAGGAGCGGGTGAGGGCATGTCGTGGTTTGTGAAGGAATTCTATAAGGTAGGAATAATTAAGTTTGGTAAGTTCAAGCTCTCCTCAGGCATGACGAGTCCCTATTACATAGATCTAAGGAGGCTCTACAGCTTTCCAGACTTGGCTTTCAAGGTAATTAACGAGCTAATCAGAATTATCGACGCACCCTATGATGCCGTAGTAGGTGTCGCTACGGCAGGCATACCGCTAGCTACCTACATAGCCTTCATTAAGAAAATACCTATGGGATACGCAAGGATAAAGCGTAAATCCCACGGACTAGAAAGTAAGGTCGAGGGCGTTGTTGAGGGGAAGAAGGTACTTGTCGTTGATGATGTAGCAACTACAGGGCAGAGTTTGCTCTCATCAGCTAAGACACTCAAGGCCCTAGGTGCTGAGGTAATTGCTGCTGCAGCTATAGTTGACCGTGAACAAGGTGCTGAAGAAACCCTTGCTTCTGCAGGGATTAAGCTATACTCGATAATTAAAGTTACCGAAATGTTCAGGGTACTGCTTGAGGAAGGACTGATAAGTAAGGAAAGGTATGAGGAAGTTATTGAATACGCTAAGAAGTCTAAGTACGGAAGTTTTAAATAGCCAGAAGTGATGGTTTGGTTGGGCTTTTGGCTGGAGCGCTGAGTACGAATGCAGGCAAGAAGGTAACGTATAAGCTACATAGGTCATACGGGTTATCCAAGACTTCCTTGTATGAAGAAGCCCACTTTGGCACCCTAAAGCATGCTAGGGTAGCTAAGATAAAGAGGTTATCTAGGAAATACCTACTAGCTGAGTTAGAGCTTATTGAGCCACTAGAAACATCTCCTGGTCCAGCTCAGTTCGTTATGATCTGGATACCGGGAATAGACTACATACCAATGAGTATTGCGGACTATAACGGCTCGAAAATAACGTTATTCTTCTCAATCAGAGGCGAGGGTACTGAAGCACTAGCTAGTTCTACGGGTAAGGTAGTAGGTATCATAGGACCCTTAGGTAAGGTACTGGCTATTAACACTAAATCAAGTCACCTGCTGGTTGCTGGAGGAACGGGGCTTGCGCCGATAATAAGGTTAGCTAAGGAGCTTAATGAGTTAGGGCTACTCACAGCCGTGATATGGGGGACTAGAGGATCTAAGGACGTAGGCGAGGTACCTATGTACTTCAAGGAAGTTACTGGCTTTGAGCTAAGTGTCTGTACCGAAGACTGTAGCGCAGGGTACTGCGGTAAAGCAACAGATCTAATTAGTGAAATACTCCCGAAATTCAAGGGTAACGAGTTAGTCATTGCAGGCCCTAATGACATGTTAGCTACAGCAGCTGACCTAGGTATTAAGGCTGGCACTGACCCGATACTAATTCTTGAATCAACGGTTGAGTGCGGACTAGGAGTATGCGGTAGCTGCATCTTAGGGAAGACAGGACTTAGGCTATGCAGGGACGGGCCAGCCTTTAGGGCTTCAGAGGTAATGGATTACCTAGTAGAGCACTTCGTAGCAAAGGCAAGTAAGATAACCAATAATCCATGAAGAAAGAAGTCAATGGGGGTCAACACCGTGTCACTTGAGGTTACGGTTGCTTCACTAAGGCTTAAGCATCCCGTGATGAATGCTAGCGGTATACTAGGGAACACTCCCAAAGGAATCATTAAGCTAGTTAAGCTAGGGTTCTCAGCAGTAGTTACTAAGACAATCACTCCAGAGCCCCGGGAGGGATTTAAGCCACCAATAATAGTTAGGCTACCTACCGGAGGCTTAATCAATGCTGTAGGACTTGCTAACTCAGGCAAGAGCGTGATTAAGGAACTTGTTATCACTGCTAGGGGGCTGGGGATACCCATAGTAGTGAGCATTGCCGGAAGGTCTGAGGCAGAGTTCGTTGACGTAGCTAGTGAGGCACAGCGCGTAGGCGCTGATGCGCTAGAGCTGAACCTCAGTTGCCCACATACTGAGGGTTACGGGATGGAGTTAGGTGCTGACCCAAAGAAAGTTAGGGACGTAGTTGAGGCGGTAGCATCTACTACTTCGTTGCCAGTGCTTGCTAAGCTAGGCCTCAGTGATAAGGTAGTTGAGGCGGCTGGTAAAGCCTTAGAAGTAGGGGCTGAAGGGTTAGTACTAATAAATACTGTTAAGGCCATGTACATAGACGTATATGCGCTGAGGCCCGTGCTAACGGCCATCTATGGCGGCCTTTCAGGCCCACCGATACACCCGATAGCTGTTAAGGTGATATATGACGTGTACAAGGAATACGAAGCAGACATCATAGGTGTTGGCGGGGTATTTGACTGGATAACGGCTGCGGAATTCATAGTAGCGGGTGCTAAGGCTATTCAAGTAGGTACGGCACTAGTCAACAATGAGAGGGTAGTTGAGGTAATATTAAATGGGTTAAGAAAGTGGCTTCAGCATCACAACGCAAGAAGCATTAGTGAGATGGTTGGAGCCGCACACAAGAAGTAATTAATCCCAAACTACTTCTTCATGTTAATGTATTAACTTCTGAAGATATACACAATAATTGCGTCAAACCTTAGGATGCGACATTACCACGATGAAGTGCTGAGCCCTAAGGTTAAATGATATATAATAACTTCTAAGGAGGAAATTAAATGTCCCTTGGTGTGCTACCTTATTGATTCAGTCAGTTGTTACCACATGATTATGTCATGCTCGGGTATAAGGTACTTACTTCTTTTCTTCACTCATTCATTTTGAATGACTTCAGTGCCTTCATGACATACGCCTCAGACAGCTTACTGTATAGTGTAGGTGTCTTAAGCATCTGCTTAGGTATCTTTGAGCGCCTTGACTATGAGGTTCGAAAGCGACACCCCTCTTAGGGTTAGGGGAGTTTTTCTTGCGTTCCCATACCTTAGTATATGTAAGATGTTGTTGGAATAGCTACTAAGGAGTTAAATCTATTTTAGTGTCTAGCACCTTATACACCGCGTGATGGATGCTCAGATGTTAGCGGGTGTTAGGTATGGGTAGGGTTGGAGTGCTGAAGGGACAATATAATCCGCATGAGGTGGAGTCCGAGATAATGAAGTTCTGGGATTCTGAGAGGATTTACGAGATCATTAAGAGTCTTGATTCAAGGCGTACTAAGTACTTCAGATTTATTGATGGTCCTCCGTATCCTTCGAGTGGTTTACCCCATGTGGGTACTAGCTGGAATAAGGTGTTGAAGGATTCTATATTAAGGTACCGTAGGTTGAGGGGTTATCGGGTAAAGGATCAACCAGGTTATGACTGCCACGGACTACCCATAGAGGTTGCTGTGGAGAAAAGCGTAGGCACTAGGAGTAAGAAAGACATAGAGGAAAAGGTAGGTGTCGATAAATTCATAAAGTTATGTAAGGCAACAGTCCTCGAGAATATTAAGTCCATGACTCACTGGTTTAAGAGTTTAGGAGTGTTCATGGACTGGGATAACCCTTACCTTACGTTGCGTGATGAGTACATAGAGGCTGGCTGGTGGCTAATAAGGAAGGCCGATGAGGAAGGCCTACTCGTTAATGAGAAGAGAGTTGTTTACTGGTGTCCCAGATGCTCAACAACGCTTGCCGAGTATGAGGTGGAGTACAAGGAACTCACGGATCCCTCAATATACGTGAAGTTCCGAGTGGTTGGTTCCAAGAACGAGTACTTACTAATATGGACAACCACTCCATGGACCTTACCTGCAAACACCTTCGTCATGGCACATCCCGACGCAACGTACGTTAAGGTCAAGGTAGGTAATGAGGTGTTGATCCTAGCTAAGGACAGGCTGGAAGCGGTAATGGGTGATGCTGGAATAAGCGAGTACGAAGTGCTGAGCGAGTTAAAAGGGAAGGAATTGGAGGGGGTGAAGTATGAACATCCTCTCCGGAACGTGGTCCCTGTTCAGGAGATCCTCAGCAAGTATCATGAGGTAGTGCTTGCACCCGAATTCGTGACCATGACTGAGGGTACGGGTTTAGTTCACGCAGCCCCAGGTCATGGATTCGAGGACTTCACGGTTGCGCAACGCATAGGGATGGGTGACATAGTATCGCCAATAGATGATGAGGGCCGCTTCACTAAGGAAGCAGGTAAGTACGCTGGTAAGTACGTGAAGGACGCTAACCCAGAGATAATAGAGGATCTCAAGCAGGTGGGTGCCCTGCTTCATGAGGGAGTCATTAAGCACAGGTACCCGATATGCTGGCGCTGTAAGTCGCCCGTGGTGCTGAGGACTAAGGAACAGTGGGTGCTCAAGATAACCAGGATGAGGGAAAAATTAATTGAGGAGGTCCGCAAGGCACGCTGGGTTCCTGAATGGGCCCTTAACAGGATAATGAACATGTTGGAGAACCTGCAGGACTGGGTTCTAAGCAGGCAAAGGTACTGGGGGACCCCACTCCCGATATGGATTTGCCCTAATGGACACAGGCTAGTGATCGGGAGCGTTGATGAGCTACTGAAGTATGGAGGGAAGAAACCTAAGGAACTACACAGGCCCTGGATCGATGAGGTCGTCCTTAAGTGCCCGGTCTGCGGCAAGGAGATGAAGCGCGTTCCTGACGTTATAGACGTCTGGTTTGATAGCGGCATAGCCTTCTATGCTAGTGAAGCTCACCCAAGCAGGATTGAGAACCCTGAGGACGTAGTGGCTGACTTCATAACGGAGGGTCACGACCAAACAAGGGGCTGGTTCTTCAGCTTACTACGTGCCGGCGTACTAGGGTTTGGGCGCGTACCCTACAGAACAGTGCTAGTGCATGGATTCGCTCTGGATGAGAGCGGCAGGGAGATGCATAAGAGCCTAGGCAACTACATAGGGACAGACGAGGTCCTAGCGAAGGTAGGTAGCGATGTATTCAGGTTCGGTGTGCTCCAGAACACCGTGTGGGAGGATCTGAGGTTCTCGTGGAAACTACTGGAGGAAGCTAAGAGAGACTTATCAGTAGCATGGAATGTGTTCGTCTTCGCATCAACATACATGAACCTAGACGGCTATGATCCAACCAAGCATGGAATTGACCAATACCTTAACCACCTAAGAATAGAGGACCGCTGGTTACTCTCCAGACTCAACACTCTAATAGGTGAAGTCACTGAGGCCATGGAGGAATACAGGGTACACGATGCTGTCAGAGCACTTAAGCACTTCATAGTTGAGGACGTAAGTCACTGGTACGTGAGGCTCATTAGGCCTAGAGTCTGGATTGAGGAGAACACCCCAGATAAGATGGCGGCCTACGCAACCCTATACCACGCTCTAAAGTCATGGTTAATAATGGCGGCGCCCGTAATACCGTTCTTCACAGAGAAAATATACCAGGAGTTCATAAGGCCAGCAACGCCTGACGCCCCGCCCTCAATACATATGCTTGAATGGCCAGCACTAAGGGAAGAACTCGCTGATAAGGAATTAGAGCAGGAAATGAATGTGATAAGAGAGATAGCTGAGGTAGCAGCAGCAGCGAGAATGAAAGCAAAACTAAAGCTCAGACAACCAGTTAAGCGCGTAATAATATACACGAGCAACAACGACATAGTGGGCATTGTGAGAAAGCATGAAGAACTCCTCCGCAACCTCCTCAACACGCGTGAGGTCCTAATCAAGGAACCCAGCGAGGTTAAGGAAGTCATTCAATACAAGGTAGAGCCAAAATACTCCATACTAGGACCCAAGTACAGGAAACTAACAAAGCAGATAGTGGATTACGTACTAAAGAATCAAGCAGAGGTGGCTAAGGACATAATAATGAAAGGCAAACACGAAGTAACAATAGGCAACATCGCGATAACGCTGACACCAGAGGAACTAAACATAATACCAGTACAAGCCACAGGCTACACAGTACAGGAAGCAAACTGGGGAAGCCTCGCAATAGACACGCAACTCACAGAAAAAGAAATAGCGGACGGGCTAGCTAGGGACATCATACGTAGAATACAAACAATGCGAAAAGAACTAAACCTACCAATGAACGCCTACATAAAAGTAACGATGACGCCCCCAGAACAACACGTAAAATACATAGAAAAGAAGCTAGATTACATAGCCAACGAAGTAAGAGCCAAAGAAATAAAACTCGCAAAACAACATCCCGCAAGTATACCTAGAGAGAAAACACTAACAAAGAAGTGGGAGATAAACGGAGAAATCTACACAATAACAATAACGGAAGTGTAAAACCACTCACGAAATAACGAAAAATATCGTACCAAAAATACCTAAAAGGGGCCCGTGGCCTAGCCAGGATAGGGCGCCGGCCTCCGGAGCCGGAGATCCCGGGTTCAAATCCCGGCGGGCCCGCCACACAAATACCATTTATATAGAGTTTTCTTTTGGAGATGAATGTTACAACTACAAGTTTAGTCGCTGAAATAGTGTTTGTCCTCCTTCACTAAGGATAATCATGGCTGATAACTTTAGTGTGCTAGGGAATTACTTTGAGCCACGGTATACGCTTAAAGTCTTCATCGAATGCGAGAATGGTGTCAATACCGTAGTGCTTGCATGTTAGAGCTATAATGGCGTCTCCTGGTAGTAGATTGTATTCTATCATTGTGTCGTGTATTTCGCTTGCTTCTGCTTTGTCTTGCAGAACTATTATGTTGTACTCGGATAACAGACCCCGCATTGCTTTAAGTTCGTCTTTGATAAAGCCTAGGCCTTGCCGGTTTATTATTTCTCGGATTTTGTGTATACCCTTAGCTCCATAATGTCTACCTAAAGTATATCCTAAATTAGAATATATGAGGTCTCTTCTATTGTCCTGAGACTGGTGTAGGCCTGGTCGCTTCGAGATAGAATGTCGATTACTAGGTCTGACTTTGGTCTTACATCGCGAAGCAGGTAGACTATGGCGTCGGCATCGACGTATATCAAAGGTACTCGGCCTCCTCGATAGCCTCCTCTACCAGCTCCAGTTTCACGTGGCCTAGAATGCCCCGATACTTCTCCAATATTCTCCTTTTCTCCTCCACGTCAATTATTTTAACAAGAAGCTCTCTACCCTCCTCTAGGTCAAGCAGCTTCTCAGGTACTAACACGCCACCCCTGTACCTAACCCTAATTACTTTGGACAAGCTCCTGTCACCACTATACACCCTGTGTGTCTCAGAGCAATTAGCCCTTCCCGACAGAGAGTTTAGTTTCCAGATTATCTGGATATCGGTTAAACTAAGTGATACAATGCAGTTATTCCATGGTGGTGTTAGTATCAGTCATAAACCTCTATATGATTTGTGTTCTATAATTACTAGTAGCCTAGGCTTGGGTTCTAGCTGGCGGACTATAGATACTATTCTCTTGGCTAGTCTCGGTGTTTCATCCCTTGAGGGATGACAGGAGATTATAGATTACTCCGTTTCTCACTAAAGATAATAGGCTTGGTGTTGTGAAGTCTAGTCTCTCGTCGATATTGTTCTCTTAAGCTCGTTTGCTATATTGACTAATTCCTTGTCACTAATGCCTCGGATACCTAGATCTTGTAAACGAACGATATCCATACCGTATTACTTTAGGAAAGTCATTAGTCCTCTAGGTATGTTTTCATCTACTAGGAGTCTCAGCAACAACTACAACCCTCCTTAACGCTTTAGACGCGAACTTCAGGGCCTCATATGCTGCTTCTAAAGGTATCTCAAACTCCTCAGCAACCTCCTCGGGTTTCCAGCCAGCAGCAAGCATTTCCAATATATCATCAACAGTTATCCTCGCACCTTTAACAGTAGGCCTACCGCCACGTCGGCCAGGAACAATCTCGAGCCACTTATAGCCAGGCAATACAACCATTTCAACTACCGTCAAGTAGCGTCATCGCCTTTCCTTGCCTAGTGTTTCTGAAAGCATGACTAAAATAACTCACACCTTAGACATAATCTATACTTACATGTCCTAGTGCTAGCTCCTTATATATCTCTTTACATTAGAGTATCCTTTAAGGACTCTATGCCTTTCATAACCATATGTTCAGAACAACTTTTTAGAAACATAACGCCTCCAAGGAAGAAACTATGATACATGAAGCATTCCCTAAGGTGTTGAGCAACTTTAACCTGGTTAGCTGTCCCTTGTGAAGAAACCGGATCTAAGAGGGCTAGCATTTATTAATTCACTAATGGAAGGTGTTTGGGCCCCATGGTTAATATTAACAACTTTGTTTTAAATACAGGTTATTATGTCTATTAGATTTTTCACGAAAGTTTCCTCGGGTATGTCTTTAGGTCTTCTGAGTATATAGCACATTAATCCTCCGAAGAAGGCTCTTAGAGCTACTTTTCCCTTAATCGAGGACTTACCAAATACTCTTTCTGCTACCTCACTGGTTTTTTCTTCGCATAAACTGTTCATTTTTTCTGCTATCTCTTTGTATAGTGACTCCAAAGACATAGTATGTAAAAGAAGGCTACGTTGAACTGGATTCTTGTATTTTTTCATGTAGCCTTTTCCGATGCACTCAAGTATTTTCTTACCATTCAAGCCTGATTCTAGGCATGAATCAATAATTTCCAGTGGGAGACTTCGTTTAGCAACCTCTATAATCAGTTCTTGTTTGCTCCTAAAGTACCAGAATATTAGGCCCTTAGAAACTCCGGCTTCCTTAGCTATGAGGTGTACTGGTGCCTTGAAAAAACCGTATCTTGAAAAAACCCTCATTGCAGCTAGTATAATTCTCTCTTTTACAAGCTCCTTTTCCTTATATCCAATCATGGCTCTCTACCTGTTTCCCCGAGTATTCTTTTTATAATATGTGCTACTGAAATATATAGCGTCGCTACTAGGGGTTGTATAGCCGGAATTAACGCTGCCGGGAGGGCAGCGGTTGGGCCTATAGCCAGAACAGCCATAGTTGCTGCAACGCTTTCATTCTTTGTCAGAGATATAAATGCCATAGCCATGTGGTCTCTATACTTTATGCCTAATATCTTACTGGCGGCTATGATAGTCAATATAATTACCGTGTAGACTGTTAACTGTGCTGAGATGATATATAGTGCTAGACTCGGGTTTGATATGAGTAGTTTGGCTTTATTAGCTATTAGAACACCTATTAGTGCCAACATGAAGGTTATCGTCCATATGGATAAGTAGGGCTTTATTCTCTTCATTATCTTATTCTCCACGTATTCTTTAGCATTTTTATCATTAATTTCAGATACCTGTACTAGCTTCTTAGCCCTTCTCGTTATGAAACAGTACCTTATTATTTGCCCGAGAATCAGCGGGAAAAGCAGAGCTACCATGACTGATTTTGCTAGAACAGTTACTGGCAAACTAATGTGAACGCTCTGTGCATATATTGCTACATATGAGGGCGCGGCAAACAGTGCTATAAGTATACTCAAAATAACCAGGACTGTCGCGAGTTCTATATTGCCCCCAGCAAGCATAACGTAGGCTACCGAAGCGCTTGATGCAGGCACAGAATTGGCGGCAATATATCCTATACCAATGACCTTATGACCAATATGGCTTGCAAACACCATCGCGAGTAGTGGCGTAATAACGAATATTATAATTATCGCGACTATTACCTCCTTTAGCTTTGATCGTAGCTCTTTTCCCATCCTCTCAGATCGCAACTGTATCATCGATGGAAGAAGCGTTCCTATAGCGAGGGAGAGTATCATATTTTTAATCATTTCTTTATGAGCCTTGAAATAACTTGCATTATAATATCCGATGGGAAGAGCGATTAGAATTATTAGTATCACGTAGACTATTAGATATTTCTTTAGGTGAGTAGCTACTCTTGTTGCATTCACCATACACGACCACCGAGTCAGTAGTAGTTGGAGGTACCTTATAAACTTACCGGTCAGTCAATCCAGTTAGTCAATCAAGCTTTCTCAAGGAAGATAACAGGAATTAACGATTAATTGGTGTTATTAATCCAGTAAAGCAAATAATCGGTACACATTTGATTTAAAAATACGATGAAAATGTGCAACTATAAAGTATTGCTCCAGAAACTTTGCTTCTTGGCAGCATGTCCATTACAAGTATTTTACCTACTCTTCCTGAGATTTATAGAGATTTATAAACTCAAAAGTATATAGGGTTACCAATATTAAGGTTTCCTCTCTGGGTATTGACTGAATGGTACTGTTCTTAAAAATCTCGGACAGGAACAGGAATATTTTAAGTGTCGTCAGGAGCTGGCAATTCGAGCTTTAAGTTCGACGGTTTGTTTCAAGTAACTAATTCTTAACGTGAATTCATTTTGATATGTAATTAGTAATACGTTATTGTTTTTGTGCCCTAAGAGGGCATCCTGGGAATTTAGTTACAAAACTTGTGTACGACCTTCTATCATTTTTGATTAAACTGGCTGAATGAGGAAGTTATGACCAGGTTATACTCTCCCGGCTCTAGCTTTAGTATGAGTACTATTATTGCGTAGTCTCCGGGATCAAGCATTATTGGCGGTGAGGTAGTTCTTGGTGGCAGGATTAATCCCCTTATAGCGTTCCAGAGGGTTGTGGGTAAATGAGTTATTGGACCATAATATACTCTTTTGTAAATGGACCATATGCCGCCAGAGGGATTCTGGTCGTAAATACTCACGCCTTGAAGGGTTACTGGTATTGTGCCGTAGTTCTTAACCAGTATTCCTATCAAGACGTAGTGGTTTCTACTACCGTGGCAGTTACGGCAAGAACCACCATCATGGTAGTGATGGTTATCACATAGGCTTATGTCAAGGATCAAGGAGCTGCCGTCAGCACTTAAGTAGAGCTCGTCAGGAGGAAGCCGTGTTACGTTACTTGCGCAACATCCATGACACACGCAGTGTGTTTCTATAAGGTATCCCTTAAAGAACCGTATCCCGGGATCGAATGAGCCAGTATTTACTGACACGTTAATTCCTAAGTGTGTACTCCACATAGCTGACACGGGAATAACTATGAAGAAGAGGAGAAGAGCTGAAGTAAGTATTGCCCGGCTTCCTCTACTATCTCTTATATTTATATTCAACAGTTTAACACCTCATGCAAATCAACCGTATCTTTAAGAGTTAAAACATTTGTGTACTAGAGATTCTCTTCTGGAGCCTTAAGTTTGAAGCGCATCTTTCTGCGGTGATCTAATTAAGGTTTGCTAATACTCACAACCTATGGGTGTGATGCTTTGAGAGTGCTGATAATATCGGACACGCACGATAATTTAGGTAATGTAGACTACCTAATCAGGAACGTTATACCAAAGGAGAAACCTCAGCTTATAGTGCATTTAGGGGATTTCACCTCGCCCTTCACGTTGCTGAGGCTAAAGAAATCGGGAATACCGATAATTGGTGTCCTCGGTAATAATGACGGTGACGTCAGTATGCTTAGAGAAATAGAACATAGAGTAGCTCCGCAACCTGTAGAAACAAACCTGGGAGGGTTCTCTACATTCTTGATGCATGGATTCAAAGATGCGGCACTCACCGAGAAAATAGCTACTGCTATTGCTTTATCAGGTTATTACCAGCTAGTTCTTTTTGGTCACACACACAGGTATAAAATTGAGCAAAAAGGCAGAACACTGTTAGTAAATCCTGGGGCATTAAGTGGATATCTAGCTGAAGATGCAACTTACGCCGTACTTGATACAACGTCAAGGAATGTTAAGGTAAAAAAGTTGCGTGCAATGAATATCCTTGTCGAAGGAAAGGTACTGTGAAGCTACGACTTAAATGAAACTGCCCTTGGCCTAGGGTCAGGCGATATTCTGACGATCCCTTCACCTCTACCAAGCAATGTTGTGAATCGCTGTATCTCACGTAAAGGAAAGTGCATGAAACCAGTCAGTGATTCCCAATAACCGGGGTCTGGTGAGGCCATAGCAACAAGCAAACCTAAATTATTGGTTACACCGGAACCCAATACACGAAGATCGTCAATACTTTGCGTAGCTATGCATACCATTACACCATAACTTCTTCCAAGGCGCATAAGCGAAGAGACCTCCTCAGTTAGTTTTTGAATGTACAACCATCCCTCATCAAGCACTAATGCGGTCTTGAAGTGAAAGGGCCTGGCAGAGGGTCTGGATGCTTGTATAGATGCCTTGACCGCTGACGACATATAACATATTGCTAGGTTCACTAGGTTACGGCTACTTGACGCGATCTTACTTTCATCAAGCACTACAACCTCTCTTAAGCCTCCATGTAGAGCTTCGAGCATAAGAGATGAAAGGCTTGCCCCAGAACCAGTGCTTACGGATTTGACTTCTGACACTATGCGAGAAACTGCGTAGGTTATGTATGGTTCTTCGTAGGACTCAACGTACTGTCTTAAGCAGTCTAGCAAATCCTGGCACCCAATATTCAGCGAGTACTCAATCCCCCTATAGATAGCAGATACCATTTCTTTTTTGTTTAAGAGTTCATAGGACTTAACGATAACATCTGTCAGGACTCCCGAACAAAGGCGTTTCGGGTAAAGCTTGCTTAAGCCATTTAAATTGAGTTCCAAGTCCTCGCCTAGAACATAGTGCTTGAAGGGTACTCCATGACGTTCAAGCCTGAGAGGGTATTCTCCTTTTATATCAAGTATTATTGACCCTTTACCAAAGAATGAAAGTAACCTACTCACCAATACTGCTAGGAACTCCGTCTTACCGGATCCTGTGGGACCGACTACTAACACATGTGGCGATAATGACTTAGATATATCCCAAAATACTCTTTCACCAGAATCGGGATCCTTGCCTAAGTAAATACCCTTAGAAGAGGTGGTAGTGAGAGCTGTACTAGATATTATGAAAGGATACAATAAGGTTGTCGCCGCGCTAGCAAATGTTCTTAGGCCAGCGAACTTTAGAGAAAGTCCTGCAATACCATTACCTCTTGGCCAAGGGCTACATCGAAAAAATAGCCTACGAATGAAATGTTTCCTTATTCCTTTCACAGGGCTCACCCTTATGCCAAGGGATGAGAAAGTGTTCCTAACTATACGGCACCTTCTCTCCAATTCCTCTGTAGCTTGTTTGATATCTTCGCCGCAAGCCTCCACAACCAGTAATGCTATCATGCTAATTGGTGGTATTCCGTCCTTAACTATGGTATCCCGTACCTTCCTAAGGTGCTGTAGCTTCTTACGAACATTAACTGCTGATGGATTACTTTCAAGCATGATTTCCAGTGTGGAAATGCGTTTTTCAAGTACCTTTAGATACTCATCCTTATCTATAGGTACAACATATGTTCTAATCTCTAGTGGGAAGCCTAGGTTTAATGTTTTGAAGTAGCCTCTAAGGTAGTGAAGTAGGTCAGCTACCCCCATATCAGCAAGGGTTTCAGAGATGTTTTCCACTAGCAGTAACTTACGGCAACAAATGTTATTCCTGTGCCTCATGATTACATAATCCCCCTGAATTTCAAAGTCGCGATGTTCATCACTAGTATGCGGTTTCCTAGAAAGTTTTCTACTTAGGGACGGCACATTAACCCTAAGTGATTTAAGCATGTTTTTGAGCATGCCTTCTCACCTAGGAAATTTTAATCCCGGAGTAATGCGAAGAATTGTTTCGGCTGTTTTTACAGCATTCTGTAGTAGCAGTTGTAGGACTTCCTTAGGTTTTACTTTACACTGGGAAATCCTGTCCATGCCAACGGGAATTACTACTATGTTCAGACCATTTAAGATATCGTGAACTGAGCATCTCATAGAGAAACTTATTTCATTTTCTACGAGTGTTCGTACAAGTGTGTCCCCGCACTTAATACTAATCAGAGAAGGTATGTTTGTTTTAAGCTTCAGAGTAGTCTCTATCGTATCTCTGCTGCGCATCTCGAGCTTCGCAAGGCGTACACTCACATGGAGATCTTTGGGTAAGGTGATAGATGTGCCTCTACAAATTATGCCTCCTTCCCTGCTTTTGCCATTGACTACATTAAAAGCAGGGCCATTAGTAATTACATATTTAGTAGTGCATTCTACTACGTGTTCCTTATGCCATACATAGTCATCATTCACAAGTTCCTCGGTCACCAACAGCGGTTCCAGACACTCTGAAACCACCACGTTGCCTATACCTTCAAAAACCCGGCCGTTACTGCAAGATACCTGAAGCTTAGCTCCCTTTATACTTCTTATGATTGTTTTACTATTATCTAAGTGATCAATAATTAGTTTGCTTGAGTCTAAGGGATTATTTAGGACGTACTTACTTAGGTCTATTATTGATCTGCCAACTTTATACATGTCGCCTCTATTATATTTGAGAATAACTTCTAGGGGGATTTTGGAACTATCTTTACTGTAGCCGGTTATTTCCAGGACAAACTTACGGGAATTGCTTAACGTGCATTCTTTCTTAAGTAACCTTACATGATAATTGCTTAGTGAGCTACAGCTTAGTTCAAGGGAAGGTTCTTCAGGTACAGGGGATAAGATCATTGCTTCCAATATTGCTTTGAAGTTACAATTCGACTCCTTTATGTATCCTCCCTTAAGGAATACACAGTGCGTTAGTGATAGCCTACCTAAACTTGGTTCCTTCGACGCTATATGGAAGCTTGATGATATATGATATATAGGTAACTTCGCACTAAGTATGGCACTACCACTCCAGCCAAGTCTTCGGGGTCTTAAAGCTACTATCGCCTTAGAGCCCGTAGCTACTGTGTTAACTGTGATAATTGGTCCTTTCACCCTGTAGTTACTTCCTGGAGACCAGGGTTCTATCTCCACGATTGCATATCCGTCGTAATCCACAAAATCTCTTAGAACTTTGATTTTGGGATTGAAGAATTCGAAGGGACTTAGGATAGCTATTCCTTCATTGACGATGCATAGCACAGGACCCTCAGCAGTCGGCACGCATGATTTAGCATGTACTTCACCTGAGACTCTTCTGGAGGCATTGATTATGATGTATCTATCGGCTTTTGCCCTTATAGCAATAATAGGTTTACTTGATGCTATTTCTTTAGATGGAAGGTCTGTGAGTTTAAAAAGAGTATTCCCATGAAGTAAGTATGTCCCCGTACTGTCTGAGAGTACAGCATCTGCAGCATCATAGCATACAATGCATTGCGGTTTAATGTCTACTAAGGGTTCTAGGACACCACCTAAGTATTTTGTTAGTAAATTGTTTTCAACATCAAAGTAGTATTCGCTATTCCCGCAGCTAGCGAGCGGGAGAAGGTCAGCAGGAATTGCGTGAATGCCGTCATATGTTATTGCATAGTACTCCTCATTATTACATTTAATAACACAGAGGGAGTCCCCGCATACTGCGCTGTTTGGTATGCAGTTCGTTATTCTATATTCTCGAAAAAGCCCTCTCAATGGGTCAATTATTAGAGCTAGAGCTTCTCCTCGAATATTACCTGCTATTAGCTGGGTCCAGGGACCTCTAGCCATGACTACGTTTCTAATTTCTACAATGTCATTACTCGTAGGAGATAGTACTCTAGCGCGGTTCTTATTCGTGCATAGGAGTAATACTTTATCATGTACCCGGAATGCCCTTGATAGATCTTTCTTGCATCTTAACTTCTTGCTACGACCGATAGTAATGAAGAATTCATCTTCGGTCATCCTTATCAGAGAGTTTGCAACACCACGGAACTTTCCTTTTCGTGAGTTATCTTGTGCGCTTATCTTTCTTAGGTACAGGTCAGCCCCCCTAAGAAATACTTCGTAAAATACTTCATCTAGTGGGAGTTCACTTATGTGTTTCTTCACTAAATATATGTGACCGTGCCGTAGAATCAATAGATGCTCTACCTTTTCAGGGAAGGGCTCCTGAAAGAGGGCATCCCAATGAACTAAATTAAGCGGTCGGGGGATCATGCCGGATCACCTTAGCAGGAATGCTAGTTCTATGCATACAGCTCCAGGGAGTAAAGTGTTAGTTACTTTACTGAAGACAACGTATGATGCGTAACTTGAGTAAATAAGTGACGACATAACTATGTATAACGTTGATAGCGGTGTTGTTGCAGTACTTCCTAGTGCACCAACATAGTTGAGTATCAAAGGTAGTGTAAGTGCTAGTACAACTATTACCGCATTTGTTGACAGGGATAGCTTAAAGCCTCTGAGCATTTCATTTACGAGATTCCGTAACTTCATTAGATTTTCTCTATTAAGAGTTCCGTATGCTAGTCCTTTCATCATGGTGTAAACCGTAAACTTTGTTATCCATAATCTGGCATTACTAAGGGCAGTAGGATATGATGATAGCAAATTGATCTTACTACTTAGCTCCTTGAAGAAATTGTGGTTAGTTCTATTGAGAGCTTCTTTGACTATAGTTAACGTGTTGCCAACACTTAAGGGAGCCTCTATTATTGTTAACAGAACGTTTGAAAGCTGGCGTGCCTCACGAACAGCGAGAAATATGCTTGAAACTTGGAATAGTCCTAGGGCTGTTAGGATGCTCCCTATTATGAGAAGATAGGGAAGGTATGCATGGATTCCGCGGTACTGACCTGAAGATAGGATAATGCACCTAAGTGCAAGGATTATAACTACGGCTGTAGCGGTTAAGAGGTACCTACGCGGTACTTCTCTATAATGTATCTCGAAATGTCTAGGCACTCGTGGGGTAACTAGGAAAAATACAGGGCAAAGTACTAGCGTCATAGTTAATGCCTTAGTAACCACTAAACTTCCCATTAGTGCGCTTAATGCAAGAATTATCGGGGGTACGTAACCTAAGAGCACAGCAAATAATATGGATATGATAGCTCTAAACTTCACTTTGTTTAAACTATCTATTCTTAATTCCTCAAGAAGTTCTCCGCCCTTCTCCTTTAACCAAGCTTTAACTATTCCTAGGTTCTGGGCAAAGACAAAGTCACTTAGTAAGTTCTCAACGAACTTTGATTTAACCCATTTACTATACAGATGCACTACCTCCGATGTAGTCATTAATCTTCGTAATCTCCTTAGTAGCGCGGATTCCTTTGATAACTGGCTAAAGATTTCATGTAGCTTCTCTAGTGAGGTTAAGTCATCAATTATGTTAGGTGTCGCTGAGGCTATGACGGACTCTGAGATTATGAAATACTTTATTTCTTCCTCTATTTTCTTTGCACGTATACGGGCCCTAACTATTAAGTATAAGATGTAAAGCAATGGAGTCAACAGCAATAAAGAAGCTACTAGAGCGATGATAATGTCAAACTTCGGTAGGGGTGCATTAATTAATTCAGTTCTGCTTAGAATGAGCTCATCTGCAATAGCTATGAGACTACCTGCTAACATGGGAAGTAGGACTTTCAATATCAAGCTCTTGTCCTCGTTATCTGTTGCCGATAGCTTCATACCGGCTTGAACTTTAAGGTTATAGATTATTGATAGGTAATTACTCATGATTTTTATTGAGTATTTCCTTAGGGAATCTATAAGCACCGCTAGCCTACCTCTGTAGCTTTGTTGATCCTGGTGTAGAGGTTAATCGATGACTTACCATGGTTAATCTTGCTAACTCTACGTAATCTCGACACTAGAACGTCGTAAGCTACATCCTCGCCATATTCATATATTCTATTTAACATAACGGAATTCTCACTTTTGTCATAAACTGGCTCATCTATAGCTATCACTGCCCTCTTAAGTCCGCAGTCCACTACGTAGTTCAGCGTAACTATTAAGTTAAACATAGCGACCTGCTGTGCTGTCAGATTTATGGGGGGTGACGTTAGCCTCATTATTGCTTCTTCGGCAGAGCCACCATGAAACGTCGTTAGTCCTCCCATTCCCATGTTCATTGCTTGGACTAATACCCTGGCTTCAGCCCCACGTGTTTCCCCTATGACAATGAATCTATTTACGGAGGAGCGGAGGGCAGCTTTAGTTAGGGCCATTTGGTCAAATTCGATAGAACCGCCATTAGTTACGCGATACATTGGTGTGACGTACCTAACCCAGCAACTTCCCTGCGGAGGATCTATTTCTGGAGTATCTTCTATAATAGCTACTTTCCAGTCATGTGGGATTAGATCGTAGAGTATCGCGCGTAGCAAGGTTGTTTTGCCTGAACCAGGAGGACCCACTATCAGTATAGAGCCACGCTTTGTTATTACGTTCTGCAAAAGCAATACTATGTCCCGTGTTAGCATACCGTTACTTACTAGTTCCTTCACCCTAACTAGGGTACTTGATTTCTTCTTCCTTATTACGATCTCGCCCTTACCGTCCGCTATGTCAGGGTGCACTAAGTGAATTCTATGTCCGCCATCACTTTCAGGGAGGTTAGCGTCGACTATCGGGGTAGCTCTGCTTATGAGCTTACCCGCTTTCTCAGCAAGTAAGTTCATATACTCTAAGAACTCAAACATATCCTTCAAGACTATGTTAGTCCTGATGTAATCAGCATGGGGATCGCGTGAGACTATATATGAATGTCTAACCCAAACATTGCCGGGACCAACTATTGAGATATCCTCAACATAGGGGTCGTCTATTAGCACTTGAAGTTTCTTGTACTTAAGTTCCTTCCGGAACGCATACGCAATATTGGCCTCAGGCAGTTTTCCCTTTCTTCGCGTTTTAAAGAACCTTATTGCAGTCTTCACAAGAGAATACATGTTATCGTTACTGTCTTCACTACCCATTATTATAACTTCAATATTCCTCCTGATTTCCTCCCTAGCGTCCTCAATTTCTTGTTCCTTAACAATATACTGAAAAGACCCCTCAGCATCTCTGACTATGGTTACTTTAGCTGTCCCGACACGATATTCAATAACAATTTCCGTCACTGTCCAACACCTCTGTTAAATAAATTATATAAGCTTATTTGATAAAAACGATTATAGTTTCAAAGTATTATGCGACATTTACATTTAATGTTTCTTCTTTATCAGTGTTCAAGTTCTCTAATGTCAGTACTATTGTCTTCACGTCAGCTTTTGTGGGCACCACAATACTCAGTGTAACAGCGGCGCCGGGTTGTAGCTTATTAAGGTTTGATGCTACATGAGTTGTAGCCTGAACTATTGTACCATTGGCAAGTATAGCCTTGGCTGTTATTGATGTCAGTGAGTAGTTGTAACTACCAGTGTTCTTTAGGCGCACAATGAATACTTGGCTTGCAGATGATACGGACTTTGATACTAGTATTCCGTTTACTTGGGGTGTTGCTGTGTATGAGCTCATCCTGGATGCTTGAGAGCTTAACCACCCTTGTAATGCTAGGGCGACGGGTATTGCGATAGCCACTAGCGCTAATATTACCACTAGATCACTTACACCCTTCCTCAAGACTTTACGGGATTTGTTTCGCATAGGTATATCCCCAACAAACTCACTCGTTTAAAAAGAGTTCTGAAGGGGTTCCGCCCTTAAATATTGACTAAAGTCCAGTTCACCATCGGTGTTGTGAATGAGGGAGTTTCGCAGGAGACTCAAAGCAATAATTGAGGCAATGGTTGGTCGAGTTGTTACGCCGGGTGACGTAGTTGCTGCAACCGGTTTACCTCGGTACGAGGTTCTAGCGACATTCCATGTTCTTGAAACTTTAGGCCTCATAGAATTAATTCTAGAGAAAGGTAATTACAGAGTATATAAACTGACGAAATTAGGGCTTAAGCTACTGCGTGCATTAGAAAGCGCGGACTCCGTGATGATCGACGTGGTTACCGGTGAACCAGCTGAGGCGCCTGCCGCAATTCCTGAAAAAAAGGAGGAAGCTGTTGAGGCTTGATCAGCGAGGTAACTCCTCACTCATCACTCAGCTAAAGCCGGTCTCATCACGCATCAAAATACCATGTTCAGGGGAAATAAAGTTGCGGGAGCCCCAAAGAAGAAAGGCTAGATATAATTCAGTGGGAATGGACCTCAGAATATTAGCCCAACAGTATAGGGAGGAGAGTGGAACATTAAGGAAGTGTGTTAGGCGCTTCGCAGAAGTGCGAAGGGAGTTTATTGGTATACGAGGACGAGAAACGGATAACAGTGTTAGTGAAAGCGTTCAGGGAATTGGCTTAACGTTCCTTTGCTTCCCCGCCGACCCGACAGGCGTAACTTATGCGATCGGTGCTACAACTTATGGCGTCGGGTATTTACTGAAGTCCCTAGAGAGGCGGCGTATGGGTGTAAAAGACGTTATGAGAACATACAGGAAGTTAGGTCTCGAGTTAAGATATGTGTTGGAGATGTAAGTGCAGATAACGTGAAACGTAAACACTAATGAACCCGAATCATTTGTTGGAGAGTAAGGCGCGATGCAGACTCACGCAGGTTATGTGTTACTAATTATATGTCCTAGCGACGTTGTGCTACAAGTCAGTAGCTTTGGGGAAATTAAGCTAGAGAAGGGAGCGTATATGTATGTTGGATCAGCGAACTTGAAGAACCCTATTACGCGTGTTCTGAGGCACTTCAACAGATATAAGAAAAAAGTACATTGGCACATAGACCATTTGACTGAGAAATGCGACCCTCTTCTCGCCCTGCTTTGTTTTGGGATTGGGGAGGATAACCTCTACGACATGCTGGAATCCTTCGATAAGGTTGAGCCTGTTATTTCAGGGTTTGGATCGACGGACAAGGTTCTCCATAAGACACACTTGTTTAAATTACTTACACAGGAATTGACTGTAGTGAATTCCTTAATTAGCGTGTTAGTTAAAATTTGCAGTTGTATTGAGGTCATTAGCATTTCTAATAAGTACTGCTTTAGTCAAGCTTTATTAAGCCGACTTTAGCTAACTCGCTCAGTATTAAGGTTATTGGGGGTTTCAATTCGTCCTCACTCATCGCGGTTTCGGGATCTGCGCTTAGTTCCTTGCTTAAGTCCTTAACGATGTCCTCCACGGTTTTTTCACCAGAACACTGCATCCACACGTAATACGCTCCTGCTGTTAGTGTATATGCTCGGTTCTCGTCAAGGGCCACTATGAAGTTGTCGTCTTCCATGCCTAAGCTAATTCCCTGTCTTTTTGGCTTTAGATTTTTTATTTCGTCATAATTTCGGTCTTCTTCACTCATTTATAGTCACCTACCCCAGTATTGCCTCCTAATACCATAGCCCCTTCGGAAACCGCGTCTTGGTGGTCTGTAGCCCTCCGGTGCTTTAGGCATGTCCTCTGGTATATCCTCTGCTTCCGGCACATTATGTTCCGTTACGACCTTCACGTTATTCACGCCGCCTATGTTTAGTTGGACATCACCGCGGTACGTCGTTGTCCATGCTCCCTTTATCTCTATTACCTGGCCTTCCTGCACGGTTCCTGCTGCTTTACCCCAAAGCGTTAGCTTAACGCGCCCTGTCTCGTCACCGACTATTGCTTCGCTAATGGTTCTTTGTCCTGACCTAGTGTTTATGGTTTTAGGCTCGTCAGAACTTATGACCCTGACAGTCATGTTAATGTTACGCATCTCAGGCTTTAGTTCCATCACTTTGGTTTGAGGTTTACCTGCTTCATTTCCTACGTATTCGGACATAGGGTTCCAACTCCTACGACTTGACAAATAGAGTGACATTACTGGGCTATTAAGTTAATATGGTCTTAAGATAAGCATGGTACACGATCACCGACACTAGGGAAGCACTAGGGATGAGAACCTGAAAGAATGGTTCAGGAGGCGGAGGACCGTATGCCGGGCGCTCTACCTGGCTGAGCTACGGGCCCGTAGAAACCTAGCTAATTGGATTATATAAGTCTTATCGTAGTCAACCGCAATTTATTATGAACAACTGAGTTGTTCGCAGGACACAATATCGTTACTAATGATTATGGGATGGAAGGGTAAGTAAAAGTGGTGGGCCCGCGGGGATTTGAACCCCGGACCACCCGGTTATGAGTCCCGTACGGTCCTCCGCCATAAGGAAAAGGGAGTAAGTGGGTTTTATACTTTACTGCATTTAGTGCTACTCAATCTCAATAGCTCCTACAGGACACCCGTTCTTTGCATCTTCCACACAACTTTTTAGAGTATCGGGTACTTCACCCTCGGTCTTCGAGGTTGTTCTGTATTTCTCTATGAGCCTGCTCTTACCATTGTCATCCGCCTCAAAGACATCGGGGCACATACCGTAACATAAGCCACAGGCTATGCATTTTTCCTGGTCTATTCTAACTTTTATAACCATGTTATCCCTCATCATACAATGTGTAAGCTGAATAAATATTATTATCCTTAACTCACCTTACTTAAGAACAAAGTTATATAGCTTTAACCTTCTTATATCTTTCTTTCCTAATTTTGGTTATTATCTTCGAACCACATGCAGGGCATCGTATGAAAGTATATCCCTCTGCTGCCTCACGTGCTTCAAACGCCTCTATCTCCCGCATACTAAATACGCGTCCACATTTCCAACATTTGTAAAAGATTTCGTCCTCGGTAGCCATCGACTACACCAGAGCATACTTTTTATGTTCCCCTTTATATCTTATAACTTCTGTGTTTTGTGCTGGTGATATCTATGGTGCTTAAAACGAACGAGTTTAACGAAGGTATTTCTTAGAAAATTTTGCTGAGTATGTGCCCTAGAATCCTTAATGGGTTTCCAGGATCCTAATCTGAGTTATCTCCTAAGCCTAGTAAGCAAACCTTTTTAGGGTCTTCACGGTTCTGAAAGTGTAGCAGGGTGAGTCATGTCGGGGAAGGATATAGTCGATATTGAAAGCCTATGCGGAGGACTACCTGAGGAACTCTGTGTGCAATTAGGAGCTGAGCAGCAATTCATCAAAATAAAGATAGAAAAAAGGAAGTTCGGTCGGGAAGTAACTATAATAGAGGGCTTAGATCCAACAGTCTTTAACTTAAAGAAGGTGGCTTCAACCCTTAAGGCAAAGTTAGCAACTGGAGGTACGGTAAAGAATAACCATATAGAGTTACAAGGAGATCATAGGGGCAGGGTGAAGCAGATATTAGTTAAGGAGTTCGGGATTCCGCCAGAGAACATAATCTTCATAGAAGCTGAATAAAAGGGCTATTATTTTTCCTCTCTAACTAAATCAAGTCAATCCTGAAGAATAGACTTAAATAATTAAAAACTGAGAAACGAACTCTTATTGTTCTGGTACCCTTATCCTCAAGTACTGTATTAATTCCTTATACCGGTTCCTCACAGTTACCTCGGTCACGCCAGCAACCCTTGCTACATCTTTCTGTGTTCTTCTCTCATCATATAGCTGAGCGGCCGTATAGACAGCTGCAGCAGCCAACCCGGCAGGGTCCTTACCGGCAGTTAAACCCCTCTTCTTCGCTTCCTCAAGAATTTCCATTGCCTTCTTTATCACCTTACCAGATAGACCGAGAGCGGAAGCGATCCTCGGCACGAAGTCAATGGGATCGGCGATAGGTATTCTCACATTGAGTTCTCTGACTAATAGCCTATAGCATCTTGCTACTTCCTTCTTACTGGTCTTGGTGTACTGTGCTATTTCATCTAATGTACGCGGTATTCTAAAGATCCTGCATGCTGCATATAGTGCTGCAGCAACAACAGACTCGACTGCCCGCCCTCTAACAACACCCTTTTCTACGGCTTGCCTGTAAATCGTAGCCGCCCGCTCTTTCACCGCTCGTGGCAGGCCTAATTGATCGGCTATACGCTCCAGCTCTCCTGCGGCTTGTGTAATGTTTCTGTCTATGCTATTCTGTATCCTAGTTCTTATCTGCCACTTACGCCAACGCATTACTTCAAGGCGACGCTTCATCTCAAGCTTCTTGCCTGAAGCATCACGGTCTCTCCAGTCAATCATCGTTGAGAGTCCGCCGTCATGAATTGTGGGAGACAGGGGTGAACCTGTGCGTGAGCGCTTTTCGCGTTCTTCTGGAGTAAAGGCTCTCCACTCAGGGCCTTGGTCTATGACTTTGTCCTCAACAACCTCTCCCGTCTCCGTGCATATGTACTCACCACGAAACTCATCATAAATTATCTTGTCGGGAGGACACTTAATACTGCCCTCCCCACGCAATTCTTCCTTTTCTGGCACAGGCGAACACCTCGTAATTTGTGCATCATATTTACGCGAAATCTTTATAAGGTTTCCTTAGGGAGTTTATAAATCTTTACCTGAGAAAGAAGCCCCTAGCTTTTAAGTTTAAGACAGTTGATGATTGCTTCATACATGAAGTCCTAATATTTGAAAGAAAGTTATTCGATAGACGCATCGATATAATAGTACATAATAAACAGCAGTTTAATGATGATACTACGGCCAGAAGTAGATATTTGAAAGTTTTTGCTCAAGTATTGAGAGGACATGAACTGTGGGCTCTGTCAAACTCGAGAACGTGACTAAGATCTTTCCTTCTAAGATAGTTGCAGTAAATAATATTAACCTGTATCTTCCCGACTTTGGAATTAATGACAGTGTGTCCTTCATACTCCTAGATCCCTCGGGTTGCGGTAAACAACTACTACAACACCTAGGATAAGGGCAGAACTAGAGAAGTCAACGAAGGGGTAGAGCATACATTGTCAACTTAAGATGTAATGAACTTATTTACCGCCCTGTATGACTATTTCGCCTATTAGCCTTAAATAATATTGCTGTCAGCAGTCACCATAACCATACTAATACCGTGATCTTAGCCTACGCGTTTGCGAGATATGTATTCAAAAAGACAGGGTGTAATGCCAACCACATTCGTTACACTGAAGCTGGTTTCTCCAATAGTGATAGCTCTGCTCATAATGATGCTATACAGCTGGTGGGCCCTATCAACACGTATCTAGGCGCGATACTGATCATAGCAGCACCAATCACGTCATTCACTTACTCACAGCCGAGAGCTTCTTCAAATTCCTACCAGCGGACCACGAGAAGGCAGCAATGGTTGACGGATGCAGCAGGTTAGAGGTCTTTGCGAGTAATGCCTCATCCAGCCCTCCTAGGAATAACGACGATATGACTACTATCATTCGTAACTGCTTGAAGTCAGTTCGTCATACCCTTTGATATTAAAGAATCTCGCCCCAATGCGCTGGCGTCCATGGGAAAGCTACCTCTTCGTCGAACATGATAGAGTAGACTACAGAAGGCTCTTAGAGTTCTCACTATTCGTCATGGTAATATTCCTCTATCCAGATGTACTTGAGGAAGAAAATAGTAGGGTTAGTTTCAAGGTAAAATACGGTGCTGTTTTCTTCCTGTCCTTAAAACAAGTAAGTAAACAATTTCAATAGCTTGGCATTCCCAGAAGACTTATACTTATACTTGCTTTTACATGATGAAGTAGTGCCTTTCCTTAGTATTTTATAACTGCAGGGCACTTTAGAAGCTTAGAAGGAGGTGTCCGTAATTTTGGGAAGAACTCTCATAATAGGGCTGGATGGCGTGTCATGGGGCGTACTCCACTATCTCTTTGAGAACTCGGCAATGCCTTTCTTGCAATCTAAGATCTCCGAGGAATGCACAAGAAAAGCAATTATGAGGTCAACTATACCTCCATGGACGCCACTTGCTTGGAACTCCATAGCGAGCGGCGTGAACCCCGGTAAGCATGGCGTGTTTAGCTTCCATAGAGTTCGAAAGCTCGAGGACAAGTTCGTAACGAGGCTCGTTACGGGGTACGATATGAAGTACCCCCGGATCCATGAAATGGCTGCTATGCTCGGGCTCAACGCTATAGCGGTGAATATTCCTGCCTCCTACCCTCCTGAAAGCTCCATCTGTCATCCAGGCAAGTGTATAGTTGTTAATGATTGGGCAGCACCCAATATTAGAATATATCCCCAGGAGCTGGAGAGGAGGTACATGCATTACTTCGCATCAAGCCTGGAAGGACTGAAGCTAAAAGGATCCTCATCGAGCGCCATAGAGAGCATAGCGAGGAGAGCGAGGCTATTCAGTGAAGGAGTACTTAAACTTCTAACAAACTATGACTGGGACGTTGCCTTCTTGATATTCAGCGAAACAGACTGGGTAATGCATGATAACCCAGCATTCGTTGCTGGCGAGAAACTCATGCCTACAGCCAAGGTATTCAACATAGCCGATGAATTCATAAGGAAATCTAGCAACTTAGCAGACAACGTAGTGATAGTTTCCGACCACGGATTCAGTGTCTGCCCCTACATGATCAACATCCCCTATTTCCTTAAAAAAGAAGGAATTATAGACATAACATTTGACGAAGGAATAGAACTAAAGATTATGGGTATACGCGTACCCCCCAAACTCATTAAGTTCGTCAAAAGACATAAGAAACTAGCCGCGCTAGCCCATAAAGCTTTAGGCGCGGTGCGGAAGGACTTCATGCACGACAGATATGTTCCCTACTCTAGGGCCAAGGCTATAATGCCTGACGCAGGGATAATTTACTGTGCCCCCGGGCATGAGGAGGTGGTCCTCAACGCTCTAAAGAAAATACCGGAAATAAAGGAAGTGATCAGAAGTAACGACGTATACTGGGGCCCATATCTTAGTGAAGCACCTGACTACATAATCATACCCTGCAGAGACTACTGCGTAAGCGTCGGTAAAGATAAGCCCAGAACAAACCGCAACACTGCCCACCACCGAGACGGGATAATGATCGCGTGGGGCAAAGACGTAAGTAAACTTGCATGGAAAGAAATACTCGATCCATGGGACGTTGGAACCTACACAATCGCACTAGCTGGAATGCCCTTACCCAAAAACGCCGATGGCTTCATACCAACAAAAGAGCGCAAAATCCACAACTACCTAATCAAATGGCGCGTAGCAAGAAAAGCAAGAAAAATCAAGAAAACGCCACAAAACACTAACCACAATAAGTAAAAGAAGACGAACAATCAACGAGACCTTAAGACGAGACCCATTAGCTAGGCACTAAGGGATTGCCAATAAAGAGTAGGTAAATGGAGAAGGCGTTCGACGTTAATGCGAGTACCCGTGAATAGTGCATTGAGAGTGGTGGAGACGCTGGATGAGGTTCCGCCTACTTACAGCTCAGCACCGAAGCCTTCGCTGGACCGTAAGTGCACATCATGAACGTGCCGAAGTAATCCCGGTCGGCCCAGAAATGGAATCCTACGTCTTCCCACGGTAGGTTTCGAGAGATAAGTTAAGTTATTCCGGGAGCGAAGCTATAGTCGTATCACCCTCATGGAGCCACGGAACTACATCACTGACAATATAACGGTCTCTTCATAAACGCCACGCAACCGATTCTCTCAACAATTTCGTTAAACGTGGATAGCTTAACTAACTTCAATGAAATTAACGCCTAAAACACCTCATACCCGCTTAAGTAAATATCAAGGTTACCGGAACCGCCAACACGGAAATGGGGCCAATAACCTCCTTAATCGCGACCAAAAGTATACTTAACATGTCAGCTCACCGTCAGTCAATACGTTATCCATAATAGCAACGCCGTTGGCATCTAAGCGACCGAAGGTTATGCTCTCACTAACAATTCGTTACGTAGATAAATACCTAGAATGTTTGTGCGATTCCATGACGTTGTATATATAATCAAGGGGACCTGCAATGTTATGGAACGTGTTAGGGTGAATGTGTTCGAAAGTGCTAATGTATTAACGACGAGTAGCAAACAGAGTTTAAGAATTGGCAAAATGGAGCCGCCGGCGGGATTTGAACCCGCGACCACCGGCTTACAAGGCCGGCGCTCTACCCGCTGAGCTACGGCGGCCCATTATTTTCTATGATTTATGGGGTTTTTAGGCGTTAAGCTCGCGTTATTGTTTTCTTGCCTGTATGAACGATATTAGCTCTATGAGTGTTTTCGCTGCTAGGAACGATGTTATGTCTGACGTGTCGACGAGGGGGTTCACCTCAACCACGTCCGCGCCTAGGGTTCTCTCATCTGTTAGGCGCCATAGTACGTCGAGTAGCTGGGTCGGCGTTATGCCTTCCGGTTCGGGAGTAGCTACGCCTGGTGCGTATGCTGGGTCTATGACGTCCATGTCTATGGAGAAGTAAATTTTTGGGCAGTGGCTTGTGAGGTCCTTTACCTTATTAGTGATTTCCCTTATGCTTTTCCGCATAATGTCGAAGCTCGTAACGTATTTAACACCTAGTTTCCGTGCGTCCTCAACTTCGCTCTTTGACGCCGCCCTCACACCTATGATTACTATGTTGTTGCTTCCGACAACCTCGGTCAACCTGCGTGTCGTGCACGCGTGGCTCCACCTATACCCTAAGTACTCAGGCCTCAAGTCTAGGTGGGCGTCGAACACAACCACGCAGGGGGCGTGACCTAAGTGCTGCGTTGCACCATCAATAACTCCGCACGTAATTATGTGGTCACCCCCAATGAACACGGGTATTCTTCCCCTTCCCAGCATGTCGCTCGTCACTACTGCAACATTCTTCAGTGTAGCGACGGTATCCCCATGAGAGACTGCCACGTCTCCCTCATCATGGGGGGGCTGAAGCTCTAGATCCACACCGCATCTGAAGGAGTAGGTTTCTAGGCTTTGTGACAC
>JAMOOZ010000193.1 GCA_027064885.1 Desulfurococcales archaeon
ATGAGTGCATGAGTTGCTTTGGAATGAAACCGGTTTTCACCCCGATGTGTGACTTCGAAGCCGGTATCATAGAGGGTATCTTAGAGGGGTTATACGGCAGGAACGCAACGATAGAAAAGAATTGCTGGGGCTTAGGCGATCACTTCTGCGGTTTCGAAGTGTACTTCAGGTAGTAGGGCCGTCAGAATGACGTCAACACTGATAATCAGGCCCGTGGCCCACTGCGACCTTAACCACCCAACATGTCCTTTCTCACATAGTGTGAGTAAGGAATTTGAGGTGCTGGATCCTAGGGTGCTTAACGCGATACTACGTGAACTAAAGGACTACGTATTTAATGAGGCCGTAATTTCATGCCCTAACCCACTACTCCACCCCAAGATCGTTGAATTAGTGTCCATAGTGAGGCCCGTAGCTAAGAAGCTCTCGCTCTTCACCCCCATAACCGGGTTAAGTAAGGTGACAAGGGAATTACTTAGAGCGATTGATGAGTTAGTAGTGGTTAGCTCATCCGTGAACGAGCTCAAAGAGGAGGAAGAGAGGATCAAGGGCTTGCTAAGCCAGGGCCTCGAGAACTTAGTGATCTACGCCACAGTCACTAAGGAGGAGGCAACCTTACTAATCGCCTCAGAACACGTAGGGTTCTGCAGGAGATACGGCATACCATTAAGGCTCGGGGAAATGCCTTACGTAACCAAGGTCCCCTTCAGGCTGAGGGACATACTGGTTAAGGAAGGATGCGAGGTTTCAATTCCCTACGGCTGTAGATACGGGTATGAAGCCTCCGTAACGTTCATGAGGAACTATAGGGTAACGGTTCTCGAAAGACCTTCAGGTAAGGCATGTAGAATGTTATTCATAGACTACTACGGAAGGGTGGGTAAGTGCCCCTTCGCCCACCCGCTTCTTGAGGCTAAGGATGTTAGAAGCGACTTACTAAGGAAGGTGATTTACTCTGAATGCCCGTTGAAGAACGCTGGCCCTGACTACGTCCCGGAGGTCAGGATATCGCTAAGGGCTGGTAAGGACGTTATCATACCGCCAGACATCCTAGCTTTACTAGAGGTTATAGAGTCAACAAACTCCCTGAGGGCCGCGTGCAGGCTCTTGGGTTATAATCCCTCCACTTACGTTGAGAAGCTTAAGTCCCTAGAAAAGAAACTCGGCATCAAGTTAATAACCTCCAGACGTGGAGGCTCACTAAAAGGCTTAACCCTACTAACTAATGAAGGAATGAAGATACTAACTACCTACAGGAGGGTTAGGGAGGCTATTATGACCTCACTCATTAAGGAGAACGTCTATAGGTTTACGTTCGAGTACTAAGTCTAAACACACGGGCCTGCAATCCGTGTTCAGTGGTCCGATCACGAACTCCTAATTTTAAATCCTTCAAACCGGTATAAGGGGGTTCCAGCGCTTGGCTCTAGCTTCAGCTACTAAGCCCGGTCCTTCCGCAGAAGAGTACGTAATATTCATTGACCCAGAACGATGCATGGGTTGCAAAGCCTGTGAAATTGCCTGCGCCGTCGAGCACTCAATCAGCAAGAACATCTTCGGGGCAGTGATGGAAAAGCCTAAGCCAAAACCTAGGATCAGGGTAGTCACAGTAGATGATCTGTTCTACGTACCGATGAGGTGCCAGCACTGCAAGGATGCTCCATGCATTAACGTGTGCCCCACTAAGGCCCTCAAGAGGACTGAGGAAGGATACGTTGTCCTGAATGAGAACCAATGCATTGGGTGCCTAATGTGTGTTCTCGCATGTCCTTTCGGCCACCCAAGATACAACGCCGATACGAAGACCATAGTTAAGTGTGACTTCTGTATCGATAGGGTACGTGCGGGTAAGTTACCGGCCTGCGTTGAGGCCTGCCCGACAGGGGCACTCAGGTTCGGAAGGTTAGAGGAGTTACTGAGGGACGTTACGGAGAGGAAGGCTAGGGAATTAGTTAGTGGTGCTTCAGTGCCTGGGATCGTTGTAGTGAAGCCTGTTGAGAAGGCCGTGAGGGGTGCCCCCAAGGTTTTAGGGGTTAGGTCCATGTACTCCCCCGTTTCGTGGAGGTGATTACGTCTTGGTTAAGAGGAAGGAATACCTCAGGCTTAGGGTTCCTGTGAATGAGGTCTCGATCACGCCTGGCGTCTCTAGGTTGCTGGAGAAGGCAGAGGAAGAAGGCATTGAGACCGCATGGCACAGGTACTTACTGCAGCAACCACAGTGTGGCTTCGGAATGCTTGGGATATGCTGTAGGAACTGCAATATGGGGCCATGTAGGATAGACCCCTTCGGCTACGGGCCTGAGAGGGGCGTATGTGGCGCCACCGCAGACACGATAGTGGCTAGGAACTTACTGAGGATGATAGCCGCCGGCGCTGCGGCGCATAGCGATCACTGCAGGGACGTAGTTAAAGTCTTCAGAATGGTCGCTGAGGGCAAGGCGAAGTACTACAAGATCACGGACTCGGAGAAGTTAAGGTGGCTTGCGAAGGCCTACGGCATCGAGGTTGAAGGGAAGGATGACTTAGAGATAGCTAGGGAGTTAGTACCTATCCTAGAGGCTGAGTTCGGCAAACAGGATGAGGAGCCCTTAAGGACTTTAGTGGCGCTAGCCCCTAAGAAGCGCGTCAAGGTGTGGAGCAAGGCAGGGGTACTACCTAGAGCCATTGACAGGGAAATCTGCGAATGCATGCACAGAACCCACATAGGTGTAGATGCTGACTACGTTAGCCTACTCCTGCACGGTGTCAGGACATCCTTAGCTGATGGATGGAGCGGGTCAATGCTCGCCACCCTCCTAAGCGACATACTCTTCGGTACGCCTAAACCCGTTAGGTCCGTCATGAACTTAGGTGTGCTGAAGGAAGACATGGTTAATATAATAGTCCATGGACACAACCCTGTCCTCTCAATGAAGGTTGTCGAGGTAGCTATGAGTGAGGAGATGCAGGAGCTAGCGAAGGAATACGGGGCTAAGGGAGTTAACGTTGCCGGGATGTGCTGCACAGGAAATGAGGTCTTAATGAGGTTAGGCGTCCCAATAGCTGGGAACATGCTCATGCAGGAGCTAGCAATCGTTACTGGCGCTGTGGAGGCCATGATCGTTGATTACCAGTGTGTAATGCCTGCTATAGTGGATGTGGCGGGGTGCTACCACACTAAAATAATAACTACTGAGCCGAAAATGCACATACCTGGCGCCATACATATTGAGTTCGAGCCAGAACACGCTGAGGAAATAGCCAAGAAGATAGTTAGGGTAGCAATCGAGAACTACCCCAACAGGTCAAGGGCAAGAATGTACATACCTAAGCATAAGATGGAGATCGTAGCGGGCTTCAGTGTCGAGGCAATCCTCGAAGCGCTAGGAGGAACGCTCGAGCCACTGGTAAATGCCTTGCGGGACGGCACCATTAAAGGCATAGCTGGAGTTGTGGGTTGTGTGAATCCTAAGGTGAAGCACAACTACAGCCACGTGACCTTAACGAAGGAGTTAATAAAGAACGATGTTCTCGTCGTGGGAACCGGGTGCTGGGCAATCGCTGCCGGAATACACGGCCTCCTAAGCCCTGAGGCCGCCAAGATAGCTGGGCCAGGTCTGAGGAAGGTCTGCGAAGCGCTTAACATACCGCCCTGCCTCCACATGGGTAGCTGCGTAGACTGCTCTAGGATGCTCCTAGCCATAGCCGCGCTTGCTGAAGCCGTCGGGGTGGACATGTCCGAGTTGCCCGTCGTAGGGTCAGCGCCTGAATGGATGAGCGAGAAAGCCGTAAGCATAGGCACGTACTTCGTATCCTCAGGCGTGTTCACACACCTAGGCACGGTCCCACCAGTACTCGGAAGCGAGAAAGTAACTAAGCTACTCACAGAGGACGTGGAGGACGTGATAGGAGGGAAGTTCTACGTCGAGCCAGACCCCATCAAAGCAGCTCAAGTAATGCTTGAAGTGATTGAGGAGAAGCGCAAGAAGCTAGGGTGGCCAACG
>JAMOOZ010000194.1 GCA_027064885.1 Desulfurococcales archaeon
ACGTAAGGAGCGACCAACAGTCACCAACCATAATAGCATGATAGCGCCACGATCACTACTAAGCAGTGGAGGGGAAGAACAAACGAAGATCCTAGTTTCAGGAAAAGGCGGTACTGGAAAGACAACCATAGCTGCCCTGCTAGCTATGGCATTCGCTAACAACGGGTACAACGTGTTAGCACTCGACACGGACTCCGTTCCAAACCTGGCCTTGAGTCTAGGCGTGCCGAGAGAACATGCAGAGAGGATCATACCCCTGTCAAAGAATGAGGAGCTAGCAGAGGAGAGGACGGGAGCTAGGCCTGGCGAGGGATGGGGAGTACTGTTCTCACTAACACCGAGGGTTGATGACTTAGCTGACAAGTACGGGATTAAGATACTTGATAATCTGAAGCTAGTGGTTGTGGGGAGCATTGATGCAAGTAAGGAAGGATGTATGTGCCCGGCAATAGCCTTAGCAAGGGCGTTCCTACTGCATGTGATGGTACGTAAGAACGACGTGGTTATCGTCGACTCCGAAGCCGGGGCTGAGGTCTTCGGCAGAGGCCTCGCTGAGAAGTTTGAATTCAACTTAACCGTTGCTGAACCCACTGTTAAGTCCCTAGCAATAGCTTCAAAACTGATAAGGATGGCTGAGGAGCTAGGCGTCTCTAAGAACATCCTAGTTATAAACAAGGTAAGAGATCATCTCAGAGCACTTCAGCTATCGGCTAAGGTATTCCAAAACAATGTGCCGCTAACCCACCTGATTAGATGGGATGAAAACATAGTCAAGGCCGATGAGGAAGGCATGGGTTTAAACACCCTTCCTCGAAACTCACCTGCGAAAGAAGATATTTTTCACCTAATGTCTAAACTAATCTCCTTTTCAAGAAGGCCTTGAACAAGCAACACGGGGTGATCCACGTGTGTGAGTCAAAGATCTATCTAAGAAGCGATAGTGGGGAGCAGGAGGTCATGGATGACGTAGCGTTCCTGAAAATGATGGGTAAGGAAATAGAGCTCGTTAGAATAGATGGCGCTAGGAAGAGATTGAAGGACGTAACCATAGATGAAATAGACTTCGTACATCACAAGGTATACCTCAAGAGATTATGCTAGGTGTGCAATAATGGTGAACGCTCCCTTTATCCAGCCTAAAATAATTTTTCTCTTACCAATAGCCTTATGCCTGCTATGCTCCATTACCTCCCTTTTCTTCAGGAGAGGGTTAATAGCGCGTGCTCTCATCTCATTACTTACCTCTATTTCTTCCGTGTTAATGCTGGCCATAGCCGTCATGTGCTCCCTCTTCGGAGTAAGAGTATATTTTAAAATCAATACAGGCCTCTGGGGAGCCGCAGGCACGGTACCTTGGCCGCTTAGTGCTATCACGTTCAGCATCGATGGCCTATCAGCTGTCTTTGTACTGATGCTCGGTTTCGTGGGCTTGGCATCATCTGTGTATTCCTTAAGCTACTTAAGGAGGTTTAGGGAGGACTATGACCTACGCTCCTTTAGCGTTAACTACTCGTTATCCTTGATGCTAATGTACTTAGTATTAACGGTTCGTGACCTCTTCTGGTTTCTGATTTTCTGGGAGCTCATGACGTTAACCTCCCAGTTCTTGGTGTCATTCGAGCACCGTAGAAGGGCCGCAGTAACTGCTGGTTTGAAGTACTTCACACTAACTAAGGTGTTAGCTGAGCTGATGATCATTGGAGGGGTAACCATGATGGTTCTAGGAAGCCCCTCACCAGTAACAGAGTTTCGGGAGGTAGCCGCCTCGTTAAACTTGCTGTTCTTAAGTAACCCAACTGTAGCGATGGTTGCCGTAAGCCTATTCTTTACGGGGCTAATGGTTAAGGCCTCGCTTACCCCGCTCCACGTCTGGCTACCTGACGCCTACTTAGAAGCACCGAGCAATGCGTCGGCTTTACTAAGCGGTGCCATGACTAAGGTTAGTGTTTACATGATGTTCCGGCTTTTCCTGTTCTTCAACCCACCAAACCTGTTATGGGGAGCAATACTGTCACTTATTGGGGCAGTGACTCTTACCTACGGAACCATGATGGCGTTAAAGCAGACTAAGAGCAAAAGCCTACTAGCCTACCACAGCGTTGGCCAGCTAGGGTACGTTGTTCTAGGCCTAGGTGCCTGCGTAACCCTACTCTCCATGAATCCCCCGAACCCTGCCCTCGCAACGGTAGCTGCCTTAGCTTCGCTATACCATGCACTTAATCACGCCATATTCAAGTCCCTTCTCTTCCTTAATGCTGGTTCCGTCGAGTACGTGACCGGAACCAAGGATCTTAATGAATTAGGGGGTCTCGGTAGGTTAATGCCTGTCACAAGCCTAACAGCGTTAATAGCTTCATTCTCGATAGCAGGGATCCCCCCGTTTAATGGCTTTGTTAGTAAGTGGTTAATATATTCCTCAACCATGACTGTCCACGGGTATCTCCCTGTCTTCGGTTTCCTGGCACTCTTCATTTCCTCAGTAACGACCGCTAGCTTCGTAAAGTTCTACACCTCGATCTTCGGTAAGCCTTCACGCAAACTCTTCAGGAACGCACGTGAGGTTCCTGCCTCAATGCTAGCTGGTCAAGTGCTACTCGCGTCCCTCTGCGTTCTGCTCGGAGTTTTCCCTGGAATTGCTTGGATCCTCCTTAAGCCAGCCTTAACAAGTGCTGGTCTGAGCACCGTTAATTTAGGTGTTGGTCTGACGGCCTTCTCAATACCCTCCGTAGCTGTTAACTATCCCACCCTAATAGCCGCTACGCTCTTTCCGACTGCTGGCATCATCTATGCAATCCTAAGCAGTAAGGAAGCACATAGCATTAAAGGGTGGGCATGCGGGGCTTTAAGGAGCCCTCAAGCCCTTTCCCCACCAGCTAAGTCTTACTACGAGGTATTCGAGGAAGAGTTCCGGGGGTTCTATAGGTTTGGAGAGGTACTTTATGATTACGTAGTGGTTAAAGGTTCCCAAGCATTACACGTTATCCTTAGGGGAACCCAACACCTGACCGAGAGCCCCTCACCCATGTCAGCGTTAACGGCGTTCATCCTAACGGCATTACTTCTGCTTTACTTGATACTTAAGCTGTTGGGGGCGATGCTGCCGTGAGTTCCTTCTATTCTTCGTTAACGTGGCTCTTCACACTGATCAACGTTGTTTCCCTAACGGCGCTCGCGCTAGTACTTGATGGTATTGAAAGAAAGGTTAGGGCCAGAGTACAGCGGAGGATTGGCCCACCAATACTTCAAACACTCTACGACGTGCTGAAACTCTATAAGAGACCGGTGACTCATGATGAATTAGCAGGACCGTTTCATGCAGTAGCTCCTGCTTTAGCGTTTGCCGCGTCACTCGTTGGTGCTGCGATGCTTCCCTCGCTCCTGCCCGTGAGCAACAGCTTCTCAGGTGACTTAATAGTAGTTATTTACTTGATTTCCTCTGTATCCGCAATAACTTCATTCGGTGCTGCTTCGTCCGGAATACCTTTCAGCGTTGTTGGGGGTTGGAGGGAGGCTTCATTAATGATGACTTCCGAGCTGGTGCTTGGGGCTACCGTAGCGGCTATAGCTTCCTCCAGCGGCTCATTAATGCTTTCCTCTTTAATGCCGTTAACTAAGCCAGCATCGATCAAGGTTTCCTCCGTGATCGCGTTGGTGAGCTTGGCGTTGTTAGCTTACGTTGAGGGAGGTAGGCTACCTTTCGAGATAACTGAGGCCGAACCTGAGCTGACTGGGGGAGTGCTCTCAGGTTATGGTGGCCCGCCCTTAGCGCTTCTCATGCATTCGATACTGCTTAAACGTGTCCTATTGATAACCCTTTTCCTTGATCTCCTACTCCCGTGGGATGCAATCAGTAACGCCTTAGGTGCCCCCCTAGGGCTTGTTGTGAGGGCCTTAATCTTCATCCTTGCTCTCCTGATTGCCTCCATCATATGCGCCGCCCTTGAGGCCCTCTTCGGGAGGTGTAGACCTGGCCACGCAATTTCCGTTGTGAAGAAAGCCGTAATTATTTCGGGGGTGGCTTTGATTGCGGCATGTGTCGGGTTCTGAAGAAATCGACAGGGTTATCAGCGCCCTTCAACGGGCAGGTGCTAGTAAGGTAGTAGTTATGCAGGAAGGTGTAATTCTTTCCTCAGTAACTAAGGATAGATTAAGGGACGTTATAAGGGCTTTACTTGATGAGTACGGCGATACCTTAAGATACTCGACCTGTGTAGGGACAGACTTAAGGCCCGTGAGAGGCTCTTTCAGCGTGATCCACGTGCTTGCCGTAGATCCCCTGCACATCTATATCCTAACAGAGACTGAGGCATTCGGCAACGCTCCTAAGGTACCCTCCGTAACCCCTCTCCAACCAGCCGCCAACTGGGCTGAAAGGGAGGCTAAGGATCTGCTTGGTATTGAGTTCGACGGTCACCCCGAACCCATTAGGTTAATATTACCAGATCTGTGGCCAGAGAACGTGTTCCCGCTCAGAAAGGATTACCCTTATAACAGGAAACTCTATGAGTCCCCAACACAAGTACGTGGGGTGAGTAGCGAGCCCAAGTTCTTCTCGGTGAAGCCCTCGCCCCCGTCGAAAAGCGTTAAAGAAGGCTGTGCATTAATACCTGTGGGGCCCTACCATCCCGCACTTCATGAGCCGGAGTACTACGAACTGTACGTAGATGGAGAGAAAATTATTGATGCGAGGTACCGAGGATTCTTTGTTCATAGGGGGATAGAGAAGTTAGCGGAGTCTAGAATGACCATTAATCAAGTCCCGTTCATAGCTGAGAGAATCTGCGGTATCTGCGGCTACACGCATGCATGCGCTTACTGCCAAGCAGTGGAGGCAGCGGCTAGGATAGACGTTCCGGAGAGAGCCCTCTACATAAGATCCATACTTCTCGAGATCGAAAGGCTTCACAG
>JAMOOZ010000195.1 GCA_027064885.1 Desulfurococcales archaeon
ACCCAAACTACCTAGGCCAGGTCTTCGAGAAAGTAGGAAAGCAATTACTTATAGAGCTCAGTAAGCTGGGTGAACTACCCTTTAAACCAACGAGGATCGGCAGGTGGTGGTATAAGGGCTTAGAAGTAGATGTAGTGGCCCTAAACCCGAGAGAGAGGAAGGCACTCCTTGTTGAGGTTAAATGGAGTAAACTTAGCGGGAAGGACGTCTCACGCATTAAGGCAAAATTAAAACGTATTTCCGCCTATATGGGTCTAGAGGACTATGACGTGCATTACGGCGTAATAGTTAGGGAAGCTGAGGATAAGGAAGAGCTTGTCTGGGACTTAAGGGATTTCGATGGTATTGTAGGGTACGCACAAGTGAAGACCTACTGAAGTGCTACTAATTAAACACTAAAGTTTCCTCAGTTGCTCTAGTAATGCAGGTAGGTTTTCGGCCCATATTCTGCAGGTTCCTTCTTGGCTTACCATGCATGGTCCGTAGGGTTTTGTTGGTGTGCATGTTTTCATGAAGTGTGGACAGTCCGTGGGTTTGGCCTTGCCTAGGACTACTTCACCGCATTTGCATCCCGGCATTACGTCCGTGAAGTCTGCCTGCGCGTTGATCCCGTATTTTACTGTGGCGTCGCGTCCCTCGTATTTCTTCCTTAGGGTTGCCCCGGATTTCGGGATTACGCCTACTCCGCGCCAGTACGCGTCCACGGTATCGTGTGCTTCCGCTATGGCTTTCTTTGCCTGCTTGTTTCCTTCAGGGGTAGCTACCCTCGCGTACTCGTTGATTAGTGCTGGCTTCCCCTGCTTGAGCATTCTGAGTATTGCGTGGATGGATAGGAGGACGTCGAGGGGTTCGAAGCCCGAGACCACCGTGGGTATCCCGTATTCTTCTGGGATGAATGACCAGGCATTGGCGCCTATGACCGCGGAGACGTGTCCGGGAGCTATGATCCCGTCTAGGATCACGTCCTTGACTGCTTCGAGTAAGTACTTCATTACTGGCGGTGTTAGGCGGTACGCTGAAAGTATGGTTAGGTTATCCGGGACCGCGCCCGCCACTAGGGGTTGGGCTGTTGAGGGCATCGTGGTCTCGAACCCCACGGCGAAGAACACGTGCTCCTTCGAGGGCTCGCTCCTCGCTAGCTTGATCGCGTCGAGGAAGCTGTACACTACCTTAACGTCCCCTCCCTCAGCCCTAGCCTCCGCTAAGCTCCCATACCTCGAGCCCCTCCTCGCAGGTAACCTGTAGGCGTCCCCGTAAGTCAGTACCGTGACCCCCTCGAAGGAAAGCTTAGCTAGTCCCTCGACGTAGTGGCCGGGGGTTACGCAGACGGGGCAGCCGGGCCCCGCAATCAACTCGACCTCGTCAGGCATTAGGGTTCTTAACCCGTAGTGGGTTATCGTCCATTCGTGGGTGCCGCAGAAGTTCATGATCTTAACGGACCTGCCTAGCTCGCGTGAGACCTCCTTACCAAGCACCTTAATCGACTCAACAACCTTATTCGCTACGGGGTTCCTCTCATACAGCTTCTTAATCCTCGCGATTAAGTCCCCCGTCCCAAGCACCCTTAAACACTAGGTCAGCGGGGGAATTAAGGGCTCCGCAACACTAACGCCCCCTTAACCCGGCTGTGGCTTCAGCAACCCTAGCCAAG
>JAMOOZ010000196.1 GCA_027064885.1 Desulfurococcales archaeon
ACAGTCCTCGTGAGCAACCACGTTAAGCATCCAGTGAGTGTGTATGCCGTACACTAAGGCTAGACCGCACTCTCCGTAAAGGGTTTTCTTCAGGTCCCCGCCCTTCCTAGCCCTTGAGGCAGGATCTTCGGAACCGAAGTACGCCTCAACCTCAACAATGATTCCCGAGAGCCTAACACCGTTAACATCACGGACCAACAGCTTTCCTAGTAAGTCACGGGCAACCGCGTCCGGCCTCCTACAGTAGAACTTCTTACTAATGATCAAGCCGGGAATGCGAGGAACTGTCTGCTTACTCATGCCGTTCATCACTCATCACCTCGTTAGGCACTGGGTGGGGATTCACAGCCTCAGCAACGCGAATGGAATTCATAAACAACCTCCCAAGCAGACCAAGGTCCCTCACAGCACTCCTCAGCGCCTCGCTGTACCTAATTACTGCCTCCACGAACGTCGTCTCGCCAACCACTTGTGCGGCATGGGCGTTAGCCTCAGCCTCTTCAGCTCCAAAGGGAACCCAACGCATGAGTCTCGACTCGATCTTCCGCACGATCAGCGACGCGTAAGGGAAAGCGACCAGTATGATGAACGCAGTCAATATCGCGGCGAGAAACCCATAAAGTGGGCTATCCGGTAAAGGCGCGTTGACCAGTAACCATAATGGGACAGCGGTGATAAATAAGACTACATCAACTAACAACATGTAACCACAGGCACTCGTGAGTAAGTTACGCAGTAATCTCCTCCGATCCTTAATCATTGCTAGGTGGTAAGCCTCATGCGCTAGTATTGCCCTCAAATGCTCGTCACTGAGGCTCCGTGCAACCGCCTCGGAAACAAGCACCGTCTTCAGCCAAGGAATCGCCGCTATGCCCGGGAAGTACTTGCTAATGACTACCTTAGCGTCACCACACCCAGCTTCTAACGCCAGCCTCTTAATCCTTCCTTCGAGGTCGTCAGGATGACCCATGTTCGCGACCCTCCAATAACATCTAGGAATACTTAGTTCCATGCGAGATAATTAATACGTAGTAATCACGGCATTAATAGAGCCATAGCTAAGTCAACTAGGAACCCACATCCATAAAAACCCTTTACGTTACCATAACGTCTTAGAGGGTGTATTTCATTGGAAATTGGCCTCCACTGGGAAGTCCTAACCCCTAAAAACCTAGTGCTTGAGGCGGTGTTCGCAGTAGTACTGCTTATCTACGTAGTCGCCGTAGTGCGGGCAACGAAGTTCGTGTACGACTTCATGCGATCGAAAGGGATGAAGCACAACGTTGCTGTCTACTATAATAGAAAGCTAATCCACGTTTTTGCTGGTGGCGTTGTGGCGCTTCTAGCCCCCTTCCTGTTTACGTCACCGACAATACCATTCGTAATGGCGATGGTATTGGCGCTTCTAAATTACATACCTCATAAGAAAGGCGAGTTAATGTATTGGTTCCAGGTTGAGGACAACATGTTCGAGGTTAACTTCTGCCTAATGTGGGGCATTTCAATGCTCTTGGCATGGTTCATACTAGGTAGTCCTATCTATGCTTTAATCCCTATACTCTTCATGTCGTTCGGCGACGCAGCAACAGGCATAGTCAGGAACACGATGTTTAAAAAACGTACTAAGTCATGGTGGGGCAACCTC
>JAMOOZ010000197.1 GCA_027064885.1 Desulfurococcales archaeon
GTGCGAACTTCCTCTTTAAGCATCAAACTTGGTAGTCCACTATCAGATATCTGGGGCTGTCACACGTAGTAAATGACTGGATAGGCATTACGTTTCAACACACTTACAGAACTCTTCGTCCAAGACTTTCACACCATGTGGTGCTACGGGTGTTTTTACAGCCTTAATCATGGCTTGCCCTTCCTCATTAACATAGAGTTCAAGCACTATGTCTGACCACCTGTAGTACGTTGTGAGCATTTCGCTACTACCATTTTTCTCTTCCTCGCCAGCATCCGTGTAAATCCTTAGCCCGAGAATGCCTGCGGACTTCATGTTGTTTATTGCTAGTATGGCGAACTTCTTAGCGCTACTTCCGTGAACGTCGCATATCTTCTCCAAGCCCGCGATGGCAATAGCACCCACATCTTCACGAAGCATCATCTCGGCCTCCCTCCTAAGTAGCTCCGTAATGCTTACCGCTCCTGGCTCAGTTCTCAGCCTAATTAGGTTTGGCCCAAGCAATTTTACTGCCCGCTGAATATGGTGATGAACTATTACGTGATCGCTACCCTCCTCTGATTCACCGTAACCCATAGTGTAGGTAAGCGGGTTGTACGTTATGACCGCTACCTTCAGATTTCTTTCCTTGGAGACCCTCGCTATGACTTGCTGAAGGTAATCGGTAAAGCATATTGCAGGTATTACGGGGTTCTTCACCCGGATAAACACCTGTGTGCCTGAGTACAGGTGAGGGCCGAAAATCTTCTTAGCAGCACCGCACTCCACATCAATCAGCTTAGCATAGCTTACGTGACCCTGTGTTACGCGCCCTCTAATGTAATTAAGTATCAGGATGCCATTAGGCGTTATCGTGTAGTAGAATCTGAAGAGAGGTGTTGGTCGTGCCCTAAACTTCTTAATAGTCATTGACCTAGTTATTCCCACAACCCCGTTTTCCTCTACCTTCAAGCTAACTACAACGTCGGCTAGGTACTCAAGCAATTTAATGTCGGGGTCATCCCTCATGAGCGTGTCAGCCACTAACACTAAGGAGACATCCTTCTGTGAAAGTATTCTGTAGAGCACTGTATGTAACCATGACCGTTTCCTCCCGTAGTTCTCAAGGAGCTTCATTAACGGCGTTACGCTATCGATCACCACCATGTCATAGCCTTCGAGAACCCTTCTAGTTATCTCTCCGGAGATATACTCTATGACCTCCTCATCACTAATCATTACCGGGAAATCCACTAGGATTCTACCGCTATCAACATATCCCGATATATCTACCCCCACGCTCCTGCCTAGGCTAACTAATTTCTTAGGCGACTCATTTAACGATAAGTAGTAAATCTTACGTCCTTCCTCGGCATTACTCTTGACTAAATGCAGAATTAATGTGGTCTTACCAGCACCCGGCGGACCTTCAAAAAGAATTACATAATCGCTAGGGATCTCGCCGCAAACCTCGTCAAGTTCCGGTATTCCCCATCTAGGCATGGTTTCACCGTGCATGTGTAGCCCGAATTTCATCCTAATATTCTTTCCAATTCTTATTAAGAGTTCGCTGATTATTAGTTAATGTGACTGCATAATTGAACCGTAACGTTTTAGTAGCCTCACATGATTTATCAGGGATACGTGGGCCACGACTGCTAAAGT
>JAMOOZ010000198.1 GCA_027064885.1 Desulfurococcales archaeon
TGTCCAGCCGACCTAACTTCCTGTGCTTAGGGACTGTCGGGAGGAGTATGACTGACGGTATGAAGCAGACCCCACACCCTAAACCAACTAGTTCCTTGACTGCCTCGGCCAATGCCCTGTAAACACTTATCCCCGGGTCACGGGCCCTAACCCCGGCCTCGAGGGCCTCGCGAGGAGTTAGTAGCAGTACCTCCAGCGCGAAGGCTTCAGGGTCCTCGAGCTCGTCGCCCCACACGACCGGCGTGCCGTACCCTGAGGGGCCGACGACCACGTCGACCTCCCCAGCCTCCCGAACCTTACTCGCGAGGACGGCCGGGTTCGCGGCAACCTCCTCCGTAGGTATGCTGTCCTCCCAGACAACCTCCTCACTATCAACCACTACTAAGTCGAAGCTCTTCGTGCCCGGGTCTATGCCTAGTGAGCGAACCACGTTGTAAGCACCTAAGAAATTAAGGTATGGAGTGAGCACTAAAAGTAACGTTGTTAAGTTAAAAAGCCCGGTACTTTAATCGACTCGCTGAAGTAGCTTAGTTATTGGAGGCTACATTAAGGCGGCATGCCCACGCTCACCCGTCCTTATCCTTACTGCCTCCTCAACCGGGATTATGAATATCTTCCCGTCTCCCGGCACGCCCCGCCTAGCATGCTTGATTATGATATCCACAACCTTATCCACTAACTCGTCAGGTACTACGACCTCAACCTTGACGTGAGGGAGGAGTTCGTAGACCTCAACACCTTCTGCCCACCTATGAACTATCCCTCCTTGCCTCCCCCTACCGCGTACGGAGTACGTGGTGATGGGGTTTATGCCAGCGTCTTTGAGGGCCTTCATAACTGATTCTAAGGTTTTTTCACGAATAATGGCTTCAATCTTCTTCAAGGTGATGAAGCACCGTAAATAGAATTGTTCTGAAGAATTTTAAGTTAGCAGTAACCGCACCTGCTCCTAAGGAATTTTAGTGAAAGATTATCCTGCATAATGACCAGTAATTGTGGGGCCTGACCTTGAGGAGCGGTAAGGAAAGCGACGCCCTAGTCAGGGCTAGGGCTGTTGCCTTAATCCTGCTTGGGGAGACCGAGAAGGCCTTAGAGACCCTCTCGAAGTTCTACGGGATTCCTGCACCGCGCGTTAAGGTTGGCCTGCCTAAGGGTAGGTCCGGCGTGCTGGGGTGCTACATCCCAAGTAAGAGAACCATTCACCTCAGGTCATCTGAGGAGTACAGGAATCCCTTCGTAGTGCTCCACGAGTTCTACCACCACATAAGGTATTTCGCCGGGAAGCATAGGGGAACTGAGAAAGGTGCTAATGAGTACGCGTTGAAGTCAATTCAGTATTTTAAGGAATTGCCTAGTAAGTTGGAATCGCTTAGTGATGAATAATTAAGGTCATCACCTAGAGTGTTTAGGGCGGGATGAAGAATCCGCCATCGCCTGAGCCTGTCGCATGAGTGGGCATTGAGGATGGCCTGACCCTCCTGACCGCTTGAATATCTATGGCTACCTTATAGGGTGTGTCGTTGAGCTCGTCAATTGCGTCGTAGTAGGAGGTAATGTTATTCACGTACTTACCTACTGCCTCTTCCTTCAGATGCGGGTAGGCTTGCTTGGCTTCGGGGCTTCCGGCGTTAATTCCTATGA
>JAMOOZ010000199.1 GCA_027064885.1 Desulfurococcales archaeon
GGAAATAGTAACGATGAAGCCGAGAAGATTTGTCAAGGCCGTTGATGGCATATCATTTGACATGTATATTGGAGAGGTCTTCTGTCTTGTCGGTGAGTCCGGTTGCGGCAAAACAACGACCGGAAGACTAATCACGAGGCTCATTGAGCCAACTGGGGGTCACATGTACTATAAGCCAACGAAGGAGGTAGCGTCTCAGATCCCTGAGAAGTGCTTCGCTGAGGATGGTTACGTGGACTTAGCGCAAAAGCTACCTAAGCACGCCGATAAGCTATTGCGTCGGGAAATACAGATAGTCTTCCAAGATCCGTTCGGTTCGCTCGACCCTAGGATGAAGGTTTACGACATCCTCAAGGAACCCTTGATAGTTCATAAGATAGGTAGTTCCGAGGAGGAGCGTAGGGAGATAATATACAGGGCATTAAGCGAAGTGAAGCTAGTACCGCCTGAGCAATTCATGAACAGGTACCCGCACATGTTATCTGGAGGTCAAAGGCAGAGAGTGGCGTTTGCTAGAGCAATGATCCTCAAGCCTACGGTTGTAGTAGCGGATGAGCCTGTCTCAATGCTTGATGTCTCCATAAGGGCCGAGATCCTCCAGTTAATGTTAGACCTGCAGGCAGGTAGAGACTTAGCCTATCTGTTTATCACTCACGACCTAGCAGTAGCTAGTTACCTATGCACTAGGATAGCGGTAATGTATTTAGGCAAGATCGTTGAGATGGGACCCACTGATGAAGTGATAAACAACCCGCAGCATCCCTACACTAAGGCGCTAATAGCGGCTGTTCCGGAGCCAGACCCCAAGAACAGGTTCAAGATCAGGGAAGTACCAATCAAAGGCGAGGTGCCTAGCGCAGCAGCTATTCCGCCGGGCTGCAGGTTTCATCCAAGATGTCCTTACGCAATGGATCGTTGCAGAAAGGAGGAACCGCCGGTAACTGAGGTAAAGCCAGGCCACTATGTCAGTTGCTGGTTACATACGAAGAAGTAACATATCAAGCACCTAAGCGTATGCAAATATAATTATAACTTCTATAACTTCTCTTTATTATTAAGGCATTTGTCAGTATCGATACTAAACAATAAAACTCCCTCCACTAACATGCTTGAAGGGGTTTAAGGTATTGTCAAGGCCTGAAGCTAAAGTAGGGATTCTTGGGTGGGGCGCTTATATACCCCGTCAGCGTTTAAAGGTATCTGAGATAGCGGAGTTATGGGGTTTCGAGCCTTCCGTAACTAAAGCGCTCTGGATGGAGGAGAAAGCGGTAGCGGCTGCAGATGAGGACGCCGTTACTATGGGATGGTATGCGGCGAGATCAGCGATAATACGGGCTAGGGTAAACCCTCAAGACATAGGTGCGGTATTCGTTGGGACGGAGTCAAAACCGTATGCCGTCAAGCCCTCAGCAACTATAATAGCTGACGCACTGGGTGTATCCTACAGGAAGCTAAGCACTGACATGGAATTCGCGTGTAGAGCAGGAAGCGAGGGGTTAAGGATAGCGACAGCGTTGGTTGCAAGCGGTACCATAAGGTACGGGTTAGCAATAGGTTCCGACACAGCGCAGGCAAATCCCGGTGATGTTCTGGAGCTTACAGCCTCCTCAGGCGCGGCCGCCTACGTCGTCGGGCCTGCG
>JAMOOZ010000200.1 GCA_027064885.1 Desulfurococcales archaeon
ATGCCTATGCGAGCCGTCTGAACCTGCCCGGGTTGAGGTATAGATAAGTCAGTCCCATCCAGGTGTGGGGGTGAGGGGTGTATGGAAAGTAAAGGTTTGGCTATCGCGGCCGCAATAATAATCATTGCAATCATAATAGGAGTGATAGCATACTACATGTCCCAGAAGCCAGCACCTACAACTACGACATCAACGACTTCCTCGGCAACGACATCCTCATCAACCACGACAACCTCGGCAGCGCCAAGCAAACCCGAACTTACGGGTAACTTCGAGAAGGACGTCATAGCCATCGGTAAGTACCTAGAGTCGAAAGGCATACATACAGTTAAGTTCACAGTGTGGGCTACCGGAGACCCCAACAGCGTCATGAGGATGTATGGCCTTTATCAGGCAGCCTACGACATCAACAAGATCTGGGAGAAGAACGGCATTAACGTGAAGATCGTCATGGATAAACATTGGGAGAGCAGCTTCAAGAAGCTATATGACGAGTTCACATCCGCAGTACCTCAGGGCACTAACGGCGACTTCTTCGTGAACAGCTACATCTACATTGCTAACCTAGCGAACCAGGATTACATACTCGACATTAATAGCTACGTCGAGAAATACTGGGACAGCGTCTTCAAAGACTTCTACACGCCGATAATGGAGGCGGCCAAGTACAAGGGACACTATTATGGCATACCTCAGGACACTGAGGCCAGGCCAATATATGTGAGAAAGGACGTTGCTGCATGCATGGGCTGGGATATAAGCAACCTAGCCCAGCTAGTCAAGGACGGTAAGTTCACATGGCACGACATGTACAAGAAAGCTGAGGAGGCTGTAAGCAAGGGCTGCGCCAAGTGGGCTCTAATTCACAGGAAGGGTAGCGCCCACCCAGACCTAGTGCAGTTCATCTTTGCCTATGGCGGTAAGCTCTATAATGAGAATACAGGTAAGCTTGTGCTGGACGTGCCTGCCATATATAAGTGGTTTGCCACAGAATACGCATTCGCTCAGCACAAGCTACTACCTAAAGATATGCTATCATGGGACTGGGCACAGCAGATACACCCAACCGTAGTGAATGACTGTAAGGACTCACCAACTGGTTGCACGCTGTTCTTCATCGGCGGCACTTGGCACTGGACAGAGTGGCAGACCAAAGCATACTACTACGACTCATCAACTAAGAAGCAAAGACCGGTAACACCTGAGGAAGAGGTGCAGAAGTTCTATTACACACTATTCCCAGCCGGCGACCCCGGCGACAAGGCAGTAACCCTTAGCCAGCCCTTCATGTGGATGATTGCCAAGAATGCCGGTAAGGACAACCCGAACTACGACCAGTTCAAGGACGTGTATCACGAGCTAGCGTTCCTGATGGTTGTCGACGCCAGCAAACCGGAGATCAATGCTATACATAGCGTGATCTCCGGCCACGTACCGGTTAGGAAGGCCGCCGCTGCGTTGTTAAAAGATGAAACCTGGATTAACAACTTAATGAACCTGAAGTTAAACCTAAGCCCTGACATACGGGATGCGATTAAGCCGATTGTAGAGAAGACAGCCAAGAGGATTAACATTGAATTCCTAGCAAATGTGAGCTACATGCTGGAGTACACTCACCTAGCGCCGAGCCACCCGCTATACCCGAAGCTAGCAGAGTTCTTCGCCGACGCCATTAACAAGGTACTCATGGGTGAGATGACTCCGAAGGATGCTGTGAACTACTTGATACAGAAGATCAATGCTGACCCACAGCTATCAGCTAATGTTGAAATCACCGGTAACATACCTTCCGGCTGGTCCTTCCCATAATAATGGGGTGAGAGGCCGCGATGAAGATAAGTAAAAAACTAACCCTACTCTTTTTCCTCGGACCGGCGTTATTTGTTGTTGCACTCTTCTACATAGTTCCACTCTTTCTTTCGGTTTACATTAGCTTCACACCAATGACCGACTGGAACATAAATAGGTACTTAACGCAGTTCATAGGCATACAAAACTATGAACGACTGATCCACATAACAATGTATGACCCTGATATGCAGGCAGTAGTAATAACCACGGTTACATTCCTAGTAATTACTCTTACTATTAATGTGTTTGGCGGCCTGCTCTTGGCGCTGGCCACGTACTTCATGGATGAGAAACTCTCAATGCCATACCAAGGTCTTTGGCTCTTACCGCGTATGACTCCAGTCGCAGTATACTCCCTGCTCTGGTACTATTTCTTCCACAGCTCGGGTATAGGATTATTGAACGCCATATTATTACGCCTGCATCTTATTAGCCATCCCATAGCGTTAGGCTTAGACCCTAAGTACCTACCCTGGGGTGCGTGGTTTATTCTGATATTTGTCAATGGCCTCGTAGGTGTCAGCTATGGAATGATAATATTCTACTCAGCATTCAAGAGCATACCTAAGGAGCTAATAATAGCTGCTAGGGTTGATGGAGCCTCGACCGGCAGAATCATAAGGCACATACTATTACCCCTAACAAAGTGGCACTTCACCTTCATAGCGGTGTGGCAGATGCTCTCTCTGCTTACGACTTTTGCCCATATATTCCTACTCGTTGAGTGGAGGGTGGTTGACAGTACTTGGGGACAAACGTGGGCACTCTATGTTTTTAGAACGGCCTTCACAACAGTTAAAGACCAGGGCCTAGCTGCCGCTGCCTCAACATTCCTTTCAGCCCTAGGAATTGTGCTGGGGATAGTTGCCCTCAGGGTCTTAGGCTACAGGAAGATGATTTTAGAGCCTAAGGGTGATATATAATGCCTGAGGTCGCGGATGTTGAAACCATCAACAGGCGCCGTATGAATGTCACGTTAGGTGTAGTTGTGCTCCTAGCCTCAGCACCGATACTCGTGATGTACTTTGTTTTAATAGCATCTAGCTTTACAAACCAAATGATTACTGGTGGAATTATAGGTCGGCTTACCTTTACCCTTGAGAATTGGCTCCTATTCTTTGAAGGTAAACTTGCTGTAACTGCAGCAAGCGTGCTGAGCTTCTGGGATATATTGCGCTACATATTCAATACATTCATAATAGCATTCGGTGTCATGATCGTAGTCACCGTTCTCTCCACCTTAGCTGGTTATGCCTGCTCTCGAATGAAGTTTAAGGGAAGAACCTTCCTCATACAGTTACTCATACTGTTACATGCCTTTCCCGGCGTCTCCCTAATAATAGCTGTCTACGCTCTCTACATTTTCTCAAAGCAACCGCTTCCGGCTAGTACATGGACTCTCTATTCTTTTCTCTACGTCATAGTGGCTAGGGCAGCACTGGAAGTACCTATGGATATATGGATAATGAAGGGTTTCTTCGATAAGGTTCCATGGGAGGTTGAGTGGTCCGCAATTATTGATGGTGCTTCAAGGATTAAGGTGTGGAAAGACATAGTGCTCCCATTAGTTAAGCCTGGCATCGCAGCGATAGCTATCTTCTCTTTCATAGCTGGGTGGGGAGACCTTATTTACGTAAAGGTGTTTCTCCCAGCAACAGAGAAGACCCTAGCAACATATATTGAGGGTCTCTTGGCTGGTGGGAGCCTTGAGATCGTCCATCTTCCAGTAATAGCAGCAGCAGGAACTCTTTACTTAATCCCAACGCTAGTATTCTTCACTTTCGTACGTAGGTACATGCTCCAGACAAGCTTAAGTGGTATAAAAGGGTGAGGTGGATGGTCAGCGTAAGGCTGGATAAAGTGACAAAGAGGTTCGGAAAGGTAGTAGCGATAAATAACGTTAGCTTAGAGATAGAGGACGGTAAGCTCTACGTCCTCCTCGGCCCCTCCGGAGGAGGGAAGACCACTACTCTCTACCTCATAGCAGGGATCTACAAACCCACCTCTGGTAGAGTGTACTTCGATGAGAAGGACGTGACTGACTTAACCCCAGCTGAAAGAAACGTCGGTTTAGTGTTCCAGAACTACGCCCTCTACCCGCACATGAAGGTTTATGATAACATTGCCTTCCCACTCCGCTTAAGGAAGGAGCCTAAGTCAAAGATAGACTCTAAGGTTCATGAGGTGGCTAAGTTTCTCCGCATTGAGAACCTCCTTGACAGGTATCCACACCAGCTATCCGGTGGGCAACAGCAGAGGGTTGCCTTGGCTAGGGCCTTGGTGAAGGAGCCAAGCGTTCTCCTCCTTGATGAGCCTCTGAGTAACTTGGACGCCCTTCTCAGGGTTTACATTAGGGCTGAGCTGAAGAGGATGCAACAGGACTTAGGGATTACAAGTGTGTACGTGACTCACGACCAGTCAGAGGCATTAGCTATAGCCGATAAGATCGTGGTCATAAATAAGGGAGTGATTCAGCAGAGAGGCACGCCAGAGCAGATATATGAGAACCCCAGAAACGTGTTCGTGGCAACCTTCATAGGCAATCCACCGATGAACATCGTTAAGGGTTCCGTGCTTGAGGACGGCACTATAGAGACCACAGGCTCGCGCCTAACACCGCCGCCAGCAGTGCTGGAGAAGATAAGGAAGTTAGGTCTGAAAACGATCCTAATGGCCTTTAGACCCGAGAGCGCCGTGGTCTCCGAGCACCCCATGGAAGGCCGGTTCTCGCCTCAAGGCGAGCTATTCGAGGTTGAGCCCTTAGGGAGGGACGCTGTGGTCACAGTCACTGTGGGCGAATTCGTGATTAAAGTCGTGATGCCCATGAAGGAAGCGATACAGTTACGCATAGGGTCTAAGGTGTATATTAACATAGACCCTAATGCTATTAAGTACTTCGACCCCAACACAGAGCTTAACCTGGAGTACATTGAAGCGTAAGTCAACATGGTTTTAACTCTACGCCTCACCTATCTTCATGGCTCGTGTGATGCTGGCAAGTACACCCCTACTCATTGGTGAGGTCTTAACTACCCTCATCCTAGTCTTAACTATTGCCTTCTGGGGGTACGGGCTTTACGGGCTTCGGAAGAGCCTCTCAGCGCTTAGGAAGCTCAACCCAAACATCACTTACACACCTAAGTTCTCCATCATTATACCTTGCCGTAACTGTGTCGACACGATAGCAACTACTATTGAATCAATAGCTGTGCAGGACATTAAGCCCCTCAAAGTAGTCGTTGTTAATGACGGAAGTACTGATGGGTCAGCCGAGACTGTGCGCGCGCTTGCCTCAAGACTAGCTAGTCAGGGCTTGAAGGTAAGCGTAGTAAGCGTCAATAACGTCCCGCCTGAGTGGATTCCTAAGCCCTATGCCTGCCTCCAAGGTTACCTAGAGGTGAAGGATGAGTCTGAAGTCATTGTCTTCTTAGACTCCGACACGTGGTTTACTAAGGAGGATTCCCTGCGTGCATTAGTGAATGAGGCGTGGGTTACGGGGCTGGCATCGTATGCTCCGCGATTCGTATGCAGTACGCATGCCTGCCGCGCGGCTGAGGTACTCTTAACCACGCTCTCTCACGCATTCCTAGGCTTCGATAAGGTGTTTGACCCTAAGTCAAGGATTGCTTGGTTCTTCGGGTGTTGCTGGGCTGTGCGTAGGGACGTTTACGAAGCACTGGGTACTCACGAGTCCGTTAAGCATGAAATCGTTGAGGATAAGGCACTGGCAATAATCGCTAAGCGCAGGGGCGTAGGTTTCACCGTGCTTGCCGGCTTCGATAAGGTGGCCTCTCTTTGGCACCCAAGGCTAAGTGACTCAGTAAATGTCCTCGCCAGAATATTCTGGAGGAGGATAACGCTTGAGCGCGGACGCTCCTTAGCGTATGCTACGCTATTCCTCCTGCCTTACCTAGTGCCTGCGTTAGGGCCTGTATCCTTGATCAGTATGAATCCCTTCCTCATAATGGCTGGCTACGTAGCATACGGAGTGTGTGTCCTAGCACATATCGCCGGGTCCAAGCTTAACGGTTACTCTATTGCATACGCATTTGCCGCACCATATGTTGGTGTTGCCATGATATGTATGTTCATCTCCCGCATACTTAAGGGGGAATTCGAGTGGCGTGGTAGGAAAGCTAGTGAACTGCTTAATAACGTTCACGTTACTTAGCTTGAGCCATGGGGTAGAAACATTAGATTATGGCTTTTCGTATTAGATCGTATCTTTTGTTCTCTTAAGGCTATTGTGTATGTTGGTGCTGTGTGTTTATTTAGTTTATGTTTTCTCATTACTTCATCATGTTCTTTTAAGAAGGCTTATGAGGGATAACTAGCTTGTGAATGTACTGGTGACCGCCGATTTCCGAGAACCGCTCCAGAAGGGCGGTGAGGGGGTTGGCGGAGACCGTGATGAACCCACCGTAGCAAATACAGAGAAATATAATTTGATGGATGAAGCTACGGATGCGGTGAACGGCACATCATTTACTAGATCACCTTACCCATTTACTTGGGGATACAAGCATGCTCGTCGATAGGGTAGCTACGTGGGTGTCTAAGCAAATTGAGCATATGGGCGCACCCTTAAAGATTATTGGGTATGGTGTTGGGGTGACGTATTCCTACGTCCTAGTTGAGTGCTGTAGGGAGGAGTACTTGGGGGTTGCGTTAACACCGCTTGAGGACTTGGCCGGTGTGAGGGTTGCGCCAGTGAGGCGTGTTAACAGTATTGCTGAAGCATTGTCGCTTGTTTCTTCCTTGAACCCTCTGGAAAAGAGTGTTGGTGTGGCCGCGATCAATGCCGTGTCCTCCTACCTACTCTGGGGTGCTGGGCAGTTCCGGGAACTTAATGCTGATGTGGGGATCGACATAGTCTCCGCGGCGCCACGAGTGGCCTCTGGTAAGGTACTTATTATCGGGCATATGGGGCCCTTAGTGAGGGTGCTGAAAGAACATGGCATTCGAGAAATACATGTTGTTGAGAGGTGTGCTGTGATGAGATGCCATAGTGCGTTAAGCGACTCGTCCCTCCCTAGGTTAGCTCCGGAGGCCGACACCCTGATGGTTACTGGCGCAACGCTCGTTAACGATACCTTAGATCACATACTGTCTTTAAGGAAAACAAGCTCCACCCTAGTCCTCGTTGGACCCACTGCGGGTGTACACCCAACCCCGCTCTTTGCTGAGGGTGTTGACGCGGTCGCATCGATGCGTGCAGTAAAGATTAGTGCAGTGCTTGATGTAATCAGACGTGGCGGCGGGAGGTGGGCTTTCACCGAGTTCTGCGAGCAGTACGTTGTTAAGGCCCCGTCAACCTCCTTAACCTCTCCTTAAGGTACCGCTCAAGCTTTTCTGGGTTAGGCGAGCCAGGATGCGGCTTCATTATACTTTCCTTAAGGCTTAACGCACGCCCTAAATGCTTCGCTAGCACCTCGTACAACTCATTAACATCACGAGACTTCCTGATAGCCTTAGCCACCAGCGCATGGGCTTCGCGGTAAGGTATTCCTTTCCTTATGGAAATAAGTTCAGCGTAATCAGTTGCTAAGACCGGGTATTTCTCAACGTCTTCAAGCAACCTGCCCTTAACAGGTTCTATCCCCTCCACGAGCTTACGCAGTATCTTCACGGTTTCTAGGGTCCGATCCGCTAGCTTAATCGCGTGCTTATTCGCTTCCTGAAGGTCTAGTGAATACCCTGACGGCACTCCCTTCACTATGGCTAGCAGTGACGTAAGGTGCCCTATACTCTCGCCTCCCCAAGACCTGGTAATCTCGGCAACCACTTGGTTCTTCTTGTGAGGCATTAAGCTACTAGTAGCTAGGAAGTCCTGCGGGACCCCTAGGTAATTGAATTGCGGCGTGGTGAACACCACTAAGTCTTCCGCGAACCTGCTTAGGGTTACGGAGAGACACGTGAGTATCGCTGACGTGATCATTAGGAAGTCCCTTCCCCCCGCGCCCCTTATGGAGTTAGTGACTATCCGCGTGAATCCTGCCTTCCTTGCGAGGGCTCCACGATCTAATGGCGCGTTAGTGGTCACGCACGCACCGCTACCTAATGGTGACTCGCTCAGCACTTCATTAGCGATGAATCTTAACACGCCCTCGTACGTTGCGAGGGACTCCTCCACCCACGCCAGGTAGTGGGCCAGCGTCGTGACTTGAGCTGGTTGCAGGTGGGTGAAGGCAGGCATGAGCGTGTCGAGGTTCTCCAGCGCCTTACGAATTAATGCCTCACGCAACCCTCGTATCGCTTCGATCAGCTCGTTGACTGACTTAAGCATGCGTAGCCTTAATGCGGCGGCTACGTGATCGTTCCTGCTCCTTCCCAGCCCAACCCAGCCCGCGTCCGAACCCACCTTATCTGCCAAGTACTTCTCTAGGGCTTCATGGACGTCCTCCGCCTCGATTTCGAATAACGATGATGGGTCCTTAAGCAACTCGGTTAAAGCATGCGTTACCTTAACTACTGCGTCACCAGGCATTAAGCCCTTCTCGCCCAACTCCCTCACGTGCGCCAGCATAACCTCCACTACTTCCTTAGCGATGCTGACGTCATCCTTCATCGAGGACGTGTACGCCTGCACTTCCGGGTCGCTTACCTCGCCTAGGAGCTCCCTCCTGTACAAGTCAGCGCCACCGCCTCCGCCTTAACCTTCCTCCTTAGGGCCGCGGCAACGGTTGATTGGAGACCCCAGAGCTGCGTGAAGCCCTTGCCGAGGCTCTGGTCGAAGGAGCTTATGCTTTCGTAAGATGATAGCTTTAGGTCGTAGAGCGCGTACGGGGACGCCCTACTAACCACCGTGGCGGTGCCCTTGAACAGTTTTAACTTGACCTCACCCTCAACACCCTTATTCATCAGGTTTATCAGCTCCGTCAACTCCTCCCGGAGGGGCTCGAACCACAGCCCGTTGTAGACGAGCCATGACCAAGTGTTATCGGCTAGCTCCTTAAACATGAGCTCCCACTTCGTCAGCACTAACTTCTCGAGGTCCTTGTGCGCTTTAATCAGCGTGATTGCTGCGGGTGCTTCGTAAACCTCCCTGCTCTTTATCCCTACGGTCCTGTCCTCCATGTGGTCTATCCTCCCAACACCGTGCTTCCCTGCCATCGCGTTAAGCAATGATATGATGCTCATCAACGGTAGCTTCACACCATTCACGGCTACGGGGATCCCCTCCTCAAACTCAATGCTTAAGTATTCTGGGGTATCCGGCGCTAGTTCCGGCGCGGTCGTCCACTCAAACACTTCCTCGGGCGGCTCAGCGTAAGGATCTTCCAGAACCCCACCCTCTATGCTCCTACCCCACAGGTTTTCGTCGATGCTGTATATGCCGTGGCTGACGGGTATGCCGTGCTCCGAAGCATACTTCAGTTCCCAGTCCCGCGTCAAGCCCCACTCCCGGACGGGGGCTATTATCTCGGCTTCCGGGTACAGTGCCTTGACGGCGACGTCAAACCTTACTTGGTCGTTTCCCTTTCCCGTGCATCCATGCGCTATGTAGTGTGTTCCTTCCTTGAGTGCGACCTCAACAACCTTCTCGACTATTAATGGCCTAGCTAGGGCTGTTGAGTGTGGGTATGCTCCCTCGTAGAGGGCGTTCGCCTTTATTGCTGGCGCGACGTACTTCTCGACGAATTCCTGCTTAGCGTCTATGTAGTAATGCTTGAGGGCTCCGAGGGCATATGCCTTCTCCTTAATGAAGTTGAAGTCCTCCTTCTGACCAACGTCTACGGTTACCGTGATTACCTCCGCGCCCATCCTTTCCTGAAGTAAGTGCAGGATTACGGAGGTGTCTAGACCGCCTGAAAATGCGAGCACTACCTTCATGATTTAGCACCTTTTTCTAGCAGAATATAAAATTTAAATACATTCTGTAACAAATGTTACTAAATAAAAATCATAAGTTACATATACAACAAATTGAGGCGGCTTTCAGACCTACTTCCTAGCAGACGATATTAGGTTCTCGAGCACTGTGTATGCTTTAGACGCTTCACTCCTATCACATACTATAACTGTCTCCCTATGGCACGAGATTATCTGTGTTATGTTGATACCATTGTTTGCTAGGGCCGAGGTCGTGTACGCTATCACGCCTGGAGTACGCGTTATTTCTTCGGGGCTAACCATGACTATCGCGGTCTGGTCTTCAAGCACCTCAATTATGTTGTCCTCGCCTATTAGCTTCACAAGGTCGTCCAGAACCTCCCTAGCCACTATTATCGTGAGCGACACTGTGCCCTGTGTTAGCTGGAAGAACCTGGCGCCCCCAACAACGTTAATTATTGATGCGAGCTTCGGGATCACGGCGTTCCTGAAGGCATTAACGACCACGAGATCTGTCTGCAACTCGATGACTGATGACGCTATTATCTCCTTTATCCTCTCATCAAGTGATTCCTTAACACGTAGGAGGTCCTCCCTAATCCTAATTAGGGCCATCTTAACTGCGCCAACCGACGTTTCTATGCCTGACCTCCTGAGTTCGTCCACGATTACCCGGGCTAGCGCACTGTAATTAACGACTCCCTTCTCGAGGCACTCCCTAAGGAAGGGGCGGGACATCACGTACTCCCGGACAGCCTCAGATGCTCTTGATATCCTCAATTCAGAACACCTGTGTTGTATTCTGTAAAATCCTTAATTAATGAGTAACGCAGGATCTTGAACTTGTAATTAACAGTTAAACAGTTAAATAGTTTATTAGCACATTACTAAGCGAAATCACCATGGATCGGCACGGACTCCCTGCAGGAGTACTAGGTATGATATCGTTGGCAGTGGTGCTACTTGCGATAATGTTGTTCATTCTCCACGCCTCAGTGCAAACTGTAAACGCTGTTAATGTCAGCAACAGCATTAGCACTACCACCGTCACCGTCACTACAACTGAGTTCCTCACGTGTTCTCCCTACACCACCACGGTCACGAAGCTCGTTACAATGACCGAGACCGTTACTGTGATAGCGTCAAACCAAGCAATGAGGCTACTGGCCATAGTAACATTAGCGTTACTTATCGTGGTCATTTTACTCGCGCTGTTACTAGCCTATAAGCGTGCCCGGAAGTAGTTCTCGCAATATGAGTAATACTTTTTAATTCTGTAATACTTGTAATACTGGGATCAACAAATGGTAGGAGAAGAGAAAGACGAGAAGGATAAGGAACGCCTCTACAGGACTAGGATATACACGATAAGGGGTCTTGACCCCGAACTCTACGAGAAATTCAGCAAGATAGCGAAGGAAATAGGCACTAACATCGGAGCATTAATGAATGAGGCAATGAAGAACGTCATAGCGTTAGTAGAGGTTGGTAAGGACGTCGGTAAAACAGGATTAGTCGTAGCGACCGCACCAATAAAAGCTGCTAAGGAGGCCTCGAAGGAAATCAAGGACTTTGAAGTAATATCTGGTGTGAGTGAACTTGAGGTCAGCAAAGACGACCTCGAAGCCCTAGACAAGCCAGTAGTGTTCACGAACATGAGTAAATTAGTGTTTGCAGATGACATAACTTGGGAGGTCATCGAGAAGAAGGTTAGGGCGATAAAGCTCGTTGATGAGGTGCTCATACCTAAGCACGTACCGAAGCTCCAGCTAGTTAAACGCTGCAGCATGGTGAAGAGGGTCGTGGTTAGAGAGTAAGTAGCTAAAAACAAAACATATGTTTTTAGCTTAAACGCACCTTAATCCTAGGGTGGTCACCGCTGTCGGTTTCATTCTCAAGGTACGCAGCACTCGTGAAGAACCTTCGCGGCGTCGTGCTATTGGACCCGAAGGACGAACTAACTCCTAACTTTCTTCGGTGGCTTAACCGCAGGTTCAAGTACAGGATTCTCGGCATATCGCCCCTTGTACTTAAGGAACTTAAGGGAAGGGGTCTCTCACTGACAAGGCAGGTTAAGCCGCTTCACTACCCAAGCAAGGAGCTTTCCGAGCTCGTGGAGTGTTTGAGCGGCGTGCTCAGTAGCGTTCCCGAGGATGTTGTTGAGTCTGCCGTGATGGCGTCAGCTTACGTGTCTCCCCTCATAGTTTTCGGGAAGCCCTCTAAGTCAGTTCTGAGTTTAGCTACGCGCGTCGTTAGGACCGTAATCAAGCTAAACAACGCGTTACTCAAGCTACACATGAGAATAGCAGACTACAGTATACTCGACTACTATGTCAAGAACCTGGAGCTACTTGAGAGGCTCTGGAAGGGGGAGTTAAGTAGAGAAGAGTTCGTCGAGCTACGTAAGGACATTGTCGTGAGGGACTCCAAGAGGTACTGGCGCTTAACTACGCATCCGAGTAAGAGCGGAAGAAAAGGCGCTAGTAAGGTCGAGGTTCTTGAGGAGCCTCAACCCTTCCTTGCGTACGTGGACCCGCTCTCACTGCTGATCAGGGAGGGAAGAGGCGCTGAGGTGATTAGGGACCTCGGCTTTGAGGACGTTGGTGCGGGTTTAGTCATCGTTCCGTCAGTCATAATACCTTCGTACGTCATCGGCAAGTAAGTAGCTAGGAGGCCAAGGGCGTGATGTAGTGTGAAGCGCCCTCAACTCGCTAGCATCTTAGTGATACTTGCCATAAGCTTTGCGGGCACCGCAGCCTTCAGGGTTAGTATACCGGCGATATCGTTCTACGCTAGAAGCGTGCTTGAGGCGACGGCGTTGGGGGTCGGGATGCTGACATCCGCATTCTTCTTCGCTAGGGCCCTCTCAGCTATTGCCGCGGGCAGTGTAGCGGATAGGTACGGGTTCAGGGTGTCGCTTCTAGCTGCAGCGTGCTTTGCGCTGAACGCACTTGCTGTTCAGCTGTACGGGTTTTCGAGTAACATAGCTTGGTTCGTCATTGTCAGGCTAATGCAGGGAGCCCTTAACGGGTTGGCATGGGTATCGATGCAGTACATGCTCGGTAGGTTAGCCCCCAGGGACGTTCGCGGCCGTGCTTTCGCAGTTTACTTTGCTGCTGGCACGTTCGGCACTGTCGCAGGTAACGCGCTATACTCAATGCTTTCCAACGCGCCGCTAACCGCGGCGCTTGCGGTATCGTCATTTCTGTTCCTCGCAACATCCGTGTTGGCTGCCTCACTCTCGTTCCTTATTAGGGGGGCTGAGGTAGAGGACAGGGCTAAAGAGCCCAAGGCGTACGGGGCTACGAGAACACAGCCTTCCCCCATGCTTGGGTTGATTGCTATAGTTCCGCTGGCGGTAGTGGTGGCAGGCTCTAGCATTATTGGCTCAGTGGTTAGCGGTGACTTAACGTACGTATACATTAAGGAGTTCCTAGGCATCCCTAAGTACGCGGTTGCGGACGCCGTTGCTGTCTCAAGTATTGTTGGTCTCCTTGGAACCTACGCGCTTAGCTGGGTTTCAGATAAGGTGAGCGATAGGGTCTCCCTAAGGTTGTCAATATTAGTGGGGTTAGCGGGCGCGTTCATGATGGCATTACCGTCACTTCCCCTAGTAGTTACTGGTAGGGCGCTAGCAGCTGTAGGTGGTTCCGCAGTAATGTCTGTCAGTAGAAAGGTTGCCGTGACATACTATGGAAGGAGAGGTGCTGCTGTTGGAGTGATAAATGCTACTGGTAATGCTGGCAAGGTTCTCGGCTCATTGATCGCTGGTCACCTCTATGACATGCTCTCGGGTTGCGTTGTTTTCGTAGGCGCACTTCCAACTTCTTGCTTTATGCTGGTTACGGCGTCATTATTGTTAATACCGTTACTGGCATCCGTAACACTGCCTTCAAGTAATGAGGATTAACAGGGCCTTATTAGTTAAAGCAGTATTAAAGGTTACCCTCCCAATAATTACGGTCGAGGGGATTGCGGCGAAGGGCGCTAAGACTGAGGAGGCTACGGAAGCTTAGGGGATGGCGTGTCGATATCTCCGAGGAAGTTAAGAAGGACTTTAAGGAGGGTGCGCTCTCGCTCATCCTCTGCAACCTCGGTGATTACATATCTGGTTTCTTCCTGCATGTCTTCTCCCCGATAATTCAGTCAGCACCAATCCTCATCGCGTTACTCCCTGCAGCAAGTGACGCTAGGGGAGACGTGTATTCTAGCTATGGTTCTAGGCTGGGCACACTACTCCACTTAGGCCTCGCTAAGAAGATGATTAGAGAGGAGCTGATGGCGTTAGTAACGATACTGATAAGCATTAACTTCTGGGTTGGAGCGTTAACTGCGCTCGTTGCTCGGACAGTAAGCGCTGAGGCAGGTATTGAGCCAGCCACAACAATATTCACCGCCATGATGTCAGCTGTTCTATCTGCTACATTCATGATCCCGGCGACAACGTGGCTCGCCTTCACAGCCTTTAAGAAAGGCTTAGACCCTGATAACCTAGTCGCGCCCATAGCAACGCTCTTCGGCGACATGATAACAGTCCCCACAATAATCGCCGGTTACGGAATAGCCGCTAAACTACCGCCATACCTTAAGGTAGTAGTGATCGCCTCGCTCCTAAGCCTCGCAGTAATCATGCTGGTATCGGTCGCCGCCAGATTCAGGCATGGGAGAGCACACGCTAGGGCCTGGAGAGTCATAAAGCAGAACCTACCTGTCATAATGCTAGCAACATCCTTCAGTACGGCTGCAGGCATAATCCTACTGGTGAATATCGAAGCAATAATTCGGGGGTTGGGGATCCTCGCAGTAATCCCTGCCTTCCTAGAGGATGGGGGAGCCATAGCGTGTAGGTTCTCGGCGAGGCTTTCAACCTCCCTGCACTTGGGTAGGGTACGTGTTGAGACCATCCCAAGGGATAGGTGGGTTATCTCACAATTCATTGTTAACGCGATTCATGCGGCAATAATTTTTGGGGCACTAGGTATTTTCGGTTACGCAATCGCGCTTTGGGGAGGTGCCACACCTGCGTGGGGACTTAAGGTATTCGCTACGGTATTACTTGCTGGGTTAATACTCACCGCAATAATATCGGTGCTGACGTACTACGCAGCAATAGTGTCCTTCAAGATTGGCATAGATCCGGATAACGTCTTAGCACCCATACTCACCAGCTTAGCTGACATCATAGGCACGTCTAGCCTCGCAGCCGTTCTTCTCCTGATAATGCATTGAACCACAGTATCATCTTTAAGCTGCAGATATCGCTTTTCGTGTTATTGCACGTAATCCTTATTAATTTCTGTGCTATAACACAAAATGGTGGGAACATGCCCGGATGGGGATGGAGAGGAGGATGGAGAGGTCCTTGGCCGGGGAACGGCCCCTTCAGCTACTTACCGCCATGGCTAAGGCCTGGATGGGTATTCGGCAGAGGCGCGTGCTGGTGGCTCTTCGGGTATCCATGGAGCGCTAGATGGTGGTACTGGAGATACTGGGGATGGCCTAGATGGGGCTGGGGATGGAGATGGCTATGGCCCTACTACGCCGTTAACCCAGCAACCTACACATACTACCCGCCGGCATGGTGGGTAACGTACTGGGGAGTCCCACCTTACTAAGCATATAGATAATAATGCAGAGCAAAACACAAGAAAGGAGAGGTGATAATTGTGGGCTATGGCTACGGTTATGGACGGGGATGGAAACGCTGGTGGAGGTGGAGAACATGGCAGTATGGTCCTCCAGGTCCTTGGTGGGCTGAGAGACCTCCAGAGACGGAAGACGTAGAGAAAGAGACCCAAAGCAGGGAGGATGAAACACAGAGGGGTTACTGGTATGGCCCACCGTATCCGCCGCCTTACTACCCGCCGCCGTGGTGGGCAGCGCCGCCAGCGCCCTATCCATACCCTTACGGGCCTCCAGCGCCTCAGAGTCCCGAGGAGGAACTAGCAATGCTGGAGGAGTACAAGAAGGAGCTTGAGGCTAACTTGAAGGATCTGCAGGATGAGCTGAGAAGCGTTGAGGAACGCATTGAGGAGCTGAGAAGGCTCGTTAAAGAGAAGGGAGGTTAAGCCTTAATCTAAAATACTTTTTATTTACTTCACACATCTTAAGATTCTCTGTTAGGTACTCATTAGAGCACGTTCAAGGCAATGGTGGTCGTTGCAGCCGCTTACCGCAGGAACCGCTAATTCATCATTAACTAATCTCTCGCGAGAGCCGCTTCGCAGTAGTTGATGCCGCTACGGTAAGTAAAAGCGATGGGTATAGGCAAACCAACCGCTAAGCACGACGCAGTCCCAGCCAAGAACATAGCCGTGACTCCAGCGAGGGTTTTTCGGGAACCAAGGAAAGTTTTGGTCTGCTCATCGCCTTACCGACTACCGCCGCTACAGCATCCCTGAAAGCTGAGACCATGACTGACACGGCGGCGTGTGTAGGTGGGAGTAGTGCTACCAAGAATAACGTTGCTCCCTGGAAGTACGTTGACTCCTCGGAAGCGACTTCCCTTAATTTTCCCCTCGCAATCCATCATGTAAACATGGTGCGCTATGGGAACCTCGAACCTAGGTTCATCCTCAGACTCACTTCATAGAGTAAGGGTAGGATAAAGAAGGATGCCGCCATGGGACTGAGACTAACCTCTTCAATCTCCACAAGTAAGCGTAGAAAAGTAGCGCAGCAACCAGCGCTACGAGGAAACATTTCAAGAAACGAATAACACCAACAACCAACCCACAGGCGTTAGTAAGGTTCACGCATTCCTCGCCTCAACCAATTAGATCCTGCCTGAAGGTATCGGGCGCCACGGCTTACTCACGGTGTCCAGCCCAATGTCAAAGTAATCGTTTATCACGTTCCCCCGCAGCACCAATTAACGCGGCCGACAGCGCGAGCAGTAATGCCTCCAGTAAGTCATGTCCACCAGACACGAAGTATCCTGATTAAGGTACCTACACCGATAACTACGGGGATTCCCTGGCCTGATGATCTCTGCTATGCTCGTGCTTTCTTGAGGCTCGCGCGTGGAATCATCAACGACTCGCGGTGTGCTGGGATTAAAGCTTGTTGCCAGTGATGAAGACCTGATTCGCACTAGTGCTGATTTTTCATGTTTGTGAAGAACTTTACTTAGGTTACTCTTATGATAAGGCACCCCGTTTTCCTCACGGTGCGTTCTAATGAAGAAGAAATCGTATGTTACTGCATTAGTATTAATCACATTAGTGTTACTGGGAACACTAAGCATATCCGTAACGGTGACCACTAAGGCTAACTCCAGCGGGGTTTACGCCCTAATACTGCCCAGCACTCCCCCATCAGATGCTGGCGCCGCCAACGCGACCGTCGACTTACTGATAACACTAAATAGACTGGCCGGCTCCGGCAAGGGCGAGTTCTACTGGTTACTAACCTCGGCTAAGGTAGGTAATGATGAACTGCCTCCAGGAACCGTAGTACTTAAGGACCTCACCGAAGACGCCCTACAGGCGATGAAGGACCTCGTGAGTAAGTGTGGCGGGTCCGTTAAGCTTGTGGAGGTAGCGTCACTGCCTCACGCGTCAGCAGTCGTAATTAAACCTCCCAGGATTGCGTTATTCGATAACGGCGCATTAAGCGAGATCTCACTGCCTAACGTGCTTAAGGCTATGAACTTCCAGTATACCATAGTAAGTAACTCATCAATTGAGGACCTGCTTAAGGGTAAGTACGATTTACTAATACTCCCTCCAGGCAGCGGCACAGCAACTGCTAGGGCCTTAGGACCGGGCGGTTCTAAGGTAGTTGCTAAGTTCGTCTACTCCGGTGGTGGACTCATAGGCATATGTGCTGGCGCGTACGCCGTCGTAAAGGGCTATAACGAACCGACGTCATGGATACAGTTAGTTGATGCCACACTGAAGAACTGGCCAATATGGTACTTAGGAGTGGGTGTGGTTGAGGTCAACATAACTGCGGAAATGCCAGTCACGTACGGCTTCAAAGGCGTTAGGAAATTCATATACTGGAACGGGCCTGTACTGATACCCTATGACTTAGGTAAGGACACGACCTTGGGCATAGATGTGCAGCCACCCACACCGCTAGCGACCTTCATAAAGATCCTAGGGAGCGAGTACTTCGCTCCCGGGTCAGGGTTGAACATCACGTACGTTGATAAGGTCATGAGTAAGGGGTACGCCATAACGTACTCAACGTATGGGTCAGGCCAGATGGTGCTTTTCAGCGTGCACCCGGAGCTAATAACTGGTGACTTAAGCAGCACGCCCAAGGCCTACCTGAGCGACAAGTACAACTGGCGCATGCTCTGGAACGCCATCTACTTCGTCGCCGGGAAGAGGGTCGTGCTTGGAGGCCGAGTCGTCGGGACCTGGATGTGGCCTTCGCTCATAACCAACGCTTACGAAGCGGTGCTCAGGGAGAAGTACGGCACCACCAGCATCAGTACGGAGCAGAAGCTTAACGCACTGAAGGAAGCGCTGAACTACTTGGCCGCAGAGCTGAAGAGCTACAACATAACCGACGTGTTCCTAGAGGTTAAGTTACTCAGCGGCACGCTTCTATGGCCCAGCGACGTGGGGAAGAAGTACGGTGTCCCAACCCTAGCAGGTAAGGACGGGAAGGAGCCCTACAACCTGGCCAACGTGATTAAGCTGTTTGCCGATACCCTACACAAGTACGGCATAAGGCTTAACGCGTGGATGATAGTGTGGTACGACAAGTTCTGGGGCGCTAAGGACCCGATGTGGCATTGCGGTAAGTGGGTCTCACCAAGCGAGTTCAAGCCACCCTACCCAATAACTAGCAGGGTACGACTATTCAACACCACATATCAAGACTACATCGCCGAGTTAGCTAAGGAGCTAATCACTAAGTGCGACATCGACGGAATACACCTGGACTACATACGGTGGCCTCACGTCGTCTACAGCTTCGGGCCGAAGGACTACGCCCTAGCTAAGGAGCACGGCATAAACCTGACGAAGGTCGAGAGGTACGTCATACTAACGTACTACGGCATGCCGAACGAGAGCATAGCTCCCCAGCCCGCCCTGATATTCGAGAAGTACTATGTCGAGAAGGACCCCGATGTCGTTAAGTGGTTCGAGCTCCGCAGGCAGGCCCTCGTAAGCATACTTGAGAAAGTGAAGAACGCGGCGGAATCAACGGGTAAGAAAGTTACGTTGTCAGCAGCAGTCATGCCTGAGGAGGGTCCTGACAACATAACGTCGTGCCGCACCGACCTAGAGACCGGGCGCGAGTACTGCGCAGTTATACCCGGCCAGGCGTGGCAGTGGGTGCATTACTCCCAGCACTACTCCGACTTCGCTAAGCTCGGGTACTGGCTCATACCGATGACCTACTACAAGAACTGGGGCAAAAGCACGGCGTGGGTAAGTAGGGTAGTCAAGTACGCCCTCGGAGTAGTTAATAACGTTAATCCATCAAACAAGGTACTAGCCGGGCTCCAAGCCTACGGCGGGGTCAAGTACGAGGACGTGAAGGCCGAGATAAACTACGCATTGAACGCGGGCGCTAACGGGTGGGTCTACTTCGTATGGAACGAGTACCGCGACCTAGCATGGTCAACCCTCATAAGCAAGTACGGCGCCGAGCTGGAGAGTGCTAAGAAGATACTTAAGGGCCCAGTCATGCTCGCCGCAAGCATAACGGGATACACCACCGCCAAGGATGAAGCTGAGTCTCTCCTCAAGGAACTCGCTACGGCAGGGACCGACTACTTCAAGCCAAACCCTGAGGTACTGGCAAACAAGGTGAAGGCGAAGACCTTAGAGTTAGTCAAGGAGCTTTCCGGTAAGCTAGTAACCGAGCTTGAAACCATGGAGCCTGCGGTGAAGAAACTTGGAGCACCGTACACCGGGTATTACGAATTCGTCATTGACAGGGCTAATGAGCACTTCAGCGAGATAAGCGAATTAAACAACCTCACCAAGGTTACTGAGCCGTTCTCCAACCTCGTAAATGAGGTGGTACCGGCCATAGTGCTCTTGAACTCAGCCACGAGTAATCAGGGAGCCTTAGCATCGCTTCAGGAGCAACTAAAGAAGCTTGAGAACGAAGTATCGGGGATAGCCTACAAGGACTCGGCTGCCGTATCCAACCTGCAGGGTAAGATAGGTAACCTAGAGAAGCTCCTGGAGGACTTGAAAACATCAATTAAATCAATTACCGAAAACGTGAGCGAGTTAAGCAATGGGTTAGAGCAGGCCACCAGCAAGGTTAAGGAACTCGAAACAATGAGCTCCAGCACGCATGACGAATTAACGGCACTGAAGTCGAAAGTAAGCAGTCTTGAGGATGACCTAACGTCCTTGAAGAGCTACGTCAAGGGCGAGATAAGCAAGGTAAGTCAAGCAGGGCAGCAAGCCGTGAATGAAGCGTCAAGCGTTAAAGCGCTTGCTAGCGCCTCAATAGTCCTAGCAGTAATAGCGTTAATCCTGGCAGCCGTAACCCTAGTGCTGGCGCGTAGAAGTAAGTAGTTAAACTTTCTTTTTTGTTTTAAGTAACCTTACCCAGCATGAAGCTTTTACCTTAGCCCGGAACTAACCTGGCTTGAATCCATACTCTCCGGTCAGTTTGAGCATGAATCTTTGGGCATTCTCAAGCATGTCATGGTCGTTATTGAAGAACACGTAGGCCTTCTCAATACTCAGCTTGCTTAGTGCTGACGCCACTTCATCCAATTCCTCGTCAGTGTAGTAGTGTGCGTACCAGAATTCACGACCATGCATGCGTACGTAAGCCGCAGGCCCGGAAGACCGTACGTACGTTGCCTGCGGCGAGTCAACACTAACGTACGTTACTCCAAGCGAAGCACAGAACTCCACCCACTCATTATTAAACCACGACTCATCCCTGAACTCAACAGCTACGCGCCATTCCCCAACATCCTTAACCGCTTCCTTAAGGAAGGACGCGAGCCTAGTGATGAACGCGTTCGTAGGCTTCGCTCTAGGCGGTAGCTGGAGAAGGTAGAAGTCCACGTATTTATCTAGGGGCCTCATAGTCCTTAGGAAGGCCCTCCAGGGCTTTAGTGCCCTCTCATTAAGCAGGTGGACGTGAGTAACTAACCTAGTTACCTTCACCGCCCACCTTATCCTGCCTTTAGTGAAGCGTTCTGTCTTACTTGCCCATGACTTAACCTGGTTAGGGAATGGGAACCTATAGAAGCTCGCGTTGAGTTCAACCGCGTTTAAGTTGGAGTACTTAGCGTACCAGTCGAATCCATCGGGGTTCCAGTCATACATCCATCCACTCGTGCCGACGTAAGCCGCGGGCGTGGGGCACCACACCCCTCATTCGCACTTGAGTCCGCTTTCCTTCGCAGCCTTCTTAAGTATTTCCGCGCATTCTGCTAGTGCCCTACTCAGTATTTCTTTCTGTTCGTCACTTAACGTGCTGAGAGACTTCATGATCGTTCCTAAGCACTTCATGAGTTCCATACCACCTAACTCGGTGAATTGTCTGACAGCCGATGCCTTAAGCAAGACATCTTTTAACTCATCCATGTGTCTCTTGAGGTATTCCTTACCTCTTTCCGTGAGGCTGTAGACACGTATGGCCTTCCTACCTTTTCCGCGGGATTCCTCGATCACCTTGATTAGGCCTTCCTCTCGCATAACCTTGAGCAGAGGGTAGAGCGATCCTGGACTCGGTGAGTTAGTACCGAATAGCTCGCCTATGCTCTTCATTAACCTGTATCCGTGCATTGGTTGCTTCTCTAAGTAATGTAGCACGAGTAGCCTCAGTCGCTCGACCTCGACAGGTGATTTCCTCTCTGGTGCCAATCTATCGACCGACATAAGTCTTTTTACTAGCTAGCTTAAGTGCGTTGCTGTTAGCACTGATACCTAGTTGAAAGAAAATCGGCGTGTTAGTGAAAAATATTTTTAGTTATCTCTTACTCTACACTTCATGGTGTCCTTTGAGTGGTGGGTTTTGTGAGCCTAGTGCTCTCCTGCCTGATCCCCCTGTACATCGTCGCGCTAGTCCTGTACGCTGTTAGGGTGTTAAAGGGTCCTACAGTGTCGGATAGGGTCTTAGCTGTTGATGCCTTAGGCTTCGATTTGGCGGCGTTCCTCACAATTCTTTCCGTGCTGTTTAGAGCACCTATAATGGTGACGACGGCACTAGTGTTGGCGCTCTGGATCTATGCCCTAGACATCTACGTAGCCAAGTACCTGGAGTCTAAGGAGATGGGTGATTGAAATGCTATGGGAAACCCTGTGCTCAGTGGTCGGTCTAATACTCGTGGCGATAGGTGCTTTTTGCGACATAGCGGCAGCCATAGGAATTAACAGGTTTCCGAATTTCTTCGTTAGGCTTCATGCCGCTACCGTTGGAGCCATAGGCGGTGCTGTGATACCGACCTTCGGGGCTGGCCTGATAGCCCTAGGGTCGCCTGAGTTAGGAAGCTACAGGTTCTTTGTTACTGGTGTTTCCTTCACTACGGGATTAATGATAATGATCTTAGGGCAGGCAGGCGCTCACGCATTAGCTAGGGCTACACTGAAGGCTAAGGCAGCACCACTTGAGCCATGCGTGCATAACGCCTTAAGGAGGAGAGAGGTGGGGAACGAATGATAGACCTCATTACCGCATTTTTAATGGCTGTGGCCGCAGTAACGTCTATAGTATTCACGTACCTAGCCGTGGTTGAGAAAAACTTAGTTCAGGCAGTCGTGTTCTCGGCTGTTCAGAGCACTATGTACGCACTGATCTACTTCCTCCTAATGGCCCCCGATATCGTGCTGGTCTACCTACCTGTGGGTGTCGGCATATACCCGGCCATCGTATTACTCCTAATTAAGAAAACTGATAAGGTGGATGAGTAGCCATGAAGGCCACAGACTTAGTTGTCGCGGCTTCAATCGTTGCGCTTGCCCTCCTACTTAGTTACGCAATGCTTCTTGGCGGGATAGGGCCCGTGCCTGTAAGGTCTGAGTTAAGAACCTTAGCCCTAAACTATATCCTACTAACATACAATCCTGTGAAGGTCATTTACAGTGCCTTAGCCCCTGAAGGAGTCACGGCTATCGTGTGGGACTATAGAGGACTTGACACATACTTCGAGACAGCTGTTATGTTCCTAGCGATTATCTCGGTCGTCGCACTGGCACACGGATGTAATGTGAGGATAGGGCTAGGCAAGGGAGGAATGTCCTTAATTGTTAAGACCACCACACGCATATTAATACCCTTAATAGTGCTGGCCGGCATATCAATAACGATGCATGGATGGCTTACCCCGGGCGGAGGCTTCCAAGGCGGCGCGACAATAGCTGTAGCTACAGTTATAGCCCTAGTTACGTACTCTATCGACACCCTAGCGAAGCACGGCATACGTAAGAAAGTGCTCCTAGCAATGAGGAGCACGGGCCTCATAGGCATAGCGTTAACCGCTGTCGCCCTACTCATCATTGGTCTTGCCGTAGGCACTAACGCGTACATCTTTCAGAACCAGGAACGCATAGGCTCGCCGCTAGCGTTCCCAGCCTACTTCGACGGGACACCGACTGGAGGGTCGCTCTTCTTCTATAACCTGTTTGAGGCGTTCGCTGTGAGCGCTGGTCTTTCGTTAGCGATTATAGTAACGTCTCTCCGTGAGGAGGAAGTTAAAGAAACCCTAAGGGGTGAAGGTGTTGAATGAGTTAATCATACCGTACTTACTAACGGTGGTCTTCGTTTCCTTCGTGATTAACCTAGCAATAGCTCTCTACGGCATTTTCGCCAGACCGACACTCGTGAAGAAGATCATAGCATTAACGATATTCTCTGACAGCCTTAACAGCCTAGCCATATTTGTGGGTTACAGGGTGGTTCCAGGAGGTGTTCCGGCACCGCCTGTTGTCGTAAATTACACTAACCCTCAAGCACCTGCCCAACTAGCTAAGGTCGCAGTAGATCCATTACCTCAAGCCCTAGTCCTTACAGCCATAGTGATTAATCTTGCAGTCACGCTCTTCATGGTTAAGGTAACGATGCAGGTTTACAGGGTCTATGGAACAACTAGTGTCCGTAAGCTCGAACACATTGAACACGGCAGTAAGGGAGAGGAGGTGGTCGAGTGATGAGGGCGTTAACATACGTGGGGGCTTTCCTGTTCTTCCTTGCTTTTTACCTACTATTCTCTGGCTCCGTGAGCCTGTACGATGTCACAGTAGGCTGTGTGGCCTCCGCGATACTTACAGTGCTTTACGCTAGGATAATGTATGGTAGAGATCTAAGGCCTTCCGACATCGCCAGAGTCGGGCACCTAATTAAGTACTTCTTCTGGTATATGTTCGTAGCGGAACCCAGGGCTCACGCAGACGTGATTAAGAGGGCCTTAAGCCCGTCCATGCCGATAAACCCAGGTATCGTTGAGATCCCCTTTGACGTTAAGAGCGACTTCTCAATAACCCTCATAGCTGGGTCAATAACTAACACCCCCGGCACTGTGACCGTTGAGGTCGATAAGGAGAGGAAAGTGCTTTACGTGCACTGGATTAACGTTAAGGTTACGGAGCCTGAGGCCGTGCGTGAACATGTCTCGCGTGACTTCGAGAAGCATGCGTCACGGATTTGGGGGTGATGGGTATGGACGTGAATGTGTTCGTCGGTATCCTCCCGCTTTACCTGATCGCTGCCGCGTTTGCCTTACCTGTCTTCACGCTTTTCATTAAAGATAGGCGGTTCTTTGAGGGGTACGGTATAGCGGCTGCGGGCATAGCCTTAGCGATTTCCATTAAGGTATTCACCGACGTGACTAGGGAGGGCATTCAGAAATATTACTTCGGCGGGTTCCCGCCGCCCCTTGGCATCGCATACGAGGTTGACAAGATGGGGGCATTGCTAGCGTTGGTGGCGTCCCTCATAGTCTTCATCACCACCATCTACAGCACGTGGTTCCTGAGGGTTAAGGGCGTTGAGTGGTACTACGCACTGCTCCTAGGCATAGAGGCAGGTTCTATCGGTGTGCTCTACACAGGCGACTTCTTCAATATCTTCGTCATGCTTGAGGTGCTGTCCATAAGCGCGTACGGACTCGTGTCATTTTACAGGTGGAGGGGTAGATCCCTCAGCGCCTCCATAGAGTACGCAATAGTGGGTTCAGTGGCTACGGGACTCTACTTCCTTGCGGTGGTCTTCCTTTACGGGGCTTTCGGCACGCTAAACTTAGCGGATCTAACGGCAAAAGCGATGGTTGGCGGAGGATACCTTAATCCTTGGAGCGGGGGGCTCTTCGGCAATGCCGTCGTTGCTTCCGCGGTAGCGTTAGCACTAATGATGTGGACCATAACCTTCAAGTCAGCAATATTTCCGAATTACTTCTGGTTACCTGACGTTGTGCCTGAGGCGCCCACGCCAGTTTCAGCGATATTCGTTGCTGTCGCTGAGGTTCTGGGTGTGTACCTCTTCATTAGATTCATGTACACGGTCTTCTCACCGCAAAGCCTGATAAGCGGGGAATTAAGAACGTACTTCCTCATGTTCCTTCACATACTTGGCATAATTTCCGCATTCGTAGGTGCGTTAGTCCTCAACATTCAGAATGACGCTAAGAAATTCATAGCGTACAGCACCGTCAACCAGATGGGCTTCGTCTTCATGGGATTAACGCTGGGTACTAAGGAAGGCGTCCTGGCTGGACTATACCACCTACTTTCAAACTCCTTCGGCGAGGCCCTACTCTTCTACTGCGTTGGCGTAGCGATATGGCTTAAGGGCAGGTCATTAACCGATGCGGGAGTGTTAAGGCGCAACCCTGTCATAGCGGCGGGTTTAGTAGTCGGTCTCCTGAACCTCTTCGGCATACCTCCCTTCATGGGGTTCTTCAGCAAGTACATGCTATTCAAAGCGTGCCTTGACAGTGGCTATATCGTGAGCGGTGTGCTAATCATCGTCATAACGGGTATATCGTTAATAGGGTACGCAAGGTTCCTGCGAGGTCTCCTCTCCGGGCCTTCGGAAGCTGTGCGGAGCAGGAACCTCATGGTACCGCTGATTATTGTAGCATTCATTACCGCAGTAATAGTGCTGTTGGGAGTGGGCTTCGAGCACGTTATACACTACCTTAACGGCGTTGTTAAGATGGCGTTTGATTCAGGAACATACGCCATGAACGGGGTGTATCCTACTTGAGTGATGTTAAAGGAAAATTATTCAATCAAGATTTTAATGTTCTTTATAGACAACCAACAAAATTTTTAACAGAGCACCAATAAAGACAAGGTGAGTAGAAGATTGAAGTTCGCATTTCTTTGTAAGGAGAAGGGCTCTGAGGGCCGTGGTAAGGTAGCGATAGTGGGTGCGGGCCCTGCAGGCCTCGCAGCGGCCGGGTACCTTGTATGTAAGGGTTATGACGTGGAGGTGTTCGACAAGCTACCTTTACCCGGAGGTCTAATGACCTTCGCAATACCCTCTTACAGGATCAGGCTCGCGACCGTACTTGAGGGTGTTGAGGACCTCAAGAAGAACTTCGGCGTTCAGTTCCACCTATCTACTAAGGTTATGTGTGGTAAAAGGCATGATGAAGGCGACGGTTTCGCGAAGAATGAGACGCAGCTAAGCGATCTAGTCAATGAATTCGATGCTGTATTAATAGCGACTGGTACATGGCAGTCCAGGAAGATGAAGATCCCTGGCGAGGATGCTGAGGGTGTTGAGACCGCGTTAGAGTACCTCTTCAAGGTTAGGGCGTATGAGTACGGTCTAATGCCCGAACCACCCGTACCAAGGAGAGTCATCGTCGTTGGTGGTGGCCTATCAGCCGTGGATGCTGCTGAGGTGTCGCTTGAGAGGGGCTCTGAGGTTGTCTACTTAATGTACAGGAGAAGTATTCAGCAAGCCCCTGCGGGAGTGTATGAGATAAAGAGGTTAATCAGGAAGGGAGTGAAGTGGATGGAGCTAGCTAATCCAACAAGGATAATTACCGAGAACGGTAAGGTCAAGGCCGTTGAGGCCATAAGGATGAAGTTAGGTGAGCCTGACGCTAGCGGTAGGCCAAGGCCTGAGCCGATACCTGGAAGTGAGTTCCTCGTCGAGGTAGACGCAGTAATCGAGGCCATAGGCGAGTACTCGACCCCACCCATAGGTGAGGGATGCAGTGAATTAGGCATTAAGGTTGACAGAAAGGGAAGGATAGCTGTTGATGAGAACTTTAGAACAGGTCACCCGAAGGTTTTTGCTGCAGGTGACGTGGTCACGGGTCCCAGCAAGATAGGGGATGCTTCATTACTCGGCCTCAGGGCTGCTAGGGCGCTACATTTAGCCCTAAGCAAGAGCTCAACTCGTTTGTGAAGGGAGGTGAGCAAGAATGTCCGTGCAGTCAGAGAGTAAGGCCTCAAGGAAGGCGGGTATACAGGAGTTAAGAATGATAGATTATGAGAGATGCATGGGGTGCGGCACATGTGAAGCTGTCTGCGGCTTCATTCATGATGACAGACCCTACATAAAGCTCTATGAGCTATACCCCGGCTTAGTGAGGCCAATATCCTGCTTCCACTGCAGCAAGGCACCCTGCATTGAGGCATGCCCGACAGGAGCCATGAGCAGGGATCCAGAGACTGGGGCCGTTTACGTCGAAACAGCGCGGTGCATTGGCTGTATGGCGTGCCTTTACGCCTGCCCCTTCGGCATACCGGAGTTCTCCAGGGTATCAAACACCGCAACCAAGTGCGACCTGTGCCGCAAGCTAATGCATGAGGGCTTAAGGCCAGCATGCGCAGCAATGTGTCCCGCAGAGGCAATAATCGTCGCACCACCTGAAGAGATAGGAAAGGAGGTTAGAGTAAGGGTTCTCAAGAAAATGGTTTTACCTAAACTTGAAGCGCTTGAGGAAAGCCGTAAGTAAGTACCCTTAAGCGACGAGGAGAACCATCATGAATGTGTCACCAACATACGATACGCTTAGATATGTAGTAATAGCGGTCTCGGCTACCACTGTGCTGGTCGGGTCATACGTAGGTTGGAGACACAAGACGGTGGGAGCGTCTCTGCGTTCGGCAGGGTATTTACTGCTAGCGTCCCTACCCCTTATATCCACGTACCTTTTTGGGGCTCCCTCCTCTATTCGGCTTGTTTCTTACCTTATGATCTTCGTAGCTTCAACCATATCGCTAATAGTCTCACTGTATACAGCCTCATATGTCAAGAAATACGGTACTAACTCCCTCCAGCTATTGATTGACGCGTTTGCCCTCTCAATAATAGGTGTATTCATGGCTAACTACTTGCTTGAGTTCGTGTTATTCTGGCTACTTGCGGAGGCCATAGGCTTCTTCGTGATAGCGTATGACGCCCTAATAGGTAGGGAAACAAGGGCTTGGCGGGCTGGCCTAAGGTACTTAGCGGTCTCAATGATCCCTGCCGACGTGGGCTTAATGACGTTGCTAGCACTAGCTGGCCTAGGTAGAGCCGTCACCATACCGATATTTAGCCTAGGCCTCGACCTAAGTAATCAAGTAATAGTGACGCTAGTTGCGTTAGGCTTCATGGCTAAAGCAGCAATAGCTCCTCTCCACTTCTGGCTAGCTGATGCACATTCCATAGCGCCAGCACCTGGTTCCGCATTACTCAGCGGCGTCATGGTCAAGATGGGTGTTTACGCATTACTGGCACTTCCCTACATGGCTAATGTGCTGTCCAGCACCTACTGGGTCGTGCTTGTTGTCTTCGGCGCTATCACAACGATCTACGGGGGTTTACAGGCGCTGGTACAGAGCGACATAAAGAGGATACTCGCGTACAGTACCATATCGCACACCAGCGAGATGGCGATGCTTATAGGTCTCTTCCTGCTCTCAGGGAATGACGTGTTCTTTGCTGCCGTCATAGCATACATGATTGCCCACGCTCTCTACAAGGCCAGCCTTTTCATGGACTCCGGCTTTATAGAGTTCCACTTCCACACAAGGGACATTAATAAGTTAGGGTTCGTGTCCAGGATAGCGCCAACCGAGACTCTAGCGGCGCTACTAGCGGTAATGTCGTTGATAGGTATTCCGCCCACCATGGGTTTCCTAGCAAAGCTGATCACGCTCCTCGCCATAGCGAACAACATAACGTTCGGCATGGTTTACATTGGTGCGCTGGCAGTGATCCTTGCTGGCATGATATTAGCATTAGGTTATGGTGTAAGGTACTTACTTGTTCACTTAGGCTCCATGGAGAATCCTAAGGCTGAGAAGCCGGAGAAGATCGAGCATGTCATGAGTGAAGCGGTGATGGCTACAGCAGCCCTAGGTCTAGTGCTACCGCTGGGGTTAGCCCCCATAGTAGTGAGTAGGTTAGAGATGCCCGTGCTATACCTAGTGCTCAGTGTGACGCTAATAATTGTTATTGCGATCCTGGTGGCATTAAATGATATACTTAAGAGAGGAAGGAAACATATTCCTTGGTTAGGAGGGGCGGCGCCGTGAGTCATGTCCGTGCTAACTTACTTTACAGGTTATTCAGGCACGTTAATAAGATGCTAGCTAAGACAGCTCCCCTCTCTAGGTCTCTCAGGAAGGCTCTTTTAGAGCTGGCTCGAGAGGAGGATAAGTCCAAGGAGAGAAAGGGCTCCTCATTACTTGAGAGGATCGTTAACCTTCCTGGCAGGTGGGAAGGTCTTGAGTACTGTGTTGTTAACGTTTTACGAGGCACGGCTAGGGGAATAACGTCCTTCCAGAGATCCATTGAGAAGTCGTTTGCCCTTGCATCCCTACTCGCTGGTGTTCTAACGGTTGTTAGCTTAATGGTCTTGGTGGTAGTGCATGTATCTTGAAATGAAAATACTCTTGGCAACCACCCTAACGGTTGCCGGGGTAGTGCTCGCCCCAATATATGATTCGCTAGAGCGGAAGATCAAGGCTAGGTTACACTCTAGGGTCGGCCCACCAATACTCCAAACGTGGTACGACGTGCTTAAGCTACTGGCGAAGGAAATAGTAATACCTGATGGAGGATGCTTTACTGCCGCCGTAGTACTTATGGAACTGTTTCTCTCGATAGCCCTACTAGTGACTGTGAATTTCCTGTTATTCTTCCAGTCACTAATGGTATACGTCCTTGTCGCTGTCTTCATATCAGCGTTAAGTGCCGTAACGTTAGTGAAGTCCGTGACGCAGAACAACCTATTCTCAGTTATAGGCGGCTTTCGTGAGTACTCGGTGGTACTTAGTGCAGAGCCTTTCCTCATACTACTCATATTATTAATAGGAGCTAGGGGTGCGACTGACTTAAAGAGCCTGATCGGCTTAGCGCCTGTAGCGTTAACAGCATACGTCATGACCGCACGAATACCATTCGACATAGCTGAGGCCGAACCCGAGATAGCCTCGGGAATAATGATAGAGCTATCAGGGCCTCTCCTAGCCGCTAACGAGTTATCCCTCCTAATACGTAGGTACGTTATGGCTTCACTACCAGCATATCTTTTCCTCCCATGGTTTATTGCGAATCCCATACTGAGGGTCGGGCTGGGGCTCGCCTTAACGTTACTAACCTGGATCATCTTCGCCGTCGTAGCTGTCTTACTGGGCAGGACTAGGGCTGCCGTGGTGCTTAAGGGAACCACGGCAGCCACCCTTGCGTTAACCTTACTATTCATAATTATGGAGAGTGTTCCCTATGGGTGAGCAGAGCAGGTACCTACCGGAATGCCCTGAAAAGGGTGAGGTAGTACGCAAGCTTACTGAGGAGTATGGCGGACACGTGATCTTCTCCCGAGAATCTGAAGTTTACGTTGAGGTGCCACGACACGCGCTAAAGAATGTTGCTAAGTACCTCTACAGCTCGGGAGCGTTCTTGAAAACCTGCGCGGCCGTTGATGAACGCCCACTCAACCGTTCTTTCGCGCTGTACCACATATTCGGCATGGATTCGAAGGGCTATGATGTAATAGTGAAAGTAAGTGCTCCGGAGGATGATGCCTGGGTGCCCAGCATAGTTGATGTGGTTCCGGCAGCGGATTGGTGCGAACTTGAAGCACGCGACATGATAGGCATCGAGCTCAGGGGTAGGAGGCTAGTTCGCAGACTAGTCCTTCCGGAAGACTGGCCTGAAGACATACACCCGCTTAGAAAGGACATTCCCCATAACTTCAGGCCACCGTCGGTTAAGGCCAAGTCCGAGTTCCGCCCACCTGAGAGAGGCATACCTATAGGGCCGTACCATCCAGTGCTTCACGAACCTGAGTACTTCGAGCTCCTTGTTGAGGGCGAAACGGTAGTTGATGCTTACTATAGGGGATTCCACATACATAGGGGTATCGAAAAGCTAGGTGAGTCCCCGAGATTCACGTACCAGAAGATACCGTTCTTAGCTGAGAGGATTTGTGGTATATGCGGGTTCGTACACTCAACCTGCGCCATAATGGCTATGGAGAAAGCCGCCGGGATCAGGGCGCCAGAGAGGGCTGAGTTCATTAGGTCAATCGTGCTCGAGCTTGAGAGGATTCACAGCCACCTGCTCTGGGTCGGTGTCGCAGCACACGTCCTGGGTTACGATGCGGGCTTCATGCATACGTGGAGAATTAGAGAGCCAGTAATGATTCTCTCCGAGCTCGTGACGGGTAGTAGGAAGACATATGGCTTAAACTTAGTGGGTGGCGTCAGGAGGGACATAAATAAGGACAAGATAGAGAAAATCGTGAAGACCCTAGATAAGCTTGAGAAGGAGTTCAAGGAGTTAGCTAACCTTCTGGTCTCCGTGCCTCAGATACGTAAGAGGGCGCAAGGCACTGGCGTACTGACTAGATCTGAGGCTAGGGCTTTAAGCGTTGTCGGGCCAGTGGCGAGAGCTTCGGGCCTCTACCGCGATATCAGGAAAGACTACCCATACCTAGCGTATAAGGAGGCATCCTTCAAGATCCCGCTCTACACGGAAGGCGATAACCTAGCTAGGGTACTCGTTAGGGTGGAAGAAGTCTTCGAGAGTATCAACATAATAAGACAGCTACTAGACAAGCTACCCGGAGGCCCCATAATGCATGAGAAGTGCTCAGCAATAATTCCCGTAGACGAGCTAATACCTCCTGGGAAGTATGCCGTAGCTGCTGCTGAAGCACCGCGCGGCGAGGACGTCCACTTCCTAATGACTGGGGAAGGCAGACCCTACAGGTGGAAGGTTAGGGCCCCCACCTACCAGAACATACCTGCGTTAAGGCCTATGCTTAGGGGCGATCCCTTAGCCGACGCACCATTAACGATCGCCAGCATAGATCCTTGTTTCTCATGTACCGACAGGGCCCTCGTAATTGACGTGAAGACCGGGAGGGCCCGAACAATTAAGCTATGGAATGGAGGTGTTGGCACGTGTCAATTATGAAGCTATTTAGCATAGCGGCTAAGGCTAAGGTAGTCACTAGGAGGTACCCATTCGAACCCCCAGTGATTACTGAGGAGTTCAGAGGCAAAATCAAGGTCGACCCAAAGCTTTGTTGGGGTTGCGGAGTATGCACCAGGATATGCCCGCCTAACGCCTTAACCCTTAAGGAAGAAGAGGATGGCACCCTAGTGCTTTCCTACTTCATGGGTAGATGTATATTCTGCGGCATGTGCGCCGAGGTATGTCCGCGGGAAGCAATAACAGTTACGAAGGAGTTTGAGCTTGCATCGCTGACTGCGGAAGACCTGGTTAGGGACGTCAAACACGAGGTGATCAGGTGTAGGATTTGCGGGCGCGTCATAGGTCCTGCCGTAGAGATGAAGGAAGCAACTAAGAGCGTTGGTGGTGAGAAAGTCAAGTACTATGACCTCTGCCCTGAGTGCCGTAAACTCATGGTTGCTCGTGGGATAATAACTAGGTTGGGTGTTAGGCCTTGAGTGAGGATGGCTCGAAGCTCCTGGCTAAGGCGTTCGCTAGGCTGAAGAGGAGCATATGGGTGTTTCACCTCAACACGGGTTCGTGTAATGGTTGTGACATAGAGGTTCTGGACGCGTTAACACCTTACTTCGACGTCGAGAGGTTCGGCATAAAGCTAGTTGGTTCCCCAAGACACGCTGATGTCTTTCTCATGACGGGCCCAGTCACTCGTGAGACCTTACCCAAGGTGTTGAGGGCTATTGAATCTATGCCCAGACCTCGCCTGATCCTCGCCTTAGGTTCCTGCGCGTGTGGGGGCGGGATCTGGTGGGACACGTATTCCACATTAGGCGGATATGGGAAACTTAAGGAAGTACTGGAGGAGAGAGGCATTGTGGTTGACCGCGTGGCGTATGTCCCAGGATGCCCCGTTAGACCTGAAGCAATAATTTACGGTGTTCTCGTACTTTTAGGTGCTGTGAAGCAGAAGGTCAGGTATGAGGAGGTTAAGGCTGGTGATTGAGGAGCACGTCCTTGTCCTGACCTGCAAGGTAGTGCCTAAGGCACTGAGGACCTACAGGCACTTTGAAGCCGAGATAGCTGTGTGTAGGAGAGCCACATGTCTTAGCCTTGAGGAACTCCCTGACGAGATCGTTAGAAAGCTCCGCCTCACTGGCGGAATGGTAATTACATCCATGCCTAAGTGGGGCGCCAATATCCTCCCTCCGTTTAAGGAGGGTTCAGAATATCTTAGATTAGTGCTTAGTGAAGAGTGCTGACCAATGGTTTCCATGTTAGAGAATTCAATAACATCCTTAACTTCCCGATGAGAAGAGTGAGGGTAGTGAACCGAAGTACGTTGTGATTACAGTTAACCATATTAGAAGGGCGTAGTTAACTAGTGCTACTGCAGCTAAAGCGTCGGAATCACCGAAGATCTCAGACTTAAGACCCACGAATATTCCTGATAGCCCCGAAAACCATGTTAACGCAAACGTCGCGCCTTCACCCATCAATGTCATTACCTTCTCATTTGCTAACGTTACCCCGATCACGTTAGCTAGCGAGTACTTCCAGTACACAGGTATCCCGACTATCGAGGTTAGAGTGTAAGCGTAAACGAAGAGGGAGAAAGCCGTCGCTATTACTGCCGAAGCCAGACCCACGAGGTTCCCTTTACCTCTGACAGCCCATAGCGCCGCATAAGCTATGGTTGACGCGTAGATCCCGATCTTAATGTAGTCCCATAGCGCATTCGAGTACGCTAGGAACGGGAGCCTCCATGGTAGCTCAACGTTCCTACCAACTATGTGGAAGCATGCCATGAATATCAGGAAGAGTGTTGCGCCCGCAACCGCATCCCTAGCGTTCCCCAAGAGAGTAACACCATTTAATTTACTAATTTTAGAGGTATATAACAACGCAACCACTGAAGCTAAAACACTGAACAATAGAAAGTGCACACAACACACAAAGATCCCTCATAACGTATGCTTCTAGGATTCCTGAAAACACAATACCACTAAATCACCCTCACTTAACGTGAGGTCACACCAATTATTCGGAATAACCTTCACGAAGGATGCACCAATAAAGAAGGCTACGCCGTGAACCCGAACACCATTAAGTACCGGACGAAGCCTTCGCGACAGCACGACATGCACGTAAGGGCCTGAGGAAAAGTCTACCTGACCAGCAACCGCTTGATTAACCAGCACGCTCGAACCAGCGCTTATAGGGCCGCAGCCATGGCTACATAGTAGTATAATTCCTGCGTGCCCGTAGTGAGGGATCCCTCCCTCCATAACGCCTAACGAGTTGCCAATGTCAGCAATCAATGCAGGTAACGTACATACTTTGCCAGAGCACGGCTTAAGGATCACGTACTTGTCCCTCACAACTAAGTCAACAACGTACCTCTGCTGTTGCACCAGATCTAGGCGCATATTATTCCTTAGGAAATTCACTAGGTCGCCCCGAATGCTTAGCTTAACGCCTCCCCTAGCCCCAACGAAGCTCTCGCTTGACCTAACCTCTAGGTGAAGATGAGGGTCAGTCCACCTGAGAAATGTGGGGCTCCACACTAACTCACCTAGCGGGTCCCCTACGTAGACCGACTCACCCGCGTTTAGGTACGGCTTAACGTGAAGGATCCTGACGTAGGCATCACCGCTTTTGAACCCAAGCACGTGCTCGCCACCAATTACCTTATGAAAGAGTAACTTCCCTTCAATAGGTGATAGGGCCTCACGCTCTCCCCTAGGCGGGTACATGTCGATCGCGGCTAAGCGGTGATGAGCGTAGTACGGGCTGTTAGTGAAACTCAAGTAGTGGCGCTTAGGTAACCATACCTCAATACCAAGCGCCTCGCATGCCTTAATCCCCGTACTTCCTCCCCTCCATAGTGACATGGTTAAGATATTTAGGGGGTTCCCACTATGGTGTGTCGGTGTTGCCTATTGTGTTGCGTGTGTATAACACGCTAAGCAGGGAGGTAGAGGTTTTCGAGCCCTTCGAGTCCGGACTGGTTAAGATGTACGTATGCGGCCCAACAGTCTACGACTACAGCCACTTAGGGCATGCTAGGACGTACGTGGCGTTCGACGTAATCAAGCGGTACTTAAGGTTGAAGGGGTATGACGTCATACACGTACAGAACATCACGGACATAGACGATAAGATCATTAGGAAGGCTAACGAGGAGGGCGTCTCATGGAGGGAGATAGCTGACAGGTACACCAAGGACTACCTAGAGGGGCTGGAGAAGCTGAACATACATGTCCACATACACCCACGCGTCTCTGACCACATACGCGAAATAATAGAGTTCATTCAAGCCCTCATAGATGCAGGCTACGCCTACGTAGCTCCATCCGGCAGCGTGTACTTCGACGTAGACAAGTTCGACGACTACGGGAGGCTAAGCGGGAGGTTATCGAAGGAACTGTGGGGGCAGGAGGAGGGCTTCGTTAAGGAGAAGAAACACCCCTACGACTTCGCGCTATGGAAAGCCGCTAAGCCTGGGGAGCCGTGGTGGGAATCACCCTGGGGTAAGGGCCGGCCTGGATGGCACATCGAGTGCTCCGTTATGAGCTCGAAGTACTTGGGTAAGCGCTTTGACATCCACGGCGGCGGTCAGGACCTCATATTCCCGCACCACGAGAACGAAAGAGCTCAGAGCGAGGCGAGGTTCGGTATTAGGCCATGGGTGAAGTACTGGCTCCATACAGGCATGTTCAGGTTAGGCGGAGAGAAGATGAGTAAGAGCTTAGGCAACATCGTGACCCTCAAGGAGGCGTTCAAGAAGTGGAGGCCTGAGGTCATAAGGCTATTCTTCGCCACACTGCACTACAGGAAGCCCGTGGAGATGACGGAGGAGTCCCTCAAGCAGGCTGAGAGGTCCTTCAGCAGGTTAGTAAGTACAGTGGAGCTCCTGAAGAAGCTCATGCAGGAGATCGAGCCGGACCACTCACTCGGTAAGAAGCAGCTACGCGTGCTCAACGCGATAAGCGAGGCGAGGAAAGGGTTCTACGAGGCCATGGACAGTGACTTCAACGCGAGTAAGGCGTTCGCCCACGTATATGAGTTAACCACCGTAGTATTCAGGGATCTCAGCCAGAAGCCCTTCGCGGCAGGGGTGCTGAGGGCTTGGGAAGTACTGAGGGAGTTCAACGAGGTTCTTGGGGTGCTCGACAAGTACTTCGCTGGCGGTGAGGGAAGTGACGAGTTAGTGCGTAAGCTCGTGGACTTAATAGTGGAGGTAAGGCAGGAATTCCGCAGGAGGAAGGAGTGGGAGATTGCCGACAGGATACGCTCTGAGTTAGCGGCGCTAGGCATCAGGTTAATGGACAAGAAAGACATGACTGAGTGGATCATGGAAAGGTAGTCCCGCCTTCACCTTGGTTCCTAGAAAGAATTTTACCAGTCACACACAGATTTTTACGGTCGCGCGAATGCTTAAAGGTGTGAACGTTACAGTATTAGCGCTCGTGCTGGTAATATTCGTAGTTATTTCCGTGCTCTGGGCCCCTCCCCTCGTAGAGAAACCCATCACAACCACGACCTTCATCGCCCCGATAATAGGTTCAACCACACCACACATACCGGAGCAAGAGGAGAGAGTCACCACGACTACCGGGTTACCGACAGGCAAGAATAATGTTAGTATACCGTGGATACTTAAGGTGAAGCCACCTAAGGTCAGACCTAAGATCAGCTTCCTTCAAGCCCTAATAGGCAGGGTTAAGGGGTTCTTCGCATGGCTCTCCAGCCTCTTCACCCTCCCGTCAGAGCAACCGCGCAACACAACAGCACCCAGCGAAAATAGGGAGAGCTTCCTCCTACCCGCAACATTAATTGCTTCGGCCACGCTAGCGGTTCTCGGCGCCTACGTCATGGTAATCAGAAGGAGAGCCTCGAAGGGGAGGAACGTAGTCGTGATTAGGAGACGCGTGCGTAGGGGCGGGATCGAGGAGGGTAAGGAACCCAGGGAGTTAGGCGTGAGCTCCCCGGAGAACGAGCTAGTGAAGGCCATTAAGGTGCTGGCCACTAGGCTAGGGAAGATGACGGGACGTAAGCCCGACATAATAACTCATAGGGAGGTTCTCCGGCTAGTTAAGAAGCACTGGAACGAACTCAGCGGGGATCTCAAAGTAAGCGCCGTGAACGCAGTCTACTACTATGAGCTATGGCGCTTCGCCGGTAAGGAGCTGAGGAAGGAGTGGCTTGAGGAGGCTAGGAGGGTTGTGAGGAGCGCTGGTGGTGGGAATGAACCTGCTGCTTGATTTGCTTGCATCGGTCGTGGCGCTCGTTACCCTGTATAGGGTGATAGTGTTCCTCTTGAGTAAGTGTTGCTTTACTCAAGCTAAGCCTCTTACCAACATCGTTATTCAGCCTCCACTGGGTGATGACTTCCTCTCGGTCGTAGGTAACCCTAAGGCTATTTGGAGGTATGCTGCGCTGAAGTACGTTGAGGTGCTAGGTGAGTTAACTGGGGTGACGCTAGTGAGTAGGGGCATGATGTATTCCGTGGGGCCCGCCATGAAGGCTAAGATATTG
>JAMOOZ010000201.1 GCA_027064885.1 Desulfurococcales archaeon
CTTCTCCCCGCCTGGCTTGAGGACTACCTCAACGGCGTTGTGGTCGAAGTGATTGTGCGTAACGAGGACTGCATCAGCCCTTGCCTCTGGCCTAGGGAGCCCTATGCTACCCCCGTCGTGCGGGTCAATGACTATGCTCCTGCCCTCGGAGTCAATTATTTCGAAGCAGGCGTGGCCGTGAAAAACTATAATCGGCAAGCTGAACCCCGTGAATGGATACGGGCTCACAGCATATACGCATTGCGGGGGTGGTGAGGGTGTCGGGTGCGAAGTCCGTGCCATGGGTGCCGACGAGGGACGACCTAATACCGTACGTGATGGCGCTCGCAAAGGTTAGGGAAGGTGACGTGTTCTATGAGCTCGGGTGCGGGGACGGTAAGGTCGCTGTCGAGGCGGCGAAGCGCGGTGCCAAGGCCGTATGCATAGAGGTATCGGGGTCCCTGGTGAAGAAGGCGGAGGAGAGGGCTAGGCGAGAGGGAGTGCTCGACAGGGTCACTCTCATAAACGATGACTTCTTCAACGTTCCCCTTAATGACGCTACGGTCGTGTACATGTACCTCCTCACCCACGTCAACAGGGAGTTAGAGCCAAAGCTCTCCTCAGAGCTGAGGCCAGGTACTAGGGTAGTGACGCTAGATTTCAGGATACCTGACTGGTGCCCGGTGCATGTCGTGAGGATAAGGGAGGGGCTGAGGGAGTACTCGCTCTACCTCTACATAGCCGGAGTATCGGATAGGTGCGTGCTCAATCACTGAAGGACACGTTAATCATTACCTCCACTGTCCCAGGGCACCCGTTGAGCTCCAGGCCCACAAACACGTAGCCCTCGCCGGGCAGGAGCGTCAGCACCGTCGCATTGCTTACACTATACGCTCCGTCACGGAGGAACACACCCCTCCAGAGCACGACCCTCTCAGTTATCCTTGGGTACGTCGCGAGGGTTGCGTAATCAGCGTTACTGATGTACTGGAGATATGTCGGCATGGTTACGCAATGATAGGGCAGTCTCGTACCCGGGATCACGTAAGCAACTAGGGATACGTTGATGAAATCTCTCTCATAAGCTGGGGCAGCGTCCCTTGTTATTGTTGCATTAACTGTCAGTGTAACACGTGCCGAGGTGCTCGACACGTAACGGAACACCTTAGCACCAATGATACCTACTTGATAATACCTAACCGAGTTACAGGCACTGAACCTCGCTAGGGCAGTGCTCGAATTAATGAGAGTAACGTTTGTGGCGAGCGTTGAAGATGAGGGGGATAGCCTCGCTGTATCACCCGGCCAGACATACGTTATGCCGTTGGACACAGGTAAGTATGTATACATGGCCACTGGGCCCAGGTCTTGAAAAGCAGCATACTTACTCACACTAATCAACATAAGGTACCACGCCCCAATATCACCTAGACCGACGCCAACCTCTTCGGTCGCATGCGATAGAGCCTTAACCACCCTCCCGCCCTCAAAGACAACCCACACGTCCTCATAGCCAGGGACGAGTCCAGCTACACGCACCCACTCACTACCAACAACGGCGCCTGATGGAAGAACAATAACTGAACCATTGGATAATCGCTCAACAACGGCAACAACCCTTGTCACGGGCCCCTCAGA
>JAMOOZ010000202.1 GCA_027064885.1 Desulfurococcales archaeon
GGGGTAGCCGAAGATGTACTCTATGAATACCGAGCCGCCAAACATGAAACCTAGGCTGAGCATGAACTGCGTGAATATGGGTAATATCGCGTTCTTGCCTACGTAAGTAACGACGATCCTTCTTGAAGGCAACCCACGTGCTTGAGCGTACGCTATGTAATCCTCGCCAAGAACGCTGATCGTGCTGCCCCTCATGTTTAGGGCCCATCCACCGAAGTTTATGAAGACCCACGTGATTATGGGTAGTGCGGCATGCCACATGACATCAGCTATGAACTGTGGCGAGAAGCTCGGCTGTATACTGTAAGCCCCGCCAGTAGGGAACAGGTTTAACTGAAAAGCAAATATTATGAGGAATATTAGTGCTATGATGTATGCCGGGATAGACTTGATTATTGAGAAGGTAACCGCTAGGATGCTATCGAACTTGCTTCCGTGCTTGTAAGCCATTAACATACCTGTGAGCGTACCTAAGCCGAAGCTAATTACTAGTGAGGTCGCCACAACAAGCACGGTCCACGGTATGGCGCTGGCCAGCAACTCCGTTACGGGTACGCCAGTACTGTAGGATATTGAGTAACCTAAGTTCCCCCTGAAGAAGTTGTACATGTACCTGAAGTACTGCTCCCATATTGGTCCCTTAGGAACAAAGGGTGTTGCTGCCTCAGCTATCCTTAATGCTGTTTCGTAAGGCATATAGAGTTGCTGAACAAGCGCCATAGCTAGTGCCTGAATCGGGTTTCCGGGCATGCTCCTGACGACGAAGAACGTTATTGTTACCGCTACGTAAACAGTTAAGAAAGCCGAGATCGCGCGTTTTATGAACCAGCGCAACCCATAGCACCTCCACCACTTACAGGCACCGTTAGTGCCTTTCTATATCTGGTTTCTTGATTAAAGTGTAAAAATGTTGAGTGTTGCTGTTTGAGCAGAAATTGAGAAAAATACTCTTCCTACTTCCTCTTAGCCGCCCATCCGATTATGATACCGATTATCAGGCCTATGATCAGTAGGCCTCCGGCAATACCCCAGTTCGTCGTTGTCTGCGTTACCGTGGTTGTCTGCACCTGTGTTGTCGTGACGGTTGTTGGCACGGTGGTGGTCTTATACTGCGTTGTAATGATGGTCTTGCTCACAGTTACAGTGCCTGAGACTGTAGTGGTCTTCACGATGGTCTGCGCGGTGGTTACTGTGGTTGCGGTCGTAGTGGTCTTAGTCACGGTGGTGGTTGTGGGCACGGTTACGGTGACGCCCCAGTACTTCGGGTTCGGCACCACCATGCCGTGGGTTATCATGAAGGCTAAGGCCTCTAGGTGACCTCCACCAGCGTTCAGCCAGGCATCATAGTTGGCCTTCGGGTCAGGCCAGACGAAGTGCTCTTTGTTGTAGAACAGTATCAGCCTCTTCTCAGCAATTGGGTACTCAGGTAACCACTGGTTAGCCGCTACAGCCAGCTCCTGCGCTGCCTTCTTTTGTTCATCTTCATCAAAGGAGGTAGCGAGCACATTTACTAGCTCGGTGGCGTTGATCTTCGTGTTGAAGTACTTGATCTCAACATTGTCGAAGAACTTCTTGAACTCTTCACCCTGCACTATGGACCTAGGTCTGT
>JAMOOZ010000203.1 GCA_027064885.1 Desulfurococcales archaeon
AGACCTCTTCTTTGATCTTTCTCCTCTCCTCAGGCACCTCAGGCGCTTTAATGCCTAGGTACTTCGCCACAGCGTTCACTACCTGGGCGAAGCCGAGCTCGCCGTACCTTAGGAGTAGCTGGTTCTTGGTCTTGCCGTATATCGGTATCTCTGGGTGGTTCTCCTTCATGAAGGCGTAGAGCTGCTCCTCAACGAACGGGTCGCCCTCCTCGATCACGAACACCTTCTCGACGTTCTCGAGGAACTCACTGAGCAGCTTCTCCGGTAGCGGGTACGGGGTGGCTAGCTTGAGTATCCACGGCTTGCCTACGGCGCCGAGCTTCCGGAGGGCGTCGCTGAGGTATGCGTAACCTATGCCTGAGGCGACAATGCCGAGCTTGGTCTCGCCGGGTATGATCTTATTGAATGGGACCTCATTAACGAAATCCCTGATCTTTTCCAGCTGCTCTAACTGCCACGCGTGCTTAGCGGTCGGCCCAGCCTTACCCTTGTACTTGAACGGGCCGTAGACGTTCCAGCGCCACGGCAGCTTCCAGTGCCTGTCGAACGCTATCTTGTTCCTCTCCTTCCTTATCGGGCCGAACTCAACGTCGCCGCTGGCGTGGGTTATCCTAGTGACTGTCCTAACGAATACGGGCATCTCGAACTTCTCACTGTAGTCGAACCCGACCTTAACGAGTTCCTTTATCTCCTGCTGGTCCATGGGCTCCAGAATGAGGGTCCCCACGGCCTTAGCCAAGTTCCTCGTATCCTGCTCGGTGCTCGAGTAAAACGCCTCCGGGTCGTCGGCTGAGTAGATCACGAAGCCGCCCCTGACACCGGTGTAGACCAGGGTAGCGAACATGTCCATGACCCAGTTAGTGCCGGCGTTCTTCATCGTCGCCATCGACCTAGCCCCGACGATTGCGGCACCCGACGCGACGTTGAACGCCACCGTCTCGTTGATCGACCACTCAACATGCATGTCGAAGTCCTTAGCCACAAGCGAAAGTGTCTCGATGACCTCCGAGGACGGTGTGCCTGGATAGCCGGCGACTACCTGCACACCAGCCTCTATGGCGCCTCTAGCAGCAGCCTCGTTGCCGAGGAGGATCGCCCTCCGCCCGGGCTCATCATAACCAACAACGTGCCTGGGCCTTGCCAAGACCCAACTCCTCGCTCTACTAGATAAGGAATGAACTTAATATCCAGAGTTAATACTACGTAATTAAAACTCTCGATAAATCCCCCGCCCAATAACTAATCATGTGGCGTGTTCGTGTTGTATGTGGGCCTTAGGCTAGTTATCTGAGGGTTCCAATTAGAACTTGATAGAGTTCCCTACCAAAGTCTTGTTTAGGGTCATAGCCAGTTAGTCATCACGAAGCCATTTGTGATCCAAAGGCCTGCTGGAGCTCAGCAAACAGACATGGCTTAAGGTTCAGCACTAGGTATTCTATGAGCGGAGTGGGTCCGCAACTGCTGCAGAAGCCTAATACAGGTATTCAGGTGTTAATGTATTGTAGTATTACTAGAGCAAAGCGACTAATGGTAACGAAGTCTGTCCTTATTTTTAAGATCTGAGAATCAGAGTACAGATTTAAAAATTTTCTAATTAAAGCT
>JAMOOZ010000204.1 GCA_027064885.1 Desulfurococcales archaeon
ACGTAGCCTCCGAAACATAGGAGAACTTCGGTGATATAAAACTACTTAACGCCTCCCTGAGACTCTTATTCGAAAACAACATCACCATACCCCTTAACCCGCTTAAGTTCCCCGAACATAAAGCCGAGAGCGGTTGCAAGGCCTTCTCCAATTGCTCTTCACTTAAGTTCTTGGGCGCGTAGACCTCAACCGATATGCCGTTAACTACGATTCCCCCGACAGCAATATTGCATGGTATGGTCACGTTCCGTACCACGTAATTCTCGAGAGCCATTCCCTCCACTGGTTTCTTAAGCTGGAATACCCTCAAGGACCCGTTGCGGCTCACCATGATCACGTAACCTATGTTCTCGCCGCCCCTCACCGAGGTGCTTTGAGACGGAGCCTCAGCAGGGTAGCCAGTGCTCATACCGAAAGTCAGCACTGTCTTGAGGGGCCTCACCTCAATAACCACGGATTTAACACACTCACCCTTCACCTTCATTTCTACCTTACTTGTGGTTGGGAGTTCCTTGCTTATAATCACCTGAATGAAGAACTTCCCTTGAGACCACCTGAAGGTTCCCGCATCCGTGTACACCACCATGTCCGTGAGGGGCGGTGTGAACATTATCAACGCCTTCCCACCACCTTGCGGAACTACCGTCGTTACTGCCGTGACCAAGAATTCCCCTTTCCTCACCTGCGTTACGTTCAGCGTCACGCGTACTAGGATATCCTGCTGTGTCCCCGTGACAGGGTTGTTTAGGGTTGCGCTTTCCTCTGCGGTATGGGTGCCTAGGAGGCACACGCTACTACCTGCTAGTGCCGGGGTGTTTTGACCAGTCATTAACATGGAGGCAAATGCCGCAAGGATAAGCACTGCTAGAGCCACGCTTAGGATCGCGTTCCCCCCTGTGAGTACTTTGCTGCGGTTCCTCTTCATGACCTTCACTACCCTCCCTAATACTATTAGTGCTAACGGTTCTTAATAGTCTAGGGAGTGGAAACACTTAAGCATGCTGGAGACGAGGGTGTTCGAACCTCTCGAAAACACCTTGAACCGCCTAAGAAACCGCCAACGTTATTAAGGGGTCTGACTCCCCACTACTCGTGTGCTGGTGTGAGCATGGTCGAAACCAGTCAGAGGGCAAGCATGCTGGCCGAGGAGGTCTTCAGGAGGTTCGGGACACCCACACTCGTTTTTAGAGGTCAGGTCTTCGAGGTCGACGTTGGTGAGGCTGAAGTCATCACCGTGAGGTTCCTGGGGTACGTCGGTACGGGGGCCTCATTTATGGTGTTCTCGGACGGTGACGGAGGATTCAACATCTGCGACGTCAGAGTTATTGAGGAGCCTAGAGTTAATTACGGTAGGCTCGTTAAGGCGGGGACCCTCGAGATCGTTACGTGTTCAGAGCACCGAAGCCAAGCGTGAGCAGAACCTGTGTTTTACTTGAAGCGAGTCAAGCCTCTTACTCAGGGAGCAGGTATAGTAACTCGTTGATTAGTCTCTTAACACGTGTCTCCCCTAGATCTTGGGTGATCCCCAGCTTGCGTAACGCGTTAATTACTAGGGTTTTCCTTCCTAGATCCAGGTACCTCCCTATGACCCACACAGGTGCG
>JAMOOZ010000205.1 GCA_027064885.1 Desulfurococcales archaeon
GTGTCGCCTATGCTATGACTTCTTCGCCTGCCCAGCGATCTTTGCTAAGGATGATGGGAAGGCATACATCGATCCAGAGCTGTGCGTCGGCTGCGGCGCATGCGCTCAGGTCTGCCCAACTAAGGCGATCGTCCCGGCCGAGGAATACGACAAGGATAAGGTCGAGTCTTTCTGGAGGTGATGGGTATGGTGCTAAACATAGTAGTGGTAGGTGTTGGCGGACAGGGTATACTCTCACTCTCTAGGATGATCGGCGAGGCATCACTTGCCCATGGGTGGGACGTGAGAGTGGCTGAGACTCACGGCCTTAGCCAGAGGGGCGGCTCAGTCATAGTGCACGTAAGGATAGGTAAGGAGGTAGTAGCGCCCACCATAAGCGAGGGCGAGGCCGACCTCATGCTGGCTCTGGAGCTCATAGAGGCAGCGAGATACTCTTACTACCTCAGGCCCGGGTCCTTCGCTGTAGTGAATGATAAGGCAATAAAGCCGTCACTGCCTGGGACCAAGGTACCCGAACCAGAGGAGCTGAAGAAGGCCGTAGAGGGGGTAGCTAAGGTCAGGTACCTGAAGGCGTCGGAGACCGCCATAGCCCTTGGGAACCCTGTGGGCGCAAACATGGTGATCTTCGGCTACTTCTCCAAGATAGCTGAGGAGACCGGCATCTATTCACTTGAGGAAGCGAGGAAGATGGCCGCTGGTGTTGGGGGCAAGCGCTACGGACCAATCAACGAGAAGCTGTTCATGAAAGGAGCAGAGTATGCGATGAAAGATGATGTGAGAGGTGTAGCAGCGTTCATAAAAGAGAGGCTACTCATTTAAAACCAAAAACCGAGGTAACTCACTTTTTGACTGTCTCAACAACTATCATCGTAGTTGTCTCTTGAATCTCCTTTATGCTTCTTATGTCCTTCATGACAGTCTCCCTAAGCTTCTCGTACGAGTCAGCGAAGATCTTGGCGACTATGTCGTACATTCCATACACCTCATATGCTTCAACAACACCCTCAACGTTCATGAGCTTCTTGAGCACATCTCTTTCTGTTCCAACGTCTGTTTTGATTAAAACTATTGCATAAGGCAAGACAATACCCAATAATACTTCATTAGAGAAACTTAATTATTATTACTGGTCGCCGATGAGGAGCCTAGTAAGGCGCGAGGAGATGAGCGATAACCAGGCTACCGAGGCATGAGGTGGGAGGGCGTGAGGTTTGAGGCGGGATGGCTAGTTCATGTGCCAAAACATGACTTCCCATCGAGATTCAGTGACATACTTAGTCTTGCTAACATCGGTGCTTACCTAACACTGAGGCCTGCGGTGATACCTGTCAAAATCAGGGGCATCACTAGGTTTGTGGGGATTCCTTCAGGTTCTATCGTGACACCCCCCGACAGCGGATTGAGTAAAGGTGCTATTAGGAGCTATGTATTAGCCGACGATACCTGGTTAGACGCTAAACCCATTGGCTTACCTAGAGCTGTTGAGGAGAACTGTCCACTATCCAATATCGTTGACACTGCCTATGCTGTGAGCGAGACCGGCGGATGTGATGTTATATGTTACCGTAGTATTGAAGAACTGGACTCCGGACTTAATAGGA
>JAMOOZ010000206.1 GCA_027064885.1 Desulfurococcales archaeon
ACCCGCTTCACTACCCTCAGTCGTTAGGACAGCATCAACCACTACTAACCGCTTTGGTTGCTCCTCAGCAATCCTGTCAACACAGGTCTCAAGCCCGAACCCACACTCAATCATGTGCGCTTGACTCCGAATCCCGAGTCCCCTGAGCTTGCGGCAGACCTCAAGTCCTGCCCTATCATCATTCCGTAGCTCCGTACCCACGCACGCTATAAGAACGGAGTCGTTGCATAAGAGTTCGGTGATTTTCTCCTTCAAGTCACTCATCGTGGCGCCCGTACTTCTCTTTTAGCTAAGGCTTAAAGAGGCTTGCTTAACCGTGCTTATGCTTGGGCCCTCAGATATAAACAGGTTTAAATTAAGTCCAAGCAAAGTATTAATGGTAGGTGAAGCGAGTGGCCACGCAGGGAATCACTATTGAGCTCTCTCGGATAGCGGGGGAGGCGGAGTTCGTGGCAATCAGTGAGAAAGGAAAGGTCATCAAGGCTTTCTTCATCCCGATCGCCCCGATCAGGGGCTTCGAAAAGCTCGTTAAGGGCAAGAACCCTCTCTTCGTTATTGAAGCGGTCAAGAGGATCTGCGGGTTCTGTCACTCATCACACGGGATCGCGTCAGCCGAGGCCTTTGAGGAGGCGCTAGGTATTTACCCACCTAAGGATGGTTTCCTACTTAGGGAAATTATAGGGTCGCTTAACAGAATTCAAAGCCACTTAGCACACCTAGCGTTAATAGCGCCGGACTTCATCCCGAGGGATAGGGTTCCGGGCTTCATACTTGAGGTCCTAAGGGTTCTGGAGCAGGTTAACGCGGCCCTAACGAGGATAGGGGGAGCACCAACGCACCCTCCAAACATAGTGATTGGGGGTGTGAGCAAGGCGCCCACGCAGTCCAACCTGACAGCAACGGTGAACGGACTCAGAAACGTTTTAGCCAGGGTTAACGAATTGCTCCAGATAATAACGGATGAGGATAAATGGAGGGATAAGGCACGGGCACTAAAGGAGAGGAAGTTCACTAAGACATTACTAGCAACACACCTAACCTACGGGGACAGGTACGCCATAGACTTAAGCAAGATCAGATTACTAAGGTACGCCGAAGTACATGCTGAGGATCCTGAGGCGCCGGAGCCTCTGATCAAGAAAGCAACTACTTTAGTAGTAAGCTACGGGGGAGAGTACGTCGAGGTAGGGCCTAGGGCAAGGATGAGTAAGTTCCGCGGATTTAACGGCTCTACCTTAGCGGACATCCAGCTAGCTAGGTTAATGGAGATCCCTGTAGCGTTAGAGAGGGTGCTCAACCTCCTCGGCGAAGTGAATGTGAAGGCACCGACCCGTGTTGAGGCAGTAATATACAGGCAGGGGGAAGGGGTCGGCGTGTATGAAGCACCGCGAGGCACCTTAATACACAGAGTTAAACTCAGGGGGGATGGGAGGGTGGAGGACTACTCCATAATAGTACCTACAGAATTCCTCATACCGCTGATAGAGGAGGCAGCAACAGGCATTCCAGAAGAGGTAGTTGATGCCGTACCAAGGGTTTTCGACCCATGCGTTCCATGTACCACCCACGTAATTAGGTTGGGGTGAGAGGGTTTGAGTGA
>JAMOOZ010000207.1 GCA_027064885.1 Desulfurococcales archaeon
TTAGATTTTTAATATACCGCTTAACACATGCTACTTTCAGTTAATTTTCAGCTAGCTTATGTACTGTGCACGTAATTCGATCAGGATTTAAAATAGTTAGAACGTTCCCAAATTCCTCATATAACATGTATAACGTGTTTATGAATATACAGTAAACTCATGAGCGTCTTCACAGAGATACCTTAGAACCTAGCGGAAACCCTTAAACTTTAATAAGGGAAGGATCAGCTGAGACAGGTTTCTTCATTCTTTAGTCGTTCCTCGTCTCTCATCATCCTTAGTTCCTGTTTATTAGTGAGCTAGATATTTGTTGTGTTGAGTGATGATACGACGGTCTCCTGACCTTCGGGGGTGATGTGTCTTCTCTTCACTGAGGTTTCCTTGTGAGGAAATCCTTTATTAGAATGTTTTAAGCCCTCATAACTTGAGGTCGGGTATGACGCTTAGGGAGGAAGTTAAGGAGGCTGGTCTCCTGGTCTATGGGAGGGCTTGCCCCAATTGCGGCGGGTTCGTGAGCGATAAGCGCTTAGAGAGGGGGTTGCCTTGCTCTTCATGCCTGCCTGAACTCCCTGCCGAGTCATCGGTTCACGAGATTTATAGGAGGCTTAGGCAGCTTGGTACGCTTAAAGCCTATAAAGTGTTGCATGAGGTTACCCGCACGTATGAGGAGATCTGTGATTTCTTTAAGAAGTGTGTCGGTAACGATCCATGGAGTATTCAGAGGTTATGGATTAAGCGTATAGCTAAGAAGGCTTCGTTCGCAATGATAGCACCCACCGGTGTTGGCAAGACAACGTTCGGTGCTGTCGTGGCGCTCTACCTAGCCATGAGGGGACATAAGTCGTACTTCATAGTACCCACTACAGCACTAGCAATGCAACTTGAGAGGAAACTAGAAGAGATGTCCGCTAGAGCAGGGGTAGTTGTTAGGTTTGTTGCTATTCACTCTAAGCTTAAGAAGCGGGAGAGGGAAGCACGGGAGAAGGCGCTGGAGGATCCGCAGGGCTTTGATATTCTCGTGACTACTTCAAACTACTTGCTCCGTAACCCGAATAAGATACTTAAGCACAACTTCAAATTCGTCTTCGTTGACGACGTTGACGCCATACTGAAGGGGTCTAAAGCCATAAATTACGTGCTTCGGCTACTGGGCTTCACCGAAAAAGACTTAGAGCGCGCATTACAGGCCATTAAACTTAAGAGGGAACTCGTGTTCAGGGGCGAGAACACCAAGCTCCTAGAGAAACTCAATCAAATAGAGGAGATACTGGAGCGTAAGAGGCGGAAGGTAGATAAGGTACTAATAATAGCGTCGGCTACGGGCAATCCCCGCGGTACTAGGGTCAAACTATTCAAGGAACTCCTAGGCTTCGAAATCGGTGCCAGACCGGAGTTCATACGTAATATAGTGGATACCTACAAATACCCGGAAGGCGATATCAAGGAGACTATCCTACAGCTAGTTAAGAGACTTGGCAGAGGCGGCTTAGTTTACGTTCCTATAGATAAAGGTGTGGATTACGCTATAGAGGTAGCGGAATACTTGAAGGAACAGGGAGTTAAGGCTGCAGCCGTGCACAGCAGGAATGTCACAGCCGTAGACGAGTTCGCTAACGGAGAGCTTGATGTGCTAGTAGGTGTAGCCACGTACTATGGGATACTTGTTAGGGGTATTGACTTACCCGAAGTGATCCGCTACGCAATATTCGCGGGACCTCCTAGGCATAAGATAAACCTCAGACTAGAGGGCGTGAAGCCCCAAGACGTCCTTAGGCTACTTCCCCTCGTTAGGGACGCTGTAGAGGATAGTGAGCAGCGACGCATAATAGATGCCCACATCGTCAGGCTTAGGAGGTACTTAAGGAGAGCTGGGATGGCCTTAATTCAAGTACTTAATGAAGTGCTCGAAGGCAAGCGCGAACCAACAACCGTTGCTGAGAAGGAATTCATAGAGACCTACCAGCTACTCAAGGACCTCCTAGCTAAGCCCGAGATCCTCGAAGCAATCCGCCGGAACCCCAACGTAGCTGTCTACGAGGAGGACGGCAACCTATACGTGCTAATACCCGACGCACCAACATATATCCAAGCAAGTGGTAGGACATCGAGGCTTTACCTAGGAGGCATAAGCAAGGGTCTCTCAGTAGTGATAGTGGATGACGAAAGAATACTCAACGGGCTTGAGAGGAGACTACGTTGGATGATCGATGACTTCAAATTCGTACCATTAGAAGAAGTACGTTTAGACAATGTACTATCGGAGATAGATAAAACCAGGGAGTTAATACGCAGGATAAGAGAGGGACGGATTCCACGTGAAGTAATAGGTAAGGAAGGGCCTCTACAGATAAAAACCGCTCTCCTAGTAGTTGAATCCCCCAACAAGGCAAGAACCATAGCTAAGTTCTTCGGCAGGCCGAGTGTCAGGGAATACGGTCGCTTAAAGGTATACGAAGCCAACTTAGGAAACTACACCCTACTCATAACAGCCAGCGGAGGTCATATTTACGACCTAGTCACGGAGCTGAAAGAAGAACTACCCGCAATTCATGGGATAGTCTGCCGTAAGTTAGATAGTGAGCACGAGCCCAGGTTCGTGCCCGTCTACACTACGCTTAAGAGGTGCAATAACTGCGGTCGACAATTCACGGTTGAACTGGATGAGAAGAACCCGCGGTGCCCTTACTGCGGATCAACTAATATAGTAGACTCGGTGAGGGCTGTTGAGGCATTGAGAGACGTTGCACTGGAAGTTGACGAAATACTTGTGGGAACTGACCCAGATACCGAGGGAGAGAAAATAGCGCTCGATATAACTAACGTGGTCCTCCCAGTAAATAGGAACGTGTACAGAGTGGAATTCCATGAAGTAACAAGGAGGGCCATTATTAACGCCGTGAATAACCCTAGAAAGATAAACTACGACCTAGTCAAGGCGCAACTCGTCAGGAGAATAGAGGATAGGTGGATAGGCTTCTCACTCTCACGCAAGTTACAGACGGAATTCTGGCGACAGTTCTGCAATGAGAAGTTAAAGGCGTTACTTAAGGCTAGGAAGGATCAAAAGAAAGGCGCGCACATAGACAAAAGAACACTGAATTATCTCGAACGATATGCTAAGCTCTGTAAGACAAACCCTAAGGAATACAGAAACCTCAGCGCCGGAAGAGTTCAGACACCCGTACTCGGCTGGATAATAGACGCGTATGATCGCCACATGAAATCAAAGACGCTCTTCCTGATCCTGCGGCTTGAAGAGTTAAGGTTAGAGATACCCATACCAGAGGATAAGCGGCGGAAAGTACACCCAAGTAAGGTCAAGACCGTTATAGCAGAGGTGAAGTACGAGGAAATCGCGGAAACTCAGGTTAACCCATTACCTCCATACACAACCGACTCTGCACTTTACGACATTTCCTCAAAGTACGGCATCCCAGCACCTAAGGCTATGCAGATACTGCAAGACCTCTTCGAGCTTGGTTTCATAACGTACCATAGAACGGATAGCACAAGAGTCTCAGACGTCGGTATTGGTGTCGCTAGGGAGTACATGAAGGAGAAATTCGGCGATAAGTTTGAGAACTACTTCCAGCCCAGAACCTGGGGCGAGGGAGGAGCGCATGAGTGTATAAGGCCAACCAGGCCTATCGACACGGAGACTCTAAGGAACCTAATTAGTGAAGGGGTCATAGAGCCCGTAAGGAGGTTAACCCGCGCACACTTTGCTGTGTACGACTTAATATTCAGGAGGTTCATGGCCTCTCAATCAAAGCCTGCTGTCATGAAGAAAGCGAAGGGTGTAGCTAAGGTGATGATAATGCTTAACGACGGTACCACAGTAAAGCTTGACCCACTGAACTTCGAGGTATATTCTGATATAATATTCGACGGGTTTACAATATTCTACAGGTACTTCAACGTGCGGCGGGTACCCAAGGAGGGGAAGTACGTAATCAGTGGCGGCTTTACTCTTAAAGAGTGGTATCGTGAGCCTCTACACACTCAGGCCTCATTAATACGCGAAATGAAGGAGAAGGAGATAGGCCGACCTAGTACGTACGCTAAGATCGTGGACACGCTCTTCAAGAGGCATTACGTAGCTTACATTGCTGTGAAGGAGAAGGGAGGGAGGCGTGAGCTAGGCATAGTACCGTTACCGTTAGGTAGGGAAGTCTACTCTTACCTGCAGTCGAACTACGAAAAATTAGTTAGTGAAGAAAGAACAAGATTCCTTGAGAGAAGGATGAAGGAAGTCGAGGAAGGAAAGGCGAGGTATGAAGAGTTACTTGATGAATTATATGATGAGTTAAGGCGGTTCAGAATTATGGAGGGCGAATACTTTGAGTGTAAGTAAGGGGTATCGCAGGGTAGTGCTCGCAGTAGCTCGTATGAACTTAGATGTAGGGACTAGGGAGTTCGTTCGTAAGACAGATGAAATAACCCAGCACCTGAGCAACAGGGTTTCAGCGCTCCTATTATCTCCACCCGTATTTCCCCTGTATGAGACGCTCATAGGAAAAAGAAGGTATGGCAATTACAGGAGTAACCTTAAGACACTGGTGAGTAGGCTTTCCTCGATATCTCGGCGTAGAGGCATAACCCTCGTGCTAACGCCGGTTCTAAGAAGAGCTGGCAATAAGTTGTATCTAAGCAACGTTCTCATACCCTCGGTTGGCCCGCCCCTATTCCGGGGGAAGAGCGTCATACCGGTGTCGAGTAAGGTTTCCGGAAGCCCGAACGTAGAGATGATTACCATAGAGAATGTAAACATATGCTTCGCCATACTTAACGACTTAGAAGTACCTGAGGTTACGAGGGCTTACGCGTTCCTTGGCGGTGACGCGATTGTTGCGGTATCTCCTCCCATAATCACACGTAGGCGGCCAGAAATGACGTTAATGTTTGCCGCAACCAGAGCGAACGAGAACGACATACCGATTATAGGGATAGGTGGTTATGCAGAGAACGGGAGTATCCAGCAACCTACATTCATTATAGAGAGAGATGGTCGTGTGGCTGAGGTAGCTAGGGATGCTGAACCCGACATATTTGAAGTTGAGGTACCATCCATAGGTAGGAGGCCTCAGCCAGAGATAGCAAGGAAGTACCTTAAGTTTGTTAGGGATTACATAGTGAGGAACTATGAAGTACTTAAGAAATATTTGATTTTCTGAAAGTAAAGTCCGATCAATTATTTTTCTATCACGCTTATAGCTGTCTTAACACAGAACTTTAGGGTGATAATGAGTTGAGCCTCTCTGAGGTAGGTAAGGCGATTAAGGTTCGTGTGAGGAGCATAAATGACCTAGTCCGTATGGCGGCATCAAGCATTGCTATGGGACAACCTACATACATACTACGCTACGAAAAAGATGGGGAGACCCTCTACGGCATAATGGCAGTCTTCAGGGATTTCTACAAGTACTATGGAGTACCTCTCTTCTACTACGTCATAGACGATAGTGACTCCATTCCCAAAGACGCGAATTACGCGTTACTACGTAGTAGCGACTCCGAAGAGAAGATAGAGTTCTCGAAAGCTGCGAAGACGGGTTACGTAATAGTCCCTATAATTAACGTCGCGGAAATGCCAAATTTCCTGAAGTAACCCAAAAAATGGAAACTACTGTGTGGCAACCATCCAAATAATCTTTAAAAATCCCAACTCTCCAAAATTACGGGAAGGGCCCGTAGCTCAGCCAGGTAGAGCGGCGGACCCAGCGAGGGTGGCCGAGGCTCTTAACCCGTAGGTCCCGGGTTCAAATCCCGGCGGGCCCGCCACACCCTCCAATTACTATAACGTCAATTCTTGAGGAACGATGTCAAATACTTTAATTTTCTGCTGAGCCTAATTGATTAAGTGGATGACGTGAGATCGCCGGCTGACGCAATGATGACGGCTCGTGTTACCGACACCTAATCGCGAATTTAATGAGTGTGAGTGTCCTGTATTTAAAGACATGGAACCCCGATATTACCTTGGCAAGGAAGGCTTAACTTCGTATTATTAGGTTACCGATATATGTTTCGTTACGAACCCAGAGTTTAGGGAGGGGAGATGGTAGAAGACAGTGTGAAACTCGCGGAGATCTATCACTTGCTATCACCCGTGCGTGTAGCTGTGCTTAGGGACTTAGGGAAGTTACGAGTAGAGGGCGGATGGGAGACTTACCAGCGCGGCGACGAAGCAAGCATACCTTACTGGATAGCCCTCCTTCTTGAGGAACGGGGTGACGTTGAAGTTAGGGAACCCAAGCTTACGGACATGGACATAGGTAAGTACCTGATGATAGAACGTAGAATGAAAGGAAACTCCTTCCACACATTGAAAGAGCGGTTCTACCTAGAGGCTAGGGAACTAATAAGGAAGCTTAAGGAGAAAGGAAAGAAGAACCCCGAGAACATAGTGAAAGCAGTGAAGGTTGAAGGAAACCTAAGTGACATAGTCAGAATAAGGTTAAGGAAAATACTGAATGCCGCATTCCTAAGCACTAAAATAGACGAGATCACGGAGAAGCTACTGCCGGAAGAGAGGGGACTTCTCCTAGAACTCAGTACAACAATTCAGAAGTGGTTTGAGGGGGTGACGAAGGCTGACTAGCAGCCTCGATATAGAGGAAATTACGAAGGAGGAGGAAATAAGCTCTCTCAAAACTCTCTTCACAGACTTTCTTAGGAATTTCCGAGACGATAAAGGGAGGTTTAAATATAGAGAACGAGTAAGGGAAATGATACTTCGAGAATCAAGGTCATTAACAATAGATTATGAGGACTTAATATCTTATGACCCTCGCCTAGCAGACATAGTCGAGGAAAGCCCTGACGAGGCATTTCCAGCGTTCAGCGAAAGCATTAGGGCGTTGGTAAGGGACGAGAATCCCGAGTATGCTGACAAGGTCTTCAAGTTCTACGCTAGGCTAAGCGGGTGGGTGAAGTCCACACCAATACGTCACATTAGAAGTGAACACATAAACAAGCTAGTCATGATTGAAGGAATCATAGTTCGGAGCACTCCCCCACGACATAAGCTTTACAAAGCAACATATCTCCACATACTTCCCACCGGAGAGCAGCACGAGTTTGAGTGGCCCCCAGGAGAAGGGGAGGAGATAGGGGATGAGCTCGAGAAACCCACTTACTGCCCCGAATGCATTGCGGCATACGAGGAAGAGTTAGAGGAAGGGAGTGCCAGAAGAAGACAGCGCGGCATCTTTAAGCTCCTTCCTGAGAAATCAAAGTACCGTGACTGGCAACTAGTCGTTGTTCAGGAAAGGCCCGAGGAAATACCTGCTGGCCAAATACCCCGGTCAATTGAGGTTGTTTTAGTCGATGACTTAGTTGATGCTGCTAGACCCGGTGATAGGGTCTCCGTCATAGGGGTTGTCAGGCTATCTAGGAGTAGGAAACCCTCAAAACCGATATTCTCTTGTTACATAGAGGCAAACAACGTCATCGTCGCGCAGAGATTCCTAGAGGAATTAAAGTTAAGCCCTGAGGATGAGGAGAAAATACTCTCACTGTCCCGCGACCCCCTCATCCGAAGGAAAATCATAGCAAGCATAGCCCCCACTATCTACGGCATGTGGGACATAAAAGAGGCCGTAGCCCTCCAACTATTCGGAGGGGTATCTAAGGAAGCCCCCGACGGGACTAAGATACGGGGCGAAATACACGTACTCCTACTAGGTGACCCAGGAACCGCGAAGAGCTTATGCTACAGTGAACCGTTGCTATTGCTTGATGAATCCGGGAAAATTTCGTTTAAGCCAATAGGTCAAGTGATAGACACGTACATGGAGCGCTTCAGAAGCTACGTAAAAATACAAGGAGAGACTGAAGTTCTCAATCTAGATGAGGTTAACTTGAACTTATATACGGTGTCAATATCGCCGGCAACGCTGAAGCCTGAAATCAAGAGAATAAAAGCCCTAATCAGACACAAAGCACCGCCTGAGGTACTCATAATCAGGACTAGAACCGGGCGCATGTCAGTAATTACTGAGGATCATAGCCTAGTTGCCTTCGACGGTGTCAAGTTAAGACCTGTCAAACCCCGAGAAGCTACAGAGAAGAATTATTTAATACCAATACTAAAGCGATTTCCTTCAGAATTTAGGAGGAATAACTCAATCATTTATGAAGTGGTGATAGGAGAGCGTAAAGTAAGCCTAGATGAGGAATTAGGATACTTCATTGGATACTTCATTGGAGACGGAAGCATATCTAAAGTCTCGACGGGTGAACGACTAGAAATAGTTGCTTCAGAGTTAGATGTAGTAAAGGAACTTGCAAGGATCGTGAAGAGCAAGATCAAAGCCGACGTTAAAATCTACAAGAAGAAATCGGGTAACGGAAGAGTTCTGTGGAGAATTATTTCTGAAGATAAGGACCTGGTTGATTGGGTCAAACATAATCTGTATCATGATGTAATCCATGAGGGGAGAAAAGAAGTTTTAACCAGGTTAAAAATTCTGCCTGACTTCATAC
>JAMOOZ010000208.1 GCA_027064885.1 Desulfurococcales archaeon
GAAGTCAGGACCTTCAAACAAATATGGAGAATACTCCACCTACTAGGCTAGCTGGTACGATAAGACAGTTTTTCTCAAGGAGAAGCTACAAATTGACCGTTAATTAAGGAATCCACTAACGTTCTCAAAGATGAAGGAGTGATGGTTCCCATTACTGTAAGGGAGGCAAATCGAGTGACCTCGAAGGCTTCCCGAGAGAGTGCCGGTCAGGGATAAGGTCTTCCTAGCTTAAGGATAATCATGAGTCCGGAATACTGCAGTCTAAGGATCAGGAAGAAGCTCACGAAAGGTAAGTGCAAAGTAGGTTTTATAACTTACAATATATAACTTACAGGTTGGTGCGCCATGCCCAAAACAATTCAGGTTAAGGACGAAACATACCATGCCCTTGAGAAGATAAAGAAAAAGTGGGGAGCAAGAAGCTTTGATGAAGTTATAGAGAAACTCTTACTGAAGGAGTTAGGGCTCCCTGAGGACATGTTCGGGATAGATCGTGGCAAGGTAACCTCATTTACTGAGAAAGACAGGATGGAGGACAGAGAATGGTAGTCTACGATACGTACGCATGGGTTGAGTATTTCAGGGGCTCCGATAAGGGCAGGAGAGTCAAGTCACTTCTTAGTAAAGGAGGTCATACACCAACAATAGTACTGGCTGAACTCGCGAGGAAATACCTTCGGGAAGGCATGCCGTACACAGAAATTGAAAAGAGGCTCCTGTTCATGGAAGTGAAGACAAGAATCGTACCAATAAGTCATGAAATATCAATGAAAGCTGCTGAAGTTTACCTCAGCCTCTATGAGCACGCAAGAAAGAATAAACTACGAACACCAAGCCTAGCAGATGCTATAGTCTACGCAACCGCACTAATACTCGGCGAAGAGCTCGTAACGGGTGACAGATTATTTAGAGGCCTACCAAACATAGTATATATTGGAGAAGCTGACCATTAGACTTCTTTCTTAACCTTGGATCGCGTTACTCATAACGGTATTATCTCAGCATCAACTACGTACTAACTTCCCAATTTCAGCCCGGCTCTCGATTATGTTCAACCTCCTGTCCAGCACGTCGTAGGCAGTATATAAGGTAAACCTTATATGGGTAGTCACAACCCTATTTCCTTAGGGAGGCATGGTGAGCTACGTTACTGTCTCTGCGAAAATACCTCGTAAATTGAAGGAATTACTGGATAAGTACGGCATTAAGCCCGGACCAATAATCAGGAGAGCCCTGGAGGAAGAGGTTAGAAGGAAAATTCTGGAGGAAGCTGAGGAAAGAGCGCGGGAATTAAGCAAGAGAGTAGCCCACATACCGGATGAGGAGGTAGCTAGGCTCATACGCGAGGATAGGGAGGGTAGGTAAGCGTTGTACCTTTTCGACGCCAGCGCCATAATCAACCTAATCAAGAGAGGGATCGCGAGGGTCTTCGCGTACGGGGCAACAACTGACTTAGCTCTATACGAGTCGCTAAACGCCGTATGGAAAGAGTTCAAGTTGCTGAAAAGAATAGATGAGGAAACAGCGCTAGAGTATGTCGACGTCATAGCTAAAGTCTTCAAAG
>JAMOOZ010000209.1 GCA_027064885.1 Desulfurococcales archaeon
GGCCTGGCGCCTCTGGCAGAGAGAAACCGTGATGACCGCCCTACAGAGACTCACAATGACCTAGGCGGGAAAGGGGTCTAGCACCTTAATCCCAGCCACTTTACTAATTCCGTGAATGCCACTATCTTCGAGACGTTCCTAGCGTCTGCGGGCCCCGGCTTCTTCATGAAGAACGCGTTCACCTCGTAGAGGGTTCCCTTAACGTCCCTATCCAATGCTATCTTACCTAGCCTCACTAAGTCAACCAGCATGCCTGCAAGGGCTGGTGAGTCGTTTATCCTAGCGTTAATGAATATGGAGTCCCTGAACCCGTTGAAGGACAGGTACTCTATGTGCATCGCCACGAACTTCTTGTCGCCTAACGGCTCAAGGTAGCCTGTAGGCTTTATGTAGTGTGGCGCGTCGTAACCGAGTATGTCCTTAACTATGGATGATTTCGTGAACTCCTTCATCTTATTCCTCTCAGGCACCGTCAGCGCCAGGAAGTCAGTATTTCCACCTATGTTGAACTGCACTATGAACTCAACAAACCTATTCCTCTCAGCAAGGTGCTCCAGTAGGTCAGCGGTAAGGGGTGTCGCACCCGTGGCGCCATCATCGCCGAACACCACGGAGTTTGCCTCCTCGAAGAGCTTAACGACGGCAGGGTCGTTAGCTATTGGTGTTGGGATGGCGTTCACGAACGCTACGCCTCTCCTGGCCTCCTTAGCGTAGAGGTACGCCGCGTATGCGTACGCATGTGACGCGGAAACACCCTCGCCACTTCCTTCAATAGCCTTCCTAAGGGCTTCGGGGTCGTTGAAGGCCCTAGCCTCCTCAGTCGATATGATGTTTATCACTACGTCAGGCCTTAACTTAACCCACTCCTCAGCAAGCCTCTCAACAGCCCCTTTAAGCCCTAACCCCTCCTCTAAACCCTTAGCCTTAATGTTGAGGCCCTTATCCGAGTTTAGCTTTATGCCTTCCCTAACCTTAATGTCCTTCAGCTCCTCAGGTACGGGATACTCCTTACCAAAGACCTTTCTAGCGACGTCATAGAGCGTCTTACCTATCTTAGCTACGTCTATGTCGTATGTCGCCACGACACGCACGTCCTCAACCCTATATGGTAGGTTGTACTTAGCCAGCGGCACACCGTAGGGCTTCACTAAGCCCTTCCTAATCCTCTCTAACCCAACGGCTAGGTGTGAGGCCACGTACCCAGTACCTAGTACTATCACGCGTACCATGTTCCCACCCCCTATTGCATGCAACCGCTCCTAACTTGGTGCGTCGGGCATGCGCCCACGCAAGATAAGAGAGGAGGGTGTCAAACAGTGTTTACAATATATTTACAATGTTCACGGATATAGAGCGTCAACGATGTCTACAGGTTTTTCGCATTAGGGCTTAATAAAAATTTGTGTATTTAAATATGTAAAACGCACGATACTACTATTAGGTAGTAGTAATTATTTCTAGAAATTTTAGAATAACATAAGTAAATCCAATAACTGTTACAATGATTAATCCTTCAACAACAAGTCCCGGAAGCGACGCCAAGAATAACACAAATAACCTAACATCACGGGACGCGAAGCACGGTACCCTACCAACTAACGCGGGGTGGACCCCAAGTAACTCAGGAGCCTTCGAATGCAGGTAACTTACTAGGATGTCCGCTGAGACGGCCAGCAGCCCTATTAACGCTATGACGTACCACCCGAGGTAACGAGCTATGGAGTAGGGTAGTGAGGGCTCGAACCATAGTGCGTAGGTGAGTGCCCCAGCATACACTACTATGTCCGCGAACCTATCGAGTATTGAGTCAAGGAAGGCTCCCCTAGGCGAGGCGATACCCCTCGCCCTAGCCAGCTCGCCATCAACACCATCGACTATTGAGCTGACCTGCACAAGGATCCCTGCCACCCACGCTAACCCAAAGATGTAAGGAATTGCCGAGGCAGCAGCAAGTAGGAAGGATATGAGGGACACTTGATTGGGTGTTATCCCTAAACCGGAACGCAGTATCGCCGCCGTTATCCTGCTCGACACCTTCCTGTTCAAGTACCTGGACACGGGACCATCAGTAGACTTCCCCTTAACCAAGGAGCTCACCCCGTCACCGCCTTAAGTACCTCGGAACGCCTTCCCCTGAGCAATTCATTTAGATCGTCTACCGTGTCAATCTCTGTCCACGGTATGTAACCTAGATCCACAGCACGCACATCAAGACCTATCTCAATACCCTTCATTAGTAGGTCGAAGAGGCTGAACTCCCTCACACCCCAGGGAACCTTATCGATTAGGCTGAACACTGTTGACCTCATCACGAATAACCCAATGTCTATTAAGTCGAAGTCCTTCACACCCTTCCCTATCTCAGTAACGGCGTCGTTCTCGCCTAACTTGATCTTCGTTGCCTCATCAACCTCGACGTAGTCGAAGCATCTGCTCCCAGCAACCACTATGTCAGCTTCTGGAGACACACGCTTAAGGAGGGTCAGCACAGCGTCCGGAGGGTAGAGTGAGTCACACACAGAAACTATGAAGCGATCTCCCTCAACACACTCCCTAGCAACCATTAATGAGTACGCGTTACCCCACTCCACCTTATCGTTGAAGGCTACACACACGCCCGCCGAACCACACGTAAGCTTCTCGACTACCTTAACGGAGGCTTCACTACATGACTTACCGCAGATCCTTGACACGACGATATCGAACCTATTGACCCCCGCAGCCTTAATGGCTTTGATAGGGTAGGCTATGAGGGGCTCGCCCTCGATTACGTAGAAGCACTTAGGTATCCCTCCTGTTGCATCATGTAACCTCTTGCTTAGTCCTGAGGCTAGTATCACTGCCTCCTTAACGGCTGTCATGAAAGAACACCTCCTTTAGGGAGACCTTGATTCTTGAGTTGCCGTAGCTACGTGCTTAATGGTTGGTTTAATGGAGGGTTTAAGCCGCTTCATACTTGAGTGCGGAAGTTAAAAAGTGTTGGGTGAGGGAAAGTATATTAGGTCGATATATTGAGTAGATATATTGGGTCGATAGGAATGCCTAGGAAAAAGGAAGTCATCTTGCCCGCCGACGCGATGAGGGGCAAGTTCAAGCTACTGCTACTGTACCTACTCAAGGGCTCGCCGAAGCACGGCTACCTCCTAATGAAGAAGTTAAGCAAATTCATGGGCCACACACCGAGTCCCGGAACCGTGTACCCAGCGTTAAGGGACCTCCTCATGGAGGGCCTAATAGAGGTTCGGGTAAGGGCATCCGGTGGGAGGGTCATTAAGGAGTACAAGATAACCGAGGATGGACTCAAGTACCTTGAGGAGCGCTCCGACGAGGTACGTAAGCTCGCCAGAATGCTTACCGCGGTGGAGATACTTAAGAAGGCCGACCTAGAAATGCTGAAGAAGGCGTTCAGGGAGCTACTCGAGGCGCTCCCCGACCTAGATGAGGAGGGGCAGGCGAGAGTACTTAACGTGCTTAAGGAATGCGGTGAGAGGCTAATCAAGACGCTGGAGGAGGTGAGGAGGCGTGAGTGAGTACGCGGTTGTGGCTGAAAGCCTGGTGAAGAAGTTCGGTAACATAACGGCCGTGGCTGGCGTGTCCTTTAAGGTAAGGTACGGCGAGATCTTCGGTTTCTTAGGTCCTAACGGGGCAGGGAAGACCACAACCATACATATGTTAGCTACGTTGCTAAAGCCCACGGCCGGCGACGCGTGGGTGGCCGGGCACCATGTCGTCAAGGAGTCAGAGGCTGTGAGAAGGTCTATAGGTGTGGTGTTCCAGGACCCGAGCCTCGACTCAGAACTAACTGCTTACGAGAACATGTTCATTCACGGTAAGATCTACGGGATGAGCGGTGAGGAACTGAGGTACAGGATCGAGGAGATGCTTAGGTTCGTCGAGCTCTACGAACACAGGAACAGGCTAGTGAAGTACTTCTCCGGCGGCATGAGGAGGAGGCTCGAAATAGCTAGGGCCCTACTCCACAAGCCTAAAGTGCTCTTCCTTGACGAGCCGACCCTAGGGCTAGACCCGCAGACGAGGGCCCACATATGGGAGTACGTAAGGAGGCTAAGGGACGAGGAGGGAGTCACGATATTCCTAACGATACATTACATGGATGAGGCCGAGGAACTCTGTGACCGCCTAGCCATAATAGACCACGGTAAGATAATAGCTGAGGGCACCCCCAACCAATTAAAGAGGCTTGTGGGGTCAGACGTGATTTATCTGAAAGTAAGGACAGTCAACGGCGCCCCCAACCCATGTGACGCGCTCAGTCATCCTCCAGTCATGGAATGCAAACCATTAAGGGAAGGAATGGTCGCGCTCAAAGTCAGTGACGCAACTCAAGCAATACCCGTGATCCTCGAGAGGGCGGGCGCGACTGGGCTTAAGATCTCTGAAGTCAGCTACAGGAAACCGACCCTCAACGACGTCTTCCTCTACCTCACAGGCAGGGAGATTCGTGAAGAGGAAGGGGCTAGATTCCTCAAGCGCGTCGTAAGGATGAGGGGGTTCAGGAGGAGGTGAGGTAATGATGAGCAACGTACTAGATCCGTTCGTGATCATGGCCTATAGGCAGCTCAAGAGGTTCCTACGCACTAAGGCAAGGGTAGTGACGTCTATACTGAACCCCATAATATGGATTGCGTTCTTCGGACTGGGGTGGGCGAACGCCTTCAACTTCCCGATGGCTAAGGCAATATTCGGCGGCGTGGATTACCTAACGTTCCTAACGCCGGGTGTAACGGCGATGGCAGTCTTCACAGCTTCATTCATTGGCGGTGTAACCGTGATCTGGGACAAGCAATTTGGGTTCCTCAAGGAGGTGCTGGTAGCGCCGGCCTCAAGGACAGGCATAATCCTAGGAAGGATCTTTGGGGACGCCGTAACGGCTGTGTTACAGGGACTAGCAATAATGGTGTTAAGTTTCGCGATAGCATCGAACCTCAACCCATACGGAGTGTTGCCAGCCCTAGCATACGCTTTCATACTGGCGTTGGGCTTCACCTCAGCGGGGGTTGCGTTAGCACTCAAAATGACGAGCATGGAAGGCTTTCAAATGGTAATGAGTCTACTCATGATGCCGCTAGTGTTCCTGAGCGGCGCCTTCTACCCGATAAAGTTCATGCCGGACTGGATGAGGTGGGTCGCCTACATAAACCCACTAACGTACGCCGTCGACGGCATGAGGCACTACCTTAGCGGAGTCTCAACGTTCAACCCACTGACAGACCTAGTAGTACTCTGTGCAATAACGGCGGCCTTCATGGTGCTAGCCTCCCAACTATTCAAGAAAGCAACTATAGATTAAGAGAGGCTGAAAACCGAAGGTTTTCGGAACGTAATTCACAGCATTTAAACGGTGAAACAATTACTTGCTCCCTGCTGGCGCCGTCGCTCGTTGGAGTTCTGGGCGTGTTGCTACGTTACTTACTAGGTCTATCTGCATTCTCAGGTAATCCCTTAGTGAGCGTGTTATGAGGAAGTTTCTCCTCACATGCTCTCTTCCATTATTTCCTAGGGCTCTCGCTAGCCATGGGCGCCTCATTAGCTCCACCACCCTCCTAGCTGCGGTTGTGTAGTCTCTCCTATCGACTAGGTAGCCTGTCACGCCGTCAATCACCTGTAGGGGTATTCCGCCGGCACGTGTCGCCACTACTGGTGTTCCTTTCCAGAGGGCTTCAGTGACTGCTAGGCAGAATCCCTCCCTAGTTGAGAGCTGTATCACTACCGTGGAGGCGCGTTGGAATGCATTGACTTCATGGTCGCCGACGCCGTCATGGTTCGTTAGGATGTGGACATCCTTTAAGCCCTCCGCGTACTTAACAGTCTTCCTGTACCATTCAGTTCCTTCTGGGTCATCGTGGGCGAACGCACCTATCATAACTAGCTGTGCGTCCGAGACCTTCTCCTTAACTAGCTTGAAGGTGTCTATAACGCCTAGCGGGTCCTTCCACGGGTCGAACCTCGACACCTGCCCCAGTATCGGGCGGTCTGGGTCAACACCGTACCTGCTCAGCACCTTAAGTACCTCGGAGGGTGAGAGTGGCTTGTTCTTTGGGCTGAGGGGGTCTATGGAGGGCCTCCTTATGTAGATCTTAGGTCCCCTCACGTCGCGGGGGACGTACGCCTCCATCGTGAATATGAGGGCGTCATACATCATGACGTAGGGTTTGAGGGCAGCCCACACGCTTGGGTTTGGGTCGGATAGGTCGATGTGGCACCTCCAAACCCATGGGGAGGAGCGGTTCGTGACGTACTTAATTATCGGTAAGGGTTGCGGGTCATGAATAACTACCACGTCACTCTCTAAGTCAAGTTCGGAAGCGTTCTTCCTAGCCACCTCAAGGTAGTGGCGTATTTCCTCCTCAGTTAACCTGACCTCCATGTTTCCTTGAAGGGCGTTATGTATTCGCTTGGTCGTGCGGAAGAAATCGGGGTCCGCAGTTACTACCTCCCACTTAACGTTGAGGCCAACGGACCTTAAGAGCGGGACTAAGCTCTTAAGCATCTCCGCGACGCCACCACCGTAGGCAGTGGCGTTAACGTGGATTACCTTCGCTCCCCTAACCCTCTCTGCCAGCGACATGATGGATCTAACTTCATCAGAACCGATTATCGGTTCATAATCGCTGAGGCTACGCGAGAAGCTGGAAACGTCGACCTCAACCATACTCTTAGCTCCGAGGTAGTTTAGTGTGCCTTATTGTTTTTAAGCATTTTACCTGATGACGACGGGAGCTTCAGAACCCTTACTGACTTTACTGGAGATGCTTCAATAATGGAGGCTACCCTCCTAACACCAAGCAACCTAGCCACCGCCAAGAGCGCGTCTAACCTAGTAATTATTCCCTCTACGTGACCATTTCTTAAGACAAGCACACTACTTACATCTTCCTCAACGAGCTTTTCAATCGCTACTCCTAAATCGTCGTCAGGAGCTATGTGTGTAACGTTGCTCTCCATGACCTCACGAACGCTTAGGTTTAGGGCTTCGTTAAGGTTATCAATGTTGTTGATTATGGCTGAGAGTATGTCTGTGGTAGTCACGATGCCTTTGACTTCTCGACCCTGCACTACAGGTAAACGCCTCCTCATATGTGTCACCATTTTGGCCAGCGCATTCCTTAAGGGTTCCTCGGGGGAAACAATGCTTAAGTTGCGCTTCATAACTTCCTTCACCGCCGTACCATACTTCCTCCCGACTAAGTAAGGCAAAAGAGTCTTCTCCTCGACAATACCGATTAACCTGATATGCTCACCGACAACTAATACGTAACCTAACCTATTTTCAAGCATGTACCCTATAGCTGGCGCTAAACCTAGCCAGTGGGGTAAGGCGTTATAGACTTCATTAGCAAAGACATGAACGGGCTCTTCAAGCAATCCCCTCAAATTCACCTTAAGCCTTAAGGCCGAGGCACGCCAACCAGCAAGAACCTCAAGCATTACCCTCCCAGTAATTATTCCCCTAATCACGTTGTGGGGTGCGAGCACTACTACCCTGTAGGGACCTTCACCACCTCGACCCACCATAACCTCTAGGGCCTTCAGCAGAGGTTCGTCCCACTTCACTGTGGCCGCAGCCTCGGCCACGTCCCCAAGTCTTAGTGGCACGCTACGGCACCAAAGAAGTAATTACGCGTCAGCGCAGATTAGTATTTCCCTCCGCAAGCGCATCCAATAGGACATAGGCACTCAGTATGCTTTTTAGCTCTCTCCCGGAAACTCTCTAAAGTAAGTGCCGTGTTAAGGGCATCTGGTGAATGTGGTTCGGGGTGAGCGACGATGGACTTGAAAATAATTGCTGAAGTAAGCCCCGGGAGGGTGCATGGGTTGCAAGGTTACTTTCCTGAGGTTGCGGAGTTAGCTGACGCAGTCGACATACCGGAGTCGCCTCTCGGGATACCACACCCTAACTCAGTGGCTACCGCGGCCTACCTTAAGGCTAGGTACGGGTGTGAGGTAGTACCTCATGTCAGGTTAGTTGACCTTAATAAGGTCTCGTTACTTTCCCTTGCCTACGCCGCCAAAGCCTTCGGTGCATACGGCCTCGTCATACTGACGGGGGAGGGACGCGCCCCATTATGGGCGGGTAGCAGTGAGGAGGCAGCCCTCATAATCAAGGGAACGAAGGGCTTGAGGGACCTGAGGTTAGGCGCTATACTCAGCCTCAGGTACCCACCCGATAAGATACGTGAGAGGGTTGAAGGGCCCTTCAGCTTCTTCCTCGCCACCCGCCTAGACCCGAGGAACCCTGAGGAGCAGGGGGAGTTGCTGAGGTACGTTAAGTTGCTGGGGAAGGAAGTGTACCCCTACGTAATCGTAGTTACTAAGGACAACAGGGACGTCATTTCGTACATGAAGCAACCCTTCATAACCGAGGGCG
>JAMOOZ010000210.1 GCA_027064885.1 Desulfurococcales archaeon
TCGCCTTTGAGGAATACCTCCTTCCTTGGCTTGTAATCATCTAGGGTGGGTATTGCAGTCAGTAACGCTAGGGTGTAGGGATGCTCGGTGTCCTTGAAGATCTCCTCCGTTGGTCCCTCCTCGACTATCTTGCCTAGGTACATCACCGCTATCCTGTCTGAGACGAGCTTCGCGAGGGCTAGGTCGTGAGTTATGAATATTACTGCCTGCCTGTAGCGTTCCTGGAAGTCCTTCAGTAGCTGGAGGATTGAAGCCCTTATTGAGACGTCTAGGCTCGATGTTGGCTCGTCAGCTACCACGAGCTTAGGCTGAAGAAGCATTGCCCTCGCGATCGCTATCCTCTGAAGCTGCCCACCACTAAACTGGTATGGGCGTCTGTTGAAGTACTCCTCCGGTGGTGTGAGGCCGACGCGCTCAAACATCTTCAGTATCGCCTCCCTCGCCTCCTCCCTCGTGGCTATGCCGTGGATCACAAGGGGCTCGGTGAGGGCCTCACCGACGGATATTAGCGGGTTGAAGCTTGCGTATGGATCTTGAGGAACCATCTGCATCTCACGCCTTAGCGGCCTTAGCTTCGACTCCGGCAGGTCCGTTATGTCCCGTCCCTTAAAGAATACCTTACCGCGCGTCGGCCTGTAAACCCTTAGAACAACCCTCCCTAGAGTTGACTTACCGCTACCTGACTCACCGACTAGGCCTAGGGTCTCGCCCTCCCTGACCTCAATACTCACACCATCAACAGCCTTCACGACCTTCTTCCTGCCGTAGGCCTTAACCTCGAAGTACTTCGCGACGTCCTCCACCTTAAGCACGGGTTCTCCGGCCACAAACCATCACCTCCTGCTAAGTAACCAGCACGCAGCGTAATGATTGGGCCCGACCTCAACGACTGGGGGCTCCTCCTTCTTGCATACATCCATGGCGTGTCTACACCTCGGGTGGAACCTGCATCCCGGCGGCGGGTTAATCAGGTTTGGCGGGAACCCGGGTATGGGTTCCGGCCACTTACTAACTCTTAATCCTGGCACCGAGTTGAGTAAGGCCCTTGTGTATGGGTGAGCAGGGTTCCTCAGGACAACGTCTTTAGAGCCGTACTCAACGATCTTACCTGCGTACATTACGGCTATTCTCTCGACTCTTTGGGCGGCTAACGCTATGTCATGCGTTATGAGTATGACTGTGGTCCCCATTTTCCTCACGCTCTCTATTAAGTCCATGATTTGCCTCTGAACCACCACGTCTAGAGCAGTGGTGGGTTCGTCCGCCACCAGTACTGCGGGCCTTAACGCGATCGCCATTGCTATGGATACTCTCTGCCTTTGACCTCCTGAGAGCTGATGTGGGTATGACTTAGCGAGCCTTGCCGGAAGGCCCACGGACTCAAGTAGGCTGGGTATTCTCTCCTTGGCCTCCTCCTCACTGATGCCGTGCTCCGTCATGACTTCCTTGATCTGATCCCCGATAGTCCTTACCGGGTCGAGCGTCGTGAAGGGATCCTGGAACACCATCGCTACTAGGGAACCCCTAGCCTTCCTCAATTCCTCCTCCTGAAGCTTGAGTATGTTCTTACCCCTGATGATGACCTTCCCTGAAACGATCTTGCCGGGCGGCGGCACTAGGTTTAGGAGCGCGTAACCCAGCGTGGATTTCCCGCTCCCTGACTCACCCACTATGCCTAGGTAGTCGCTAAGTCCCGCAGTGAATGAGACGTTATCAACTGCCTTAACCTCGCCTTTCTGCGTGAAGTACCTGACGCTCAACCCCTCAACCACTAATGCGTCCTCCTTCCTCGCATCACTCACCTCAACCCACCTCCCTCCTCACCTGCTCGCTTAAGCCCTCACCTATGAGGGCGAAGCCTATCGCTAGGAGCGTAATCATGAATCCCGGGAAGAACACTAGCCACCAGTACCCTGAGAGAAGGAAGCCCCTCCCTAAGTAGAGGTCGTAGCCCCAGTCAGGCGTTGGGAACTGCACCGATAACCCCAGGAAGCTTAGGGCGGCTTCCGTCAGCACCGCGTCGGCAGCGTTTAGACTGAACACAACCATTATCGTTGGTATTAGGTGAGGTAGGACGTGCCTTAGGAGGATCCTGCCTGTTGGTAAGCCAAGCACCTTGGCCTCCTCGATGAACTGCTCTGACTTAATGCTTAGTACCTGCCCCCTAACCATCCTGAAGTACGTGGGTATATACACCACAGCTATAGCTATGGCGGCGTTCATGAGGCTCGGCCCTAACGCCACCGCCAACGCTATCGCTAGCACCAGGGACGGGAAGGAGTAGACTGCATCCATAACCATGCTTAAGCCCCTGTCGATCTTACCGCCGAAGTACCCACTCACAAGCCCTAATGGTATCCCTATGGCCATGCAGACAGCTATAGCTAGGAACACCACGTACAGCACGGTCCTAGCCCCATACAGCGTCCTCGACCACATATCCATGCCTAACTTATTCGTCCCCATTGGGTGCTTGAAAGACGGCGGAGCAAACGGGTCGCCCACAGTTCTGGTAGGGTCGTAGGGCGTCAGTATAGGGGCTGCTAGCGCCATGAATATCACTGCCAGCACGATGCCTAAGCCGAAGTAAACCATGCCCCTACCCTTCCTCGGGATGGTTAAGGACAGGCTTGAGAGCTTATCGAGGCGCTTCCCAAATAACTCACTCAGCATCATGACTTATCACCTCAGTACCTCACCCTCGGGTCTAGGTACGCGTACAGCACGTCCACCACCAGACTCATTAACCCTACAAAGAACGCGAACACTATCACGACCGCTTGAATCCCTGGGTAGTCCCTATACGCTACCTTCTCAACAAGGTACGTGCCTATCCCCGGCCAATCAAACGTGGTTTCAGTCAGTACCGCGCCACCCAACAGCAACGCGAACTGCAGGCCTGCGTAAGTCACTACGGGTATCAACGCGTTCCTGAAGGCATGCCTTACCACCTTACCCTTCCTAACACCCCTAGCGAAGTAAGCGAAGACGTAGTTGGACTCAAGCTGCTTGATCATATTGTTCCTAGCTAACCTAGTGTAGGGACCGCTCAGCACCAAGCCAAGAGTGAATGCCGGAAGTATTATATGGCTTAACGTGCTGTTAAACGCCGCCCAATTACCCGTGATTATCGAGTCAAGAATGTAAAACCCCGTAACAACGCGTAAGTTTACACTAGGGTCTATCCTCCCACTCACTGGTAGGGCGTTAAGCCATATGGAGAAAAATAGCTGAAGCATTAGCCCAATCCATGGAATGAAGAGAGCGTAGGTTGCGGCACCGAAGACCCTCAATGCCTTATCAATGACCGTGTCCTTCCTCATTGAAGCGGCTAGCCCTGTCAGGATCCCTATACCTATGCTAATCAGTGACGCGAAGATTGAGAGTTCTATGGTGGCAGGCAAACGTTCAACGATGTCCTGCGTTATGCTCCTGCCCCTGATCACTAAGCTAGTGCCGAAGTCGCCGTGAAGCACGTTCCAGAGGTAGTCGAAGTACTGCACCCATAATGGTTTGTCAAGTCCTAATTGATGCTCGAGCTGTCTTAACTGTTCTGGCGGTATGTTTTTCGTCCCTAACGCAGCAATTACGGGGTTTCCGGGGAGGATCCTTAAAATAATGAATACGAGGGTGTAGAGGATCAATATTGTGGGTATTATGAGGGAAGCCCTAACCGCGATATATCTTGCAAGACCCACTCCCATCCCCCCAAGACAGCAACCACACGTTTAAGGTATAAAATGCATTTAAAGTTTATTATGATACATGCTATTCTTGGAGTCATCCATGTTAATTGAAAGAATTAAAACTTATTAACTGTTAGGAGGCTAAAAACTCGTGGGGTGATTAAATGCCCACATCAAAAGCCGTGTACGGTGTTGCCATAATACTCATAATAATAGCAGGTGCTCTAGGATACCTCGCTGGCTCAAGGGCAGTTGCCCCAGCAACTGTTACCTCGACGGTTATCTCCACGAGCACCGTCACTAAGACCGTGACCGTGACGCAGGAGGTTACGAAGACCACCAGCCCAACAAGTACCTCGTCGCCCTCCCCCACATCTACCAGCACCTCCACAACGACGCCGAGCTTCGTGACGGAGAAGCTCGTCATAGGCACTACAGACAAGGTGACGGACATCGACCCTGCTAACGCGTACGACTTCTTCACTTGGGAACTACTAAGCAACATTATGGACGGATTAGTTAAGTACAAGCCTGGAACGGATCAGATAGTGCCAGCCATAGCTAAGTCATGGAAGGTGGAGAACAACGGTACGGTGTGGATCTTCTACTTAAAGCATAATGTGAAGTTCTCGGACGGCACTCCCCTCACAGCTAAGGACGTGGTTAGGAGCATTAAGAGGGTAATGACTATTCAGGGTGACCCCTCATGGCTAGTCACGACCTTCGTGAAGGATGTTAAGGCCCTCGATGACTACACCGTGGAATTCATACTTAAGAAGCCTGTGAGCTATTTCCTAGCCCTCCTAGCGACCCCGCCATACTTCCCGGTGAGCCCGAAGTACCCGAACGATAAGATCGTGAGCGACGCTACTTGGGGTGGTGCAGGCCCGTACTACATAGCTGACTTCAAGAGGGATCAGTACATAGTGCTTAAGGCTAACCCATACTACTATGACACCCCACCGAAGACTAAGACCATAATAATCAGGTTCTACAAGGACTCAACCACTCTGAGGTTAGGCCTCGAGAAGAGGGAGATCGACATAGCGTGGAGGACCCTAAGACCAACTGATTACCAGGATCTGCAGAAGAACCCCAACTTTAAGGTCATCGAGATACCGAGCTCCTTCATCAGGTACTTAGTAATTAACGTGAAGGTCTCCCCAACCAATAACGTCCTGGTGAGGAGGGCGTTAGCGGCGGCGATAAACAGGGAACAACTAGCTAAGGTAGTGTTCCTAGGCACGATGGAACCGCTCTTCAGCCTAGTACCTAAGGGCATGTGGAGCCACATCGACGTCTTCAAGGAGAAGTACGGCGACGGTAACATTCAGCTAGCGCAGAAGCTCCTGAAGGAGGCAGGGTACAGCGAGCAGAACAAGCTCAAGATAACGCTATGGTATACCCCAACACATTACGGCCCAACGGAGGCGTCCCTAGCGCAGATGATCAAACAGCAGTTAGAGGCTACGGGCATGATTGAGGTGACGATAAAGAGCAGTGAGTGGGCAACCTACGTTGACCAAGCAAGGAAGGGCCAGATGATGGTGTACTTACTGGGCTGGTATCCAGACTACATAGACCCCGACGACTTCCTTTACCCGTTCCTCCACAGCGATGCTAACAAGTGGACTGGATGTGGCTACAGCAACCCGAAGGTAAATAAGCTACTGGATGAGGCTGAGGTAATCGTGGATCAGAGCCAGAGGGCCGCGCTCTACAAGCAGGTTCAGGAGATACTCGGCGACGACGCACCCTTCATACCCATACTACAGGGCAAGCTCTTCGTGGTGACCTGGAAGGACGTTAGCGGCGTGGAGATAGGGCCCGTAATGCTCATGCCGTACTACACGCTCTACAAGACCTCAGGGTAAGTAACGCGTCAAGAACACCCAACCTTTTTCTCCCTTCCCCAACCCCCCGCTCCAGCGGAGGGAACAACGCCTTACTAACTTTTAATTAATGATTACTAAGCTCACGAAGCATCAACAGTAATTACGGCCCCACACGACCTTACCTAGGTGGTTAGGAATTCAAGAGGCCTTCAAGCCCCTTGATGACGTGCTCGTGATCGACTTAAGCCACACACTCGCAGGACCCTTCGCCACCATGGTCTTAGCTGACCTAGGGGCGCGGGTAATTAAGGTCGAGTCCCCCACAGGTGATGAGACGCGGACGTGGGCACCCCACGTTAAGGGCTTCAGTGCGTACTTCGCAAGCGCGAATAGGGGTAAGGAGAGCGTAGTCATTAACCTGAAGCTTAAGGAAGGCAAGGAAGTCCTGTACAGGTTAGTTAGGGAGGCTGACGTGGTAATCGAGAACTTCAGGCCAAGCGTGAGGGAGAAGCTAGGTGTTGACCCAGACACGCTCTTCAACATTAACTCCAAGCTAATCTACTGTAGCATTAAGGGCTTCGGCCTCGACGACACGCCCTACCGCGACCTCCCTGCCTATGACATAATTATTCAGGCGCTAAGTGGGTTAATGGGGAGCACCGGTGAGGAAGGTAGGCCCCCAGTCAGGGTTAGCTTCGCCCTCTTCGACATAATGACCGCTTACTTAGCCGTCGTAAACATCCTCGCCGCCCTCCAAGCAAGGAACAAGGGCTCGATCAAGGGCCCGATCTACATCGAGATACCGATGTATGACGCGGCCGTCTTCTCCATGGCGTACATACCCGTCATCTACTTAATGACCGGAAAGGAGCCGGAACGCATGGGGTCAGCCCACCCCTCAATAGTCCCGTACCAAGCTTTCCGGGGGAGTGACGGGAAGTACTTCATACTCGCAGCAGCGAATGACAGGCTGTGGGTTAAGGCGTGCGAAGCCCTTGGAATGCCTGAACTGGCCCAAGACCCGAGGTTCAGGACTAATCCGGACCGTGTGAGGAACAGGGATGAGCTAGTGAAGTTGCTGAGCGAGGTCTTCTCGAGGAAACCTAGGGACTACTGGGTTAGGTTATTCCGCGAGCACGGTGTCCCTGTAGCGCCTGTCTACAGCGTGGGAGAGGTCTTCAAGGACCCCCACATCGTTAAGCATGGGGTCGTGGCGAAGCTACCGCACCCAACCCTAGGTGAGGTACCCCAACTAACTTACCCCGCAGTAATCAACGGAGAGCGCCCCATGAGCGAGAAGCACCCGCCCCTCAAGGGTGAGCACACCGACAAGGTACTGAGGGAGTTCGGCTTCAGTGACGAGGAGATTAAGGAGTTAAGGGCTAAGGGCGTCATTACGTAACGTACTTTAGGTAGTTGAGGTTGCCTGGGAGGAAGGAAATTAAGTCACCTCTGGACGCGTGGCTCCTTAAGGAGGAGGTCGCTGAGGAGTTAAGGAAGGTGCTCGGGCCCAGGAGAGCGCGTAGGGTTGCTAAGGACCCGCACGCACGCCGTAAGCCGAGGCCCTGCGGCATGACCGTGCACCCAGGCCAAGGCTGTAGCTTAGGCTGCCTCTACTGCTACGTCCCCGACATGGGGTTCCCCACCAAACCAAGACCCTACCACCTCAGCGGCGAGGAACTCGCGTACGCATTAGCCATAAACCCGCACGTCGTTCCGGGACGTACCCTAGCGGCCTTCGGCTCCGTCACCGAACCCTTCCTACCAGGAATAACCGAGAAGACCCTAGAGTACTTTAGGGCTGTTAATGAGTGGTTAAGCCTCCCCTGCCAGGTAAGCACTAAGCTAATTATCGACAAGGAACTAGCGATCGAGCTAGCAAGGGCTGAACCTAAGTTAAGCATACTGATCTCAGCAACCACCGCAAGTAAAGCTAAGACCCTAGAACCCGGCGCGCCCCTACCCCAAGAAAGAGTAGTCGGCGGCGAGAACGCCGTGAGGGCAGGGCTTAGGGCAGACCTATTCCTAAGACCGCTAATACCCGGAGTGACTACTGAGGACGACATACGGGAACTCCTCCACCTAGCAAAGCAACACGGACTCAAAGGAGTCGTGGCCGGATCCCTAAGACTAACGCAGACAAACATACGCAGGCTAAGGTCAGCAGGAGTGAACGTGAATGAACTAATGAGGCTGGCAGGGCTGAGGCGACCGCCGAAGCACGAAACACAAGTACCGGTAACTGCGGCAAGCTTAAAGGAAGTCGTTAAGGAGGAAACCGGAAGGCAGGGACTTCAGTACCTCCCGGCTGCATGCGCGGCAAACATACTCTCGCATGGGCTAAACTGCTACCTATGTAAGTGGGGGCCTTGCGGTAGACCCTCCCCTAACGTTAAGGAGGTCGAGGGAAGCATTATTGAGTTCATCAAGGAACTGTTGCGTCCGAAGGATCTAGAAGTTATTTCAAGTCAGGAAGGACTTAGAATATTGATCCGTGTAAAGGTTTGGGGATTAAATAGGGCTTTAAAATCATTGAGAACCTACTCATACTTCCTCAGCGACTTCCACAAGGTGAAGGTAATTCTAGAATCCGGGTAGTGGTTACAGCCACTTGCTTATTTCTTCTAGCGGCTTCCTAGGTCTTGGCTTAGGTGTTCTCGCCGGGTATCCGAAGGCTATCACTGCTTGAAGCTCACAGCCCTTCGGTGGTTTTAGGAGAGCGTTGAATTCTTCGGGCATGAGTAGCGGGTCACCTAACCACACGCTCCCTACTCCCTCAGCCCACGCCGCCAGTATCATGTTTTCTATTGCCGCTGATAGGGACTGGATCGCCCAAACC
>JAMOOZ010000211.1 GCA_027064885.1 Desulfurococcales archaeon
GTTGGAGGTTAGGTTATCAGGTCACGCTAAGGTTAAGGAGTACTTAGAAGGCCGGGATTTCGACGTGTTCGAGAACGCGAATAAGTATCCCGGCCCTACAGGATTACTCACGTACGTAGCTGAGAAGTACTTAAAGGAGGAGGTGATGTACCGGGAGATCCCGGTAGAGCTGATTAGACTTCATGAGGCTGGCCTACTTTACGTTCACAAGCTTCCGTACTCCCTCTTTATTCCCTACTGTTGCGGTCACTCAGTCGCGAGGCTTCTTGAGAAGGGCTTAGTCACCCCCACCATAAACGCTAGGCCGGCAAGGCACCTAGACACGTATGTTGACCACGTAGCTAACTACCTCATGGCGATGCAGCACTACTTCAGCGGCGCTCAAGCCTTGGGTGCTGTGGAACTCTATGCAGGCCCCTTCATAAGGAGGGATAAGGCTGACTATGAGAGGGTTAAGCAGCAGGTTCAGAGGCTCATATACAACCTGAACTTTCCATCGAGGGCAGGTCTTCAGACACCCTTCACGAACTTCACGGTAGTGCTTGACGCTTCGAAGGTTAAGCTGAGTAAGGATCCAGCATACATCGCGGGGAAGGAAGTAGGGAGGATCGGTGACTACCTTGATGAGGCAAGGCTATTCGTGAGGGCTATCTACGAAGTGCATAGTGAGGGTGACGCGATAGGCAGGCCCTTCACCTTCCCCATACCCACCATAATGACTACGAGCAAGCTCCTCTACGAAGACCCGGAGATCTTCGAAGCTGTTTTCAACGCCGCCGCCAAGATGGGTGCCGGGTACTGGCTGAACACCAGGATCGTCGACCCTGACGCGAGCTTCGCGATGTGCTGCAGGATAAACATCGACATGAATGAGCTCTCGTTCGCTGCTAGGAGGCCTTCGTCCTTCAGGTTAGGTGAGCTGAAGAAGGAGGTTGAGTTAGCTAGGGAGGAGTGGGTCAGGAACGTTGAGAGGCAGCGTATGGGTGGTTTATGGGCGATACCGGACATAACGGGTAGTGTGGGCGTGGTGACCGTCAACATACCCAGGCTAGTTATTGAGTCCGGGTTCGACGACGAGGCATTCTACGAGAGGCTCGACGAGCTACTACTAAGCGTTAAGGCAGGCCTCCTGTGGATGAGGGAGCGGTACCACAGGATGAGCAGGAAGTTCCCGCACTTCTACTCCATGCCGCTAATGTATGTGCCTGAGGTCTTCTCGCTTAGGGACGGGCCGTACTTCAACACGATAGGCGTGCTTGGCTTACCTGAGGCCGCGGCCCTAATGGCTAGGGACCCGACCCTATGGTTCGAGGGGTCCAGGTCAGCCAGGCTTAAGGCAGCGTACTGGATGAGGGACGTGGTGCAACACATAGTCAAGATAGCTAGGCAGTGGAGCACGGAGGTAGGAACGGCGTTCAACGTTGAGGAAGTCCCCGGCGAGTCCGCCGCCGCTAAGCTAGCGGCGAAGGACGTGAGGATCTACCCGGAGCTAGTCGAGTACTTACCGGAGGGTGAGGAGGGACCAGTATACAGCA
>JAMOOZ010000212.1 GCA_027064885.1 Desulfurococcales archaeon
ACTAGTGATAGGCCTGGCAATAGGCTTTGCCATCAAGAGGAAGTAATACCAATAATCAATCAACAAACAATTTTTAGGCTAATAACGAAATTTTTTACGTCTGTAAAAACTTCTTAGTTGACCTAGTTGCTATAACGATGATTTACAGAGGCAACTAAACTTCTTTTGAAGAGAACGGAAGTTTATGCAATGCTTAAAAGCCTCTCACAACGCATAAGTTTTGAGGGTTAGACGTTGGCCGGCGTAAGCGAGACAGTACTTCGCACTATAGCTAACGCCTTACTAGTCCTCATAGTGGCCGGATTATTAATTACCGTGATCTTCGTCCAGCAGAGCGAGATGCTCCTGAAAGGTTCCGTTAAGGAACAGATAAATCTGCAATCCAAAGAGCTGGATAGGCAGTGCCAGCCCATAGTTGGTGTCTGCACACCCGACCAACTCTATAACGCAGGGGTTAAGGTATTGCCAGATATATTCAATGATTTCAAGAAAGACGTCATGTCAAGGGTCAGCGGCTGTGGTGATGTGGCGTGCGTCGTTAAGGCTATCAACGAGCTGAGGACATTGCTCGGTGACCCGACGGAGCTAGCAGGCGCGATGTACATGTTCGGCCAGCTCGAGAAGTGGAGGCCGAAGGTTGTTGAGGAGACAGGTCTCAGCGACCAGTGTGCTGACCTCCTCATAGCCTTCGCACTAGACACGGAGCAGGGTATCCTTGGGTCAATTAACCTAAAGCTTGCTGGCGTAATTGATGTTAATGATGCGAAGGCCATAGTGGAAAGCGAACTAAGCAACTTCGTCAACAACGCCCCCCAGCTGGCCGAGAGCCTCAAGAAGTCTGACGTAATAGTGAACGAGTGCAGCTTCGCTAAGAAAATAAGAATCTCGTTCCAGGCATACGACAACGTGGGTCTCACAAGGCCCTTCATTGAGAGGGTATTCATTTACTTCTACAGGGCCGTGACCCTTCAGTTCCAGAATCTTAGGACAAAGCCCGGCGTCACCTACGTAGGGGCTGAGGCGCCGAACGCTCTCGCAGTGATCAAGGCTGCGTTACCAGCGTCGGTGATGCTATTTACCACGGCAACTATAATTAACATCTTGATTGGTATATTCCTCGGGCTACAAGCGGCGAAGAGGGCTGGTGGACTTCTTGACAGAACCCTATCGACAGGGGCTATGATATCGGCGTCTCTGCCGATGTGGTGGGTCGGGATGCTCATGCTCTATATCTTCGCTTATAAGATACCGATATTCCCGATGGCTGCAAAGGACGTATACTCGGAGCTTGGTGCGCTGGCGCAGCACGTATCGGGGCCGATGTTCTACATCCAGTCAATACCGATATGGTTGAAGTACATGACACTACCTCTAATCACTGTCGTGCTGGTGAGCTTCGGTTCCTGGGCATACATTATTAGAAACATTGTCTTCACCACCATGTCCGAGGACTTCGTATGGGTTGCTAGGGCGAAGGGTGTTCCCGAGAGAAGGGTCCTCTACAAGCACGTGCTAAGGGCGGCCTCACCACCGAT
>JAMOOZ010000213.1 GCA_027064885.1 Desulfurococcales archaeon
GAGGGTTTACAGGTGCTGGCTGAGGGGCTTGAGAAGTTAAGGAGGAAGTGGTGGAAGGAAGGTAAGGTTCACGCGGTCGCCATATCACACTTAGATGCGGCGTGGCTCTGGCCTTACTCCGAAGGTAAGTTAAAGGCTATCCACACGTTCGCTAACGCGTTGAGACTCATCGGCGAGTTCAGGGACTTAACATACGCTCAGAGCTCGCCACAGTACTACGAATGGGTTAAGGAGACAGAACCCGACCTACTGGAGAGGGTGCGTGAGGCCGTTAAGGAGAGTAGGTGGGAAGCCGTTGGGGGCATGTGGGTTGAGAGTGATGCCGTCCTGCCCGGGCTGGAGTCCATGGTTAGGCAGTTCTACTACGGTCAAAAGTGGTTTAAGCGGGAACTAGGTGTCAAGGCGTCTATCGCGTGGCTACAGGATTCCTTCGGCTTCAACCCCATACTACCTCAGATAATGAGGCAGGCCGACATCAAGTACTTCCTAACACATAAGCTTGAGTGGAGTACCTACAACAGATTCCCCCACACGCTTTTCAGGTGGCGCGGGATCGACGGGAGCGAGGTGCTAGCCGCTCAACTAGGGCGTGCGTTCGTTGAGACCGTCACTGCTGAGCGCCTGCTTAGTGCTTGGAGGGAACACAGTGTCAAGGACGTCCTCCCTAAGGCTCTAGTGATTTTCGGGTACAGCGACGGCGGCAGCGGCCCTAACGAGGAGCAGGTGCTGAAGCTCAAGACCTTAGCGGAAGCACCCGTGTTCCCTGAGGTTGAGTTCGGCAGCACTAAGGAGTACTTCAGGGAGGCTGAGAAGTTCTATGACTCCCTACCAGTGTGGTTCGGCGAACTTTACCTGGAAGCGCATAGGGGTGTGTTCACCACTAACTTAAGGCTGAAGAAGCTCGTGTTCGCTCTCGAGACCGCGTTGCGTCACGCCGAGACAGCGTGGTCACTGGCACACGTCCTCGGAGCTGAGTACCCCAAGGAACTCTTGGATAACTTATGGGTGACCCTACTTAGGAATGAATTCCATGACGTTCTATGCGGAACGTGCACTGCTGGAGCCCATGAGGAGGCTTATGCGGAGCTTGAGGAGGCTCTGAGGAAGACCCGCACACTACTGGCCGAGGGTGTCCACAGGCTAGCTGAGCTAGCAGGCAAGAATGGGTTAATTGCCTTCAACCCATTATCTTGGGGTAGGATAGCGTTCGTTGAGGTTCCTGAGGGTGTGGCGAGGGCCTGTAGGGATGCCCAGCCACTCAGTAACGGTAATGTGCTCGTGGCTGTGAATACCCCTCCCTTAAGCATTGTTGACCTGAGTGAGTGTGTGGATGCAGGGGAGGTCGGCGTAAGCGTGGATAATGAGAGAGTTATTATTGAGAATGAGTTCTTCAGAGCTGTTCTGGGAACTGATGGGCGCCTAGTTAGTTTCTTCAGCAAGGAGCTGAGAAGGGAGATGCTTAGAACGCCTAGTAACGTGATTGTCGCGTACGATGATAAGCCTAGGGAGTGGGATGCGTGGGAGATTGATGAGGACTACGATAGGCTCTCATGGGTCATTAATGACGAGGTGGTTGGCACTCCTGAGGTGCTTGAGGCAGGACCCTTAAGGATACGTGTTCGCTTCAGGTGGCGCTTCAGATCCTCGGAAATCATTGAGGACGTCATCGCTTATGGCGGGAAAAGAGAACTCCTGTTTAATATTACGTTCAGGTGGCGTGAACGCAACATCATGCTTAAGGCTTGGTTCGATGCCGACGTCAACGCGAGCCATGCGCTATTCGATGTGGGTGCAGGGTACTTAGAAAGAGCTACCCATGTCAACACTAGCTGGGAACGCGCTAAGTACGAAGTCTTTAAGCATAAGTGGGTTGCGCTAGAGGATGATCAAGCACTATTCGCGGTGATATCCCACGAGAGGAACGGCGTTACCGTGAGGTTTAATAAGGTGGGCTTAACACTGCTTAAGTCACCTACCTTGCCGGACCCCATTGTTGATAGTGGTGAGTTAAGCACTTACTACGCCATCGCATCTCTCCCCAGTAACGGCAAGTTACTCCTGACCCGGCTAGCCTACGAGGTGAGTAACCCAGTGCGTGTCACAGCGGTGTCAAGCACCCGTGAAGATAACGTTTTGGGGGTAGGCTATGTGCTGAGGGTTGATGGTGACGTAATCGTTGAGAACGTGAAGAAGTGTAGTGACTCAGATAAGTGCTTGGTGCTGAGGATGTATAACCCGCTGAATAGGTCCGTTAAGGCCATACTCCGTTTCGGGGTCCCTGTCGTTGATGTGTGGGAGTGCAACCTCCTCGAGGATAAGGTGCGTGAGGTATGGATTCAAGGGGCCGAGGTTAACCTAGCGTTCAAGCCCTTCGAGATTAAGTCTGTACGCGTAGCTTTCCAAGTAAATGCCGCGCGGGAACCTTGAGGGCTCACCCGCTTTTCCCTTCTCTACGAGTTACTGCGCGGATCACTACAATACCGATTAGGGCTGTTATTGCCATGGCGACCCCGGAGAGGAGGTAAGGAAAGTACTGCGGCGGTATCGGCAGACTCCACGAATTATTCGTTGTTATAGGGATTAGTACTGAGGTTGTTGTAGGGCTTGTTGTTCGTGTGGTTGGTGCCTTGCTTGAGAGAAACTCGCCGTTGTCTGCGTATACTACGGCAATGTTCCATGGGCCTAAGGTCACTACGTAGGCTGGCCGGGCGGTCTCGTTAGTTATGAGCACGTACTTGCTGACCCTGCTGGCGTTCCTTAATTCCTTATGCTTGTCAAGTATAGCTTTCGCCTCATCTACACTCACTTTGAATGTGAGTGCATCTCTTCCGGCATGAGTTACCGCCGCCTTAACTAATGGGTAGTCGTTGAATATGTTGAATGCCAGGACTGGCTTAACGAAGTAAGTGTTCCACGAGAGCATCGCCGGAATTATGGATGGCTTCGTGGGCTCAATGAAAGCTACGGGCGTTCCGTTAATGTGTATTTGAAACCCTATTATCTCGACATTGCCGTCGCTTACCGCTTCTCGAGCGAGTTCACCGTAAAGCGCCTTTACCTCGGACAGCACTCTGTCTCCGAGCTCATAGACTAGCTCGCCAGACTCTTCTGATGCTTGCCCATTGATAGTTGCTTCAATACCTACGGGGATAGCTACGCCGTCTACTAGCGCCATCAACACGCTTACGTCGGCGCCGCTGGCGGACCATTCCACCGCGTACGTTGGGAATCCTGATAGGGCCTCACCGTGCTCGCCTGTCTGCGCGGGCCGTATCCTGGGTGTTGTGTTACTTATCAATTCCCAGATCTCGGGGAAGGATGCCTTGATTAAGGCGGATGCCGCGTTAATAACCTTCTCAGAATCGTTGCTTTGGGCACTAACACTAACGCCCGCCGTAAGGAGCGATGCTACTAACGCGGTCAGCGTTATCACGGCTAAGCATTGCCTTCCTAGCAAGCTCCCTACCTCAAGTACTGTTCTTGGGCGTGCGGGCTAATAAGCGGAAATTAAGGTCGAGCGAGTTTGGGTATTTATTACTGCGTTTACGCTTGGGCTTCTCTCTTAATGAGCTCTTCTATAGCTAGCTGGTTTATGGCTCTCTCCCTGATCTCCTTCTTGAGTAACTCTATGAACCCCCTCAACGGCACATTGCTCGCTTGCTTGTTGCCCCTTGCCCTCACAGTCACGGTTCCTTGCTTGGCTTCCCTAGGCCCCACTAATATTAAGTAGGGTATTGCCTCGTCATAGGCCTTCCTTATTTTCTTCGAGGGAGTCTCATCACCTAAGTCGACATCCACCCTTACTCCTGCGTTCTTCAGTTCCTCAGCGACGGTTACTGCGTACTCCTTCGCGGCACTCCTGACCGGTATGACCCTGACTTGGATCGGGCTTAGCCACGTGGGTAGGCGGCCGGCGAATTCCTCTATTATTATGGCCATGAAGCGCTCGACGCTGCCCAGTATCGCCCTATGAATCATGACTGGCCTCTTCTTGCTTCCGTCCTTATCCACGTACTCTAGCCCGAACCTCTCGGGGAGGGCGAAGTCCACTTGAATGGTGCTGCACTGCCACCACCTGCCTAGGCTGTCCCGGAAGTGCACATCTATCTTGGGGCCGTAGAACGCGCCCTCACCCTCCTTGATCTCGTAGGGTAGCCCTAGCTCATCCATGGCTGCTTTCAGCGCGTTAGTTGCTTTTTCCCACATTTCCTCGGTCCCTATGTGCTCCTCAGGCATGGTTGAGAGGTTCATGCGCACGTCCTCGCCCTTAAATCCGAAGGTCTCCAGTACGTGGAGTATTTCCCTGAGGATTGCCTTTATCTCGTCCTTGACTTGATCCTCCCTCAGGAATACGTGGCCGTCGTCCTGCGTGAAGCCTCTAACCCTGAGCAACCCGTAGAGTTCACCGCGCTTCTCCCACCTATACACGGTGCCGAACTCTGAGAGCCTCACGGGTAAGTCCCTGTATGACCGTGGCGCCGACTTATACACGAGTATGTGGCCGGGGCAGTTCATGGGCTTTATACCGTACTCCTCCCCCTCAACCTTAGCTAGGACCATCTTATCCCTGTAGAGGTAGTAGTGGCCGCTGACCTTCCATATGGTTGACCTGAAGACGTGTGGAGTGTAGACTTCTTCGTACCCTAGCTTCGCGTTGACCTCTCTTATGAACTTTATCAGTTCCTCCCTGATGATCTGGCCCTTCGGATGGTAGATTACTAGGCCGGGACCTACCTCCTCGTGGAATGAGAATAGCCCTAGCTTCTGCCCGATGACTCTGTGGTCGCGCTTCGATGCTTCCTCGAACCATTCAAGCCATTCTTTAAGCCCCGCCCCGTCCTTGAACGCCACGCCAATGAGCCTCACGAGGCTCACGTTCGTTGCCGGGTTGTGGGCTGAGATGTTAAGGATTCTCACGGCACCCACCTTAGTTTCTGAGGGGGTTACTCCCGGCTCTAGGTGTGCTTTGAATCCGTTTACCGTGTAGGCGCTTGAGTACCCTAGGAGTTGTAGGATGTTATCGCTCTGAATGTCCTCCCCTAACGCGTTTATTTGGGCGCCTTCCCTCTCTATGGCTAGTATCCTCTCCTCCAGCCTCCTTACTTCCTCCTCGCTGGGCCACTTACCCTTAATGGGTTCGAAGTCGCATTTGAAGCCCCTGTCATCCACGCCGCATCCTAGGGGCTTCAGGAGGTTTCCAAGCTCATCTTTAACGGCTTTCTGCAGTAGTAGTGCGGCCCTAGCGAGGAGGGCTATGTCCAGGTTAATTATCTTGTTTGGCGTGACATCACACCACCACGTACGACTAATGGATTAGGGATGCCTTAAAATACTTGCCGACCGTACCTGCGGTGATACCATGGTGGAGGGCCGTAGGGGTTCATGGGAGGTGCTCTTCCGGTGAGTTGATCGAGTATGAGTTTTGTAGCGTCCCGAACCTTCATTCCTGGCGGTATTATCACGGGCCTCATGCCAAGGGTTGAAAGCATTGCCGAGGCGTTGGGGCCGAACGCCGGCCCCGCAACTACCTCGCACCCCTCCTCAGCCAACATCTTGGCTATGCGGACACCTACGCCGCCACCGTAGGTTAAGGCGTTGTTCCTGATTGTCTTAACGTGTTTTATCCCGCCTGACTCACTTATGTCCACAATTACGAAGGCTGGTGCCCTACCGAAACGTGAAGCGGTTATCGCGTCTAGACCCTCACCCTGTTCTACGGCTATACCCACCCGAACCATTGTTGAGCACCTTGATTTTTCGATTAGTCTTAATTATCTTTACCGAAAAACGCCTTATTAGCTTGACGTTCATATGTGCGGTTTAACTCACCGGGAAGGCGGTATTATCTCCGGCACGTAGGGCTGCGGATTAGCGGGTACGTGCTTAAGCCGCCATGAGTTCCAATCCTTAATCACACGCTCTATGATCTTATCAACAACGTCCCTCACTGCGGTCGCCGCTGGGGAGTCAGGATACGCTTGAGTTACGGGGGAGAGCCTAGCTACCGCCTTAGGTACGGCATCATCGTAGGGTACGCTTCCTAGAAAGTCAATGTTTTCCTTTGTTGCATACTCGATTATCTTAGCTTCCATGGACTCACTTAGCCCTGCCTTGTTAATCACTAGGGCGGCAGGAAGACCGAAGTGCTTGACCACCCTATGAACCCTCATGAGGTCCTCCAGCGACGCGGGAGTAGGCTCAGCAACTAGGATAGCGGCTGACGCACCCGCTAGTGACGCTATTACCTGGCAACCTATGCCTGCCGCCGCGTCAACAATGTACACCTCGGTGTCGTTACCCCAGAGCTTCCTCGCCAGGGTCTTAACCTCCGTCACTAGCTTGCCGGAGTTCGGGCGTCCGGGAATAAGCTTAGCACCAGCAATGCGTACCTTACCCACATGAGTGGTTCCTGCACGCACCTTCCCTGAGGACACCTTAACCCTAGTTATTGCCTTTACCGGGCACACGAGAGAGCATGTTGCACATCCTTCACAGAGGAGTTCGTTAACCCTGTATTTGCCGGTTTCCTTATCCTTGAATATCGCCTTGTATAGGCAGGCCTCCGCACACGCCCCGCACCCCACACACTTAGTGTCGTCTATTCTCGCTACCCATCCTTCATAGTAGTCCTCCTCAACACGCCACTCAGCATCCCCCAGCACTAGGTGGAGGTTCGGCGCGTCAGCATCTGCATCAACCGCGGTTACTTTGAGACCTAATTCTTTAAGCTTCAGAGCTAATTCCGCTGAGATTAGGGTCTTACCAACGCCTCCTTTCCCTGAGGCTATTACCACCTCGATCAAGTATCATGCACCCCGCGCAGAAACTATTGAGGCGACGGTGCTTGCGAGAGCCCTTAACTCTTGTCCTGCCACGCTTCCCTCCCTTAACACCAGTGGCTCCCCGCCCACGTACGCATGAACTACTTCATCACTGTACGGAACCCTAGCAACGACCGGTACCCCGTACTTACTCACAACCCTAGCAACGATGTTCTCAGGCGCTAACCCATGCTTGTTGACGACCACCCACGTCCGCACACCTAGCTTGGACGTCAGCTCGAGTATCGCGTCTAGGTCGTGAGCGCCTAGCGGTGTGGGCTCGGTTACCGCGAGCACCAAGTCAGCCGTGCTTAAAGCCTGAGACACCGCTATCCCTGTCCCGGCCGCCGTGTCGATCACAAGGAAGTCCGCACCCTCCTCCCTAGCTAAGCTGATGGCTTCTTCCCTAGCAGCTACTACTGCTGGGGCGACGTGCTCCTCACCTTCCCTTAATCTCCCGGAAACAAGCGTTAAGGCGTTGTCGCCGAAACGCGCCTTACCTGCGCTCACCTCACCTATCACTCTCCACCCCCTACGGATGGCGCCGAACCTGCATACGTAGAAACATGCCCCACACCCACTGCACAGCCTCGGTATTAGGAAGGGCTTACCGCCCTTAACGCTGACTAACGCGCCAGTATCACAAACGCTCGTACATGCCTCACATGCAGTGCACCCACCGTAATCTATGAAGGGAATCGGAACCTTGATGGGCCTCACAACCTTAAGCCCCACCTTCAGGAGGAGGTGGTCAACACTACCCTCAACGTCTAGATCAGCTAACACAACCCTATACCCGGTAGATGCCAGCGCTACCGCAAGATTCACCGCCACTGTGGACTTTCCCGTGCCGCCCTTACCACCCGTCACCGCAACCGTCATCAAGGCTCATCACCGTATATTGTTTACATCATTTCAGATTAGTCTAAGAATAATAAAGCTATTGCATCCGTAAATCATCCAATTATACAAAAGATTATAAGTCACGAAAACACCCCTAATTACGGGGTGAGAGCCATGGTCGCGGGGGTCAAGGTCTAGTAGGTCCTGACCCTCGGGGCCATGGCTTTTTCACCCCCATAACTCATTGTTGAAGCTGAAGGTATTTCATGATTTGATCAATTCTGGTTTCCTTATTTTTAATATAGTGTTCCTCACCTTACCTTATCTGAGGTTTATGCTGTGAGAGGCTGGCCTAGACAGGAGCTACTGAGTAATATTGAACCATGGAGGCTTGGCTTCTACGCTTATGCATTACTCTCGAACATGGTTTTCGGGATGTACATCGTTGCTAGTAGGGATCTAGTTAAGCAGGTTCTAGGTAATGACTACAGCTTCATCAGTTTCCTGGTTGCTGCTGAGAACATACCAGCCATATTCTCTATTATTACTGGCGGCTTGAGCGATGTTCTGGGTCGTAAGGGCTTAATCTTACTTAGTTTTGCTGGTGTACCAGCCCTTGCGTTAATGTTTGTTGCCCCGGTCAGGATTATTCCG
>JAMOOZ010000214.1 GCA_027064885.1 Desulfurococcales archaeon
CATTAGGTTCAACGGGAGTCCCAAGGGCTTCACAGTTAACGTGACGTACAAGTACGTGCTCAGGCCGGTTGAGGTGGAGGTGCCCTCCAACTGCAGCCCGTCAGGTAAGGTCGGCGTGATGGTTCACAAGACTATCTATGCCATGGCTACCGGCAGGTTCTACTACATCTACTCGAAGAGGGTGGTGGCGGACGTGACACTTAGGTTCATTGGGCCGAAGTTCGATTACGCACCAATAAACATTAGCTTAGTGCCAGCACCAAGCGAGATGACTAAGGGGTACTCCAAGATCGTGCTACCGCCCGGGAACGCCAACAAGACAATTAAGCTGGTGGTCGGGAGCGACCTCTTCAAAGGAATGAGGAGAGACATACTCGTAGAATTCATCATACCTAGGTCAATGCCTACAACGACCCCGCCCGGAGGCTGGGGCGGAGCAACGCAGTCAAGCACAGGCACCAACACGGCAACCAGCACCCTAGGCAACACTGAGACAAGCTCGGGCAGGACTGAAACGCCTACGTCACCGCAGACAAGTGGTGAGGAAATAAGTAAGGCGACGTTCCCTTACCCCTCCGCGTTAGTTATTGCTGTAGTAGCCGTGTTAGTGATAGTCATTACAGCTAAGGTGGCTTCCAGGAAGTAAGGCATTAATGCTTTTTCGTAATTAAATACGGGTAACTGGATATGTCTTCTCGCGATACGGTGTTTGTTGATAGGGAGGAAGAGCTGAGGATCCTTAAGAGGCATTGGGATGAAGGAAGCTTCAAGTTAGTCATAGTGTACGGTAGAAGGCGTGTCGGTAAGACTAGATTGCTGAGGGAGTTCTGCTCAAGGAACGGCGTGGAATGCGTGTTCTACGTTTCCGTTCCGCAACCTGAGGAGGTGAGCAGAGACGAGTTAATTGAAGCCATCAGCAAGTCATTAGGGATCAAGGTCGCCGGGAGGGACGTAGTTGAGGTTATAGAGGGGTTATCGTGTGCCCTTAAGGGGATGGGGCGTAGGGTTACGTTAGTTCTAGATGAATTCCAGTATATGGCCATGAACTCGCCTGGGCTTGTGGGGCGACTTCAGAGATCGATTGATGAGGTCTTAAGTAAGGATAGATCGCTAATGCTCATACTATGTGGTTCCGCAGTATCGTTTATGGAGACAGAACTCCTAGGCTACAAGTCCCCACTCTACGGGAGAAGATCGGTATCGATGAAGCTAAAGCCGTTAAACCCTGTGGAGGTAGCCGGGTTCTATCCAGGCTGGTCCTTCAAGGAGGTTCTGGAGGCTTACGGCGTGCTTGGAGGGACACCTGCGTGCCACAGGTTCTTCGACCCGCGTGAGGACTTAAGGAGCAACATCCTCAAGAACGTACTCACGCAGGGCTCGTACCTCCTTGACGAAGCATTTAACCTCCTGCGTCAGGAGGTGAGGGAACCTAGGACGTACTTCACAATACTTTCAGGAATAGCGGTGGGGGTGTTGAGCCCAGCGAAGTTAGCCGTCATGGCTGGTGTGGACTCGAGAAGTATGGGTAAGTACGTTTCATTGCTTGAGGATCTAGACATAGTGCGTAGGGTAACCCCGTTAGGGCGGCGTAAGCCTGTGCAGGTTAGGTTCGCTGATAACTACTTCAGGTTCTGGTTTAGCTTCGTGAAGCCTTACCAGGGCCTTATAGAGGCTGGGTTGAGTGAGGATGTGCTTAAGATCATTGAGGGGAGGTGGAGCCAGTACATGGGTTCGGTGCTTGAGGACGCGGTCATGGATATCGTTCCGGAATTACGTAGGGCTGGCGTGATTAAGGTGCTTCCCGTCAAGTACGGTAGGTGGTGGCGTAAGGGTGAGGAAATAGACTTAGTCATTGTGGGTGAGGGTGAAGCGCAGTTCATTGAGGTTAAGTGGGGTTCCCTTTCGACTAAGGATGTTAGGAGAACCCTAGATGACTTGAGGGTGAAGGCTATGAAGACAGGGATTAAGTTCAGGCGTTCCCACTACACACTAATAGTCCGTGAAGTGAAGGGTGAGGCAAGCCTAGAGAAGGATGAGAGTGCTTACGACTTAAACGGCTTAGGTAAGCTCCTTAACGTGGGAACTGCTTAAGTTAAAACCTATGTTTTCCTGGCGGCTGACCTGACTTGCTTTACTTTGTTCATAAGTTTCTTTACTCTCTCGGGGTTTACGGGGTTTTGCGTTATTCCCTTCACCTTGAAGTACGTGCCGACTATCGCGCCGTCCGCGACGCTTAGGAGTTCCTCGACATTTCCTGGATTGAGGCCTGAGCCTATGAGTACGGGTCTTCCCGGCGCGGCTTTCTTTGCCCTCACCACGTCCTCCCTCGTTGGTGGTCTGCCCGTCATTGTCCCGGTCACTATGAGTGCGTCAGCCATGTAGAAGTCAGCCCAGGTCGCGTGGGTCTCGATGTCTATTCCAGGGAAGACCACGGAGTGCTTCTTCACGATGTCGCAGAAGAACCTTATGTCCCACGCGTGCAGTAGCTTCTTGAGCCTCATCAGGTCGGCGGCGTTCCCGTGGTCGAACTCCCCGGTGTCCCACACCGCTGCCCCGGTGTACAGGCATACCCTAATAAACTTCGCGCCAGCTGCCTTAGCTATCCCTAACGCGACCCTACCGCCGTTATGTATGACGGTAATGCCTGCCGGCACGTCCACTTCCTTGATCACTTCTCTTGCCGCGACCGCGTGCGCCGCTATCTCCTCGGGAGGTATTCTGGGCGCGCCGGAGTAGTAGGGGAGGTCCCACATGTTCTCAACTATTATGCCGTCGACCCCGCCCTCGATTAGGGCTTTAGCGTCCCTTAGGGCTGCCTCAATGATCTCGTCCATCCCCCACCCTTCGTAAGCGGGCGAGCCGGGGAGGGGCATGAGGTGAACCATGCCTATGATGGGTTTCTCGACCCCGAAGAGTTCCTCCATGCTTTGGAGGCGTTTCGAGTAGAAGTTCCTTGCCCATTCGGGGACTAGGTCGTTTAGGTTGAATGTTCCTTCCATCCTGCCTGAACCTCACTCCTTTAGTGATGCAACGTAATTTATCCTTAGCCTGTTAACCACTCATTAACTCCTTGATCGTTTCGTACGTCCTGAATTCAGGTGCGAGGGCGTCGTAGTACAGGTACTTGCCGTATGACAGTTTTTGCGCGTCCCTACCCATGCACCCGCCGTGGAGGGGGTAGACGGGCACCACGCCTAACTCCTTGCAGGCCTCCCCCACGCTCTTGAGGAACTCGGCCTGCTGCTCAGGTGTTAACTGCTGGCTGAATATCGCTAGTGGGGTGTTGTCGGAGGGGCCGAAGTCGAACACCGCGAGTATCGTTGCGTTCGTCCTGCCCCTTATCGTCGAGACCACTTTCCTCCACTCGGTTAGGTTAACGCTTCCCTCCATTACCTCCTCCCTCGATACTGTCTTCGTGACGAAGTCCACGGGCGGGGCGTCACTGTAGGGGTAGATGACCCAGTTAGCCCAGGTTCCTACGGTCATGCCCATCGCCTTGATCACCTTAACGACTTTCACCGCTGCCTCATATGCTTCCTTAACTGCGGGGTGGTTATAGTCGTGCGTTATGGCGTAAGCTATGTTTGCTTGGGCGAAGAGCATGTCTAGCCACACGCACTTAACTCCTGCTTCCTTTAACGCCTTAACCTTCCTTATGAGGTATTCTTGGTACGCCTCATTAGTTATGTCAGGGAACACGGCCCCGGCAGGGATCCCTGCCTTCTCCCGGAAGTACTCCTGCGTTTCGTTCCTGTCGTAAGGTAGGCCCCACTTGGAGTAGTCTAGGGCCATGGACTCCAGCTCGGACTTAGGTATTGGCCTAAAGGTTAAGGGGTCGTAGTTGAAGCTCACCCTAAGGTTTTGCATGAGGATGCATGGGCAGTAGAGCGCCCCTAGCTCCTCGACAGCCTTAGCCGCCCTACCTATGTCCTCCAAGTCATACCTCTCGCTATGAACCCACGCCGCAAACTTCCTTGCCTGAGCGTCGCTTAAGCCAGCCTCCCTACCTATGGCGTAGGCTGACGTGGCGTTAGGCACTGGCGGGAAGCCCGTGATCATTCGTGAGTACCAGACCACACCGGGCCTTAACTCACTCAATATACTTAACGCCTTCTCAAAGCCCTCGGGAGGGGAGTAGAGGTTCTCGTACATTACTGCCGGGCGTGAGGCCCAGTAGGGAGTTGTGGGTGGCTTTACGGTCGTTGCGGTGGTTACGGTGGGTGTTGTGGATGCGGTGCTCGGCGTAGTTGTTGATGCGCTTGTCGATGTCTGAGTGACCGTTGCTGTAATGGTCGTTACTTCAGTCATGGTCGTGACCGCAGTTACGGACACGGTCCTCGTTAACGCGGTACTCATGGTGCTTACGAGCGTTGACGTGATCGTTTTCGGCTTAGTTAGGGTTGAGGTGATTGTCACTGTTGTGGTGCGCGTGCCTCTGGGGAGGCGAGTAGTGATTACCGCGACTAGCGAGGCAGTTACTAAGGCGGTAATGATTATGGCGAGTAGGGTCTCCCTCCTCAATCGCAGCACCGCGAGAATTATTCATAGAGAATAATAAGTGAGGCCCACGTTAATGAAGCCGCTTACCCAACCTTAATGATCGCCCTATAGTGCCTCCTAGCCCTCAGGAATTCCTCCGGGTCGTAAACGTGTAGGTCTACGGGGTAATCCATGGGGAGCCCGTAACGCGTTACCGCCCTATCACGTACGAGTATAGCTAACCTGATCCTATCTCTAGCGGATTGTGGGGCGTTAGGCGTGACTAGCACGAAGTCAATGTCGCTTAATGCCGTTAGCCTACCCTCCGCCGCGCCCCCCACCACGTACACCTGCGTGCTCGGCCCGAGAACCTCCTTAGCGGCCTTGACGATGCTACCTGCGTACTGGTGCCAACGGAGGAGCCTACGGAACCTCCTCACCATGTACCTATCCTCTACTTCCTGAGACAATTTCCTCCACCCTCCTCAGCAGGTCAATGAGTTTCTCGGCGGTGTCAATACACTCTCTTCCATCCTCCTCAGAGTACTCCACGTACCCGTACCTCCCCCTATAATATGATTCCTCAAGAAACCACACACTTCGCCTAGAGGATGAGGTGAACCCAGCTAGTTCTTCAGCAACGTCCTTGAAGTCCTCTCGTAAGGCGCTGTAGAGCCGCCCCAGGAGCTCCGAAAGCCTATGTGCTCGCGGGGCAACCCCGCATAACCTAAGCAGTAAGGACTTCACGTATAGTTGTGCCGCCTGCTCGGCCTCAAAGCACGCTAGGTCATACTCTTTCCTGCTAAACCTCCACTTAGCTCCCTCAAGCATAGAGATAGCCCTTTCACGCAGGATGTTGGCGTTAATACCACTTGACAATCTCTCTTACCTATTACAGACTTACGGTAACGTGCTATTTGACTTTACCGTATGTTGAGGCTTTCCTGACGCATTAAGGTAACGGATTTATTCTCTTTCCGCGAGTCGTATATGGTGATTAAACCATGCTCTACGTTGGCCACGTAAAGGGTGGTGTAGAGTTCGCGGTTAGGTTCCCGTACCCCGTAGGCATAGTGACGTTCATGGCATTCCCTGAGTTCCTGAAGACTGATGAAGGGTTCGCAGACAAGGTTAAGGTACTGGTTGAGGATCCGTTCTTCGACCTCCTCGAGATAGGTCCCATAGGGGACCATGAGTGGGGCAAATTCATGAATGTCATTAAGGCCTCGGGCAGGGACATCAAGATCGCTGTCGGCCTCCAGCCCGAGGTACTTGTGAGGAAGTTCAACCCCAACGCCCTCAACGAGGAGGAGAGGAAGAAGGCTGAGGAGGTGCTGGTTAAGGACACGGAAATTGCTGGTAAGCGCGGCGTTAAGGCCGTGGCGTTATGCTCCGGCCCCAACGTGGAGGGCCCGGAGAGGGAGAAGGCTAGGGAGGCCTTCATTAAGACCCTTTCCGCAATGGCGGCTAAGGCCGCCGAGTACGGAGCTAACATATACGTCGAGACCTTCGACTATTCCTGGGATAAGAAACGCCTCCTAGGCCCCATAGGCTTCTCAGCCAAGGTGATCGAGGACGTTAGGGCGTTAGGACATAAGAACGTGTGGCTCATGTGGGATCTCAGCCACGCCCCCATGCTCGGCGAGAAGCCAGAGGATCTGAAGCCTTATGCCGACCTCCTAGGCCACATACATGTGGGGTGCACGAAGAAGATTGATGACAAGCTCCTCGACTGGCACCCAGGCTTCTACAGGCCTGGGGCAATAAATACTGAGAAGGAGCTAGCGGAGCTACTGAAGGTACTACACGACATCAAGTACTCTGGTGCCGTAAGCTTCGAGGTCAAGCCAGAGGAAGGTCAACACCCCTTGGAGGTAGTCAACACCGCTAAAGCCGTCCTCATAAGGGCTTACCAGCTATTCCTAAGCGGGCTCTAAGCACCTCCTTTTTAGTGTTGCAAAGCAACCCTTAAACCTCAGCTTTAACGCTACTGCACTATTACACTTTCCTACATGTCACCATAGTCTACGCTCAAGAAAAATATTTTATATAGGTAAATCTAAATTTACCTGGGTAAGATAGTGATTATCGAGTGGGTAATCGCTTCCGCCGCAAGCATCGCCTCCGCAATTGGGTCAGCATGCTTGGTTGGAACCATACTAGTTAAAAGGGGTTTCAGCAGGGCATTCGCTGAAATCGCAGCGTCGGGAGTCGCTCAGGTTATGGCCGCGTCAGTAATCCTGTACTTCATGACGAAAGTAGGGCTCACGAGCCTCTTCACAGTGAATGTTAGTCCTCAATTACTGGTTACATGGTCAGTCATCACTGTAGTAGCCCTCTTGATGGTAGTCCTCAGCGATAGGGTAAGTGACTCAGTGAGTGCCCCCGTGGTTAAGGAATTCCTAGCACTCTACAGGGTATGCAAACCATGCTTCTTTATCTTGCTGTTACTTGTCGCGCCGGTGTGTGAGGAGATACTGTTTAGGGGTGCAACGCAGGCATGGCTAGCAACTATTATTGGAGCATGGCCCGCCCTGCTAGTTGCTGTGGCTACGTTCACACTGTCCCATGTGAGGGCATTGGGCTTCAGCAAGGCATTAATTTCCGTAGCAGTACTCGCTATGCTACTTGGCTTACCTGTGGCGCTTTATGGAACCCTAATACCGTCGATGATTACGCACGCGCTCTGCAACCTCGTGGGCATGCGTAACGTGTTAATTTCCTCAAGAACTAATCAATTGGCTAAGTTAATGGGTGGGTCGAAATGATCCCGGAGGATGTCCTCTCCGCGGTCGTGTTACTCGCCACTTCAACGGCGGCTGTGGCTGTCTTCATACTTCTAGACAGTAGAGTTAGGGAGAAGGAGATTCAAGGAGATGTCACGGCCCTTAGGAACGAGATGAAGGAGCTAATGAGGGAGGTTAAGGAGTTAAGGAATGAGATAGTTGAGCTGAGGAAGGAACTGACGGAGGAGCCTTGAGGTTGAGCGGCGGTGGCGAGTTCAGGGAGGATACTGTTGCTAGGCTCTCTAAGCTACTCTCGATTCTAGCGCACCCAACGAGGATTAAGATCCTCGCCCTCTGCGCCGTGAGGGAGAGGAGCACGACGGAATTAAGGGAGATTCTAGGCATTTCGAAGCCCTTACTCATAGCGCACCTAAGGCAGTTAGTGAACGCCGGCCTACTCGAGTCGAGGGCCGAGCTAGATACAGAGAACTACGTTGTGAGGAAGTACTACAGGACAAGGAGGTTCTCGGTAGTCGTTAGTGATGAGGTGCTGGCTAAGCTAGTTGCTAGGCAGGATTGAGGAGCACTGCTTTTCCCTCATACAATGTTTTTATCCTTCATGGGAACTGATTAGTAGTGCGTTAACTGGAACTAGTTCGGGTGGAAGTCATGCCTAGAAGGTACTTAGGTGCGGTGCCTCACCTGGCTGTCGGGGTCAGGCTACCCGACATAGTGGCGCCGCCCGTGATCAAGGCTTTCAAGCTCGGGGACATGGTTGGGACGCTCATGCTCTCCTACCATAGGGAGACCGCGCCCACCGACGTCATTAAGTCTGGCGAGCACATACTACTCGGGCATACAGGGACCTCAATAAGCGAGTACGTTAGTAAGGCAACAAAGTATGCTGACGAGTTAAACGCCCTGATCCAGGTGGAGGCTGATCACGTCTCCCTAATGTCAAGCCCGGAGCGCGCGATAAAGAGGATAACTGGTGGGGGCTTCGAGTACGGGTTGAGTGAGGATGAGATCAGGAAATCCCTTGAGTACATTGAAAGGGAGTTCAAGGAGGTTAAGGATGCCGGGGGAGTGGATTTCG
>JAMOOZ010000215.1 GCA_027064885.1 Desulfurococcales archaeon
ATACCGTGATATTGGAGAGCACGACCACGGATCCGTCAGGGTGTGTGAGGATGAGGTACTCGTCATTGACTTCCTCTAGGAAGCCTTCCGCGGTCTCTGTCGTGTCGCTGGAGGCCACCGTGAACGATAGGCGCACGTAGTGCCCAACGTGCTTGGCGAGCAGGTTCTTTAAGCGTGCCCTCATCCTAGTACCCCGAGTACTGTGGCTTAGCTGTGGGGGCGCTACACCTTAAGCGGCACTTCCTCCTCAACGGCCGTGATGCTCTTAATGCACTTAAGGAGGCGAGGGGTTCCGTCTTCCTCCATCACTAGCTCCCAGCGGTAAGTCCAGCCACCGCGCTTTCCTACCCTAACGTGCTTTAGCCCCCATTCACCGTGCCTGTCCTTCCTAAATACTATGAATAGGGCGTCTTCACTCCAGAGGCCCCAGCTAACCACGAACGTCAACTGCTTGTATCTATGATTGATTAGCGCTACATCAATGGCGTTCGCAACAAAGCCCCATTTACGCAACACTAGCTTAACGAGCTTACGGGTCTTAACACTGATCCTAGATTTCAGGACCTTACTCCTTAGCACTTCTTTAACAGCGTTAATTACGTGTTCATACACTAGCATCTTCCTCACCCCCGTAATACCCTGCCCTGACTAAGTCAGCCCTGATCAGGGCCCGCACGTACTCGCTCATGGAGCTGAAGCCCAGGGTAGCGGCCCTCTTCTTTATTGCCGCACGCATCCTCCTGGAAACGTAGACCTGAATCTTAGTCGAACCCTCCCCGAACATGTTCAATCACCGACATAGCTCCCCGTTTGAACGCTCAAAAACACTGACGATGTGTCGAATGTTGTTCAACCAATAAAGAAAGGGGTATAATATAATAATGGTATATGGATGTTAGACAAGAGATAGCTCCAGAAAGTGCCGAAGGCCTCACTCACTTGCCGAAATTCATGAATCCACAGTCGATTTTATCATCGATTTTCAATCGATTTCATCTTCTAAATTTATCGATATTCCATCGATTTTCCCATCGATATTCCTGCGTAAGGCGGAAAAGGAACATACTCGAAGCCCCCACTAAATGATGTAAATGATTGCTTCCTATGTTACCTCTAACCCCCAAGCGTGAAAATTGATAAGAAAATCGATTGAAAATCGATGATTTGAGAGGTAAAATCGAAGGAAAATCGATTAGAAAATCTACATTAAACCATACTTTGCTGCCCTCTTCTCTAGCTCTTTATGGAGATGGAGGAGATTCTGGGTAATGACTTTGACGGTTCCTTTCTCTTCATTGATGTCTAGACCTATAATGTCCCCTAGTGTCAGCCCTCCGTATGATTTGTTCTTCACTATCCTGAGTCTTTCTGTAAACTGTTTCCTGCTTAACCTCCATTTCTTGCCAGCCATTGACATCATTAGCTCCATCAGTTCATCCAACTTTATCTCGGCTTCGCGTGACGTTAGGGCCTCGAGGCTTCGCCTCACCAACTCATTCAGTGCGTCAAGCAAGTGTTTGAGG
>JAMOOZ010000216.1 GCA_027064885.1 Desulfurococcales archaeon
TGGCCGAACCATCGTCGACCCCATTGAGGGGTGATATGAGCAAGCTAAAAATCTTTACCACTTATACATACGCTACTGTTTAAGTTTACTCAATTTACTCACACCAGTTATCTCATTATGTATGTACTGGTATCCCAGTATGACCGCTAAGTAGAGTATCAGGTCATTTAATTGACCATTTATGGATATTCCTGGAAGGTTCAGTGGGGACGGTGGAAGTGGAAGTCCATACATTACTGACGCATAATAAAGCGCAGCCCGGGCAGCGGTTAAGGACGTGAAGATCCCTGCCCATAGACCCATCAAGTTAAATAGGAAGAACCTGCTTACACGACCACGAAGTGCTTTGTACCTTGATTGAAGCAGCCTGAGTTTCTTCTCCTTCCGTGATGGTGTTTTAGATAGCCTGTCAGCAACTTCCTTGAGTTCCCTAACTACTTTATCGATATCTACTTTCTGCGCGTAGGTTTTCACTAGGAAAGTCCACGGTAAAAAAGCCACTACCGCTACAGCTACGTAAAGCAACACTAACATTTCATAAGTTCCTCACAATGCTAACTACATGGTCCGCAGCTACGTCGGGTCTTCCTTCCTCGTTAACTATGAAGTTCACCGATGCGCCTACTAGGGTTGCTGCTGATATCGCGTACACCCTCATTAAGTCCATTAACTCCTTGACCAGCTTCACGTCAGCATAGTCCTTTCTGAACCTTGTCTTATCCCTCAACTGCCTAGCCACGATCTGCTCGGGTGATGCCTCAACAAGCAGTATACTCGCAGGCCTTAACTCGCTTATCACGTGAAGCGGTAATCCAGGCCAGAAGCCTGTAGGGGTCTTTATCAGGACATGCGTGTCAACGAAACCTATAAACTCCCGTTCGCACCTGCTTGCTCTTTCGTTGAAGTACACTCTAATCATTCTTCCTGCAGCTGCCTGCGCCTCCTGCTGGATACGTAGAGGTAATTTCCTTATTTCATCTCTGTCCTTAACTAAGCCCTTATCCATGAGGTACCTGAGCATGTAGTCGCCGAAGTTTACTACCTCAACTTTGATTCCTTCGTTCTCTAGCCTCTTGCGTGCTATGCTTAAGACCGTGGATTTACCTACTCCAGGTAAACCAGCTATTACGATTATTTTTGCTTCTTTTCCTTCGCTCATCGTTTTATCCCTCACCTATTAATCTCTTCAGTAGTGGATATGTTTCTAGTGCCCTCTCGTACGCTATCTGCGTGTACAACTGGTATACTATACCGACAGCTAGCAGTATTCCCATTCCTGAGCCGTAGACATTGAATATATAGCCTACGAGCGCTATTACGGCAACTATCAGTGAGCTCAGGATTGTTAGCGGGTAAATGTACTTAGCTAACACGTTCTGTAGCAATTTAGGACTTTTTCTATGTCCAGGCATCTGCAGACCTGATTTAATTAGGTTTTCCGCTTGAGCCTCTGGTCCTAGACCCGCAACCTCAATCCACATTAGACCGAATAGTAGTGATAGCCCTATTAGCAGAGCTGAATAGACGGCTACCCTTACGGGAGCGTAGATTATCTCTAACATAGTTCGCGGTGGTGCCATGTAGTAAACCATGGTATTTAATGCGCTTGCTAGCCACGGTGCCTTATCCGTGAGGTAAGCTGAGGCAAGGTTATTAAACAATATCAAATCCGAGAATACTATGCCGACTAGCAGGATAGGTATGTTAGTCACATAGAGGAACTGCAGGGGGACCCTACTCTTTATACCTGGTAACCTCTGCATCGTAACAGGTATATTCACCTTCATTTGCTGCAGGTAGACAAGAATCGAGACGAGCATTACGAACGCTATTAACCCTGTTAGCGAGGGTAATGTTCCGGCACCAGGTATGTACTTTCCGTAGAGGATCCTTTCCATGTCCAGTGTCCCGGCCTGAACTGCTTGAATTATGTATGGGAAAAACCCAAAGTACTCGTTAGTTCCCTGTACTTTAAGTGGGCTGAACATATCAACGATTATTTGCCTAGCAACCCCGCCCAGGATGAATAGGCTTACACCAGAGCCTATGCCGTATCCTTTCTGTATGGCTTCGTCAAGTATTATCAGTATAAGTGCACCGACCATGAACTGAAGAAAGAGGGCTAGGGTAATGTATATGTTGAGCCTGTAGTACATGGCGAAGCCAAATCCTTCGACTGCCGCTATTATTACTGCCATGCCTTTTTCAGCTTGGGTAAATAGCTTCCTATCCCTAGGATCTGTTAGATCTAAGTCAATGATCTTGGCACCAGCAAGTATCTGGATTATTAGGCCTGCGGTCACTAAGGGACCTATACCTAGCTGTGCTATGGATCCCCTAGTTGACGCGAATATTATGTTGACTATTTGCGGTAAGTTTAGGCCTGGAACGTTTGGGAACTTAATTAGCGGAAAAGCTAGGGTTGAAGCAAGCATGTAGTAAACAACTAACGCGAGTGCAGTATATATTAATCGTTTCTTGAGATCGGGTTTCCTCGCTGGCTTAGGCGGTGAAGGAACATAGTCACCTAGCTTTGCGAATGCTTCGAGCCATCCCATCATCTAATCCCGTATCGGTTAAGATGAGGTGATTAAAAGCTTATTTTTCTAAAGATGATGTAGTTTACTCCTCACCACCACTGAGTAAAATTACTTCTCCGCCAGCCTCCTTTATCTTATTTATCGCTATTTCGCTAGCGTACGCCACCTTAACCCTTATTTTCTTATCTACCTTGCCCTCGCCAAGCAGCTTGTTTATTCCTAAGGCCGAGAGATCGACCTCATAGACACCATCGACTGGCTCTATTTCCCCACGTAATATCATCTCATTAATTAACTCGTTAAGTCGACCTACGTTAATGGCTTTGATCACTGTTCTTATCACAGGAGGTCTGGTGAATCCATGTTTCCCATACCAGTCGGGGAAGTACTTCACTACCCATGTCCATTTATGCTTGCAGTAACCGACAGCACCTACACCGCCTCTACTGCCGGATTTTCTGTGCTGACCGATCGAACCCCATCCGTGGGTTCGGGATCCGCGGTGTTTGCGGCTTTTCTTCCTTCTCCTAACTACCATTGTCTCTCATCACCTCTTTAAATCATCTTGCGAATCAAGTCGTTTATATCCGTGCCACGATATCCTAACTCACCGCCAGCCTTTACAGGTTTCTTTATGCTCTTCTTGAAGCCCCCCCGTGGCGGGTGTAGCCTGAATACTGGCTTCACTTTACTGTCTAATTTATGCCATTTTACCTTTCCGTTAAGTAAGGCGTCAATAAGCTCGTTTACGCCCATCCCAGTCACTTCCTTCAGTAATTCTTCTGTTATTGGTTTATTTCCTATGAGTCTTCCCCGCTTTAGTATCAGCTCCCTGAGCGTTTCCCTATCTATCTCTCCCCAGGTGACCCAGTCCTTAACTACTTTTAGCATGCCGTCTATTGTGGGGTCTTTCGGGTAAATTGCTGCTGTGAATTTTTTCGTTAACCTGAGCATTCTTAAAGTTGCTTTAACGTCTGGCGGTACGTCCGCTGTTCCCCGTATCCTGATGATGGCGTATAGTGTCATTTTGTATTGCTCACCTCCTAGTCCAGTCGTATACCGTGACGAACTTATAGGTGTTCTTGAGGGCGTCGTAAACAGCGCCGACGAAGTTTATGGTTGTTCTCGTTTCACCGCGGCTCCATGTCCAAACATCTTTTATTCCTGCATATCTTAACACGACCTTAGCTGCATCTCCAGCAACTAAGCCGGTGCCTTTGGGCGCTGGTATTAACTTGATCCTAACACTTCCGCACTTACCCATCACTGTGAATGGTACACTGTGCGGTTCTGTACATGAGCATGCCCAGCTACCGCATCCTCGCCTTACGGGCATTATATTTAGTTTCGCGTTCCTTATTGCCTTGCTTATTGCTTGCCTTACCTGTCTTGCTTTACCGAGCCCTATACCTACGTATCCGTCAAAGTTACCCACTACCACGAGTACGCGGAAGCGCGTCATCTCGCCTGCGTCGGTTTGTTTCTGGACGATGTTAACGTCTACGACCTCATGTTGTAGGTCAGGCAATAAGTAATCAACTATTTCGGGCTCTTGTATAACTAGGTTCATGTCGAAGATTTCCTTGATGCTACTAATCTTGCCTTCCTTAACCATCCAGCCTAAACGAGTTCTGGGAACCCATTCCTCAAGCGAGGTAATTGCGCGGGACATTCTTAATCACCTGCTTGGAAGTAACCTATTATGATATCACGTATCTTGAGGAAGTGGTCTGGTAATTCACGTGGATCTAGGCCCCTGGAGAGTAGCTGAGAGAACCTTCTCTGGAATTCCTCCGGGTTCTCCTTAGCTAACTTCTTTGCATATTCCGCTATGTGCTTACCTTGTATCCTATCCTCGCTTGGGAGTACCTCCTCGGAAGCAGGCACCTCAACACCAGCGTCCCTTAGACCCTTGATTGCGGCATATATCCGTGAGCCGCGGATTGAAGGGTGAAGACCTATGTCGGGTATAGCGTACTCTATGCCTGCTTTCTTGGCCTTTAATCCTGCAATTAAGCCCGTTAAGTACGCAGCTGGTGTACTCTTCAGGCTACCCTTCCAGCCGAACCGCCTGAGCTTCTTGCTAGTGACCCCGACTAGGCTTTTGTCACCGTTAGGCGCGAACTCTATTATCTGTACTATTATCTGGGTGTTAGTCTTACGGACAACTGCCCTTATCTTCTGTCCTGACTTTATCATTCTGTACCTTTTGTAGTAGTTGGTTTTGCCCTCTCTCCGTCTGCGTCTCGGCACCTTATACCTAGGTCCTCTCGCCATGTTACCTCACCTGAATACCCATATCCGTTAAGTGGCGTTTTAAGTCTGATAAACTCCTGAAGGTCCCGCCCTTTGCCAGCAGGTATAGCTTCCTGTATGTCTTCCTGTCGACGACGCCATTATCGCGAAGCCATTTGAGGTACCTCCTAACTTTCCTGATTGTGTACATCCATAGGCGCTTTTCATCTACCCTAGCACCACGCGCTCCTTTCCTCTTGCCTGGCCCCCTTCTATGTCCCTTCTTTCTCTTGCGGTGTCTCTCCTTCCATCTACCGCGTGAATTGCGACGAGCTGGAAGTACGTAAATAGCTCCGTCCTTTATTAGGCGCCGTATATCTTCTCTACGTAGTGCTGATTCGACATCCTCTATCCTCTCGGGGTCGATCCTTATTCTCGACACACCTACTCCGAGCACCTCAGCCGCAAGCCTCTTCTGCATGCTTAAGTCTGTCATCTTCCAATCACCCCGCATTAGCTATGAGGAAACCTCTTTCCTTGGCCTTATTAATTAACTCTACCCTCTTCCGCGCGCCGACAGTGGCACCTATGTACACGATAACGCTCGACGGGTCCAAGCTCTCAAGCTCCCTTACCGAATGCACCACCACAGGCTTCAGTCCCTGAGGATGAAGCCCGCGTATCACTCGCGGGGTTCTGTACCCTACACTAACTACTGGTGGGTGACCCTTCAACTTTAGCCTCATTGGGTTGTCCTTACCCTTAGGTCTGCGCCACTTGGGGTCGTTCTTGAACTTCTCGAACTTCCACCACTTATTGCGCAGGAACACTATCTTCCTCTTTCTCTGGATTATGCGCTTTATCTTCTCCCTATCTAGTGCGGCCATCATCACTCACCTCCTTACTCCATCAACTCCTTCTTGTATATGTAGATTCCATCAACGAATACCCTTCTGTCGAAGCCACGAATCTTTGTTGCTTGCTCTATGTTTGCTGCTGTCTGACCGACCTCCTCTATGTTAACGCCTTCAACTATTACGTCGTTCTTCTGTACCTTCACCTTGACATTACCGACTATCTTGGCTACCCTGGGGGCACGTTCACCAAGGAAGTTCTCTATTAGGACCTTATCTCCCTGCACCTTCACCGATATTGGGAAGTGCGAGTAAATGATCTTCAACCAATACCTATATCCCTTGGTTACGCCCGTTATCATGTTCCTTATGTGCGCACCTATCGAGTAAACAACAGCTTTTTCCTTCCTTCGCGCAAAGAAAGTCTCCACGACCACTTTATTATCCTCTAAGTAGATACGTACCTTCCTCGCATGACTGAAATCCCTGACAATCTCTCCCTTAGGTCCCTTCACCCGCACGGTCTTCCCTTCAATACTTACCTCAACACCTTCGGGAACCCCAATCTCGTCCCGCACCCTTACCTCCTTCACCATCAGCTATCACCCCTGGAATGACTTCAGTACACATACGCTAGGAGCACGCCCCCAATTCGCCTTTCGAGGGCTTCTCTGTGTGATATCACTCCCTCGGGTGTTGACAGAATTAATATTCCTATGTCCCTGGAGGGCAAGTACTTCCTTAGCCAGTGCGGCATCTCTCGTAATTCCTTGTACTTCACGGGCACTCTGGGCTTTATGACGCCAGTCTTGTTTATCCTGCCAAGTAACTGCACCTTTATTTTACCCCATCTGCCGTCATCAATGTGCTCGAACTCACCTATGTAGCCGTATTTCTGCATGACCCTAAGTACCATGGCTATGAGCTTCGATGCTGGCGTTATTACGGCCTCCTTATGGCCACGCATCTCGTTATTCATTACTGTGGAAAGCGCGTTTGCTAGCGGATCCATCGTCACCATGGCTTACACCTCCTAGCTATATTTCTTGAAACCTAACTCGCCTGCGAGTTCCCTAAAGCACTGCCTGCATAGGTATAGCCCATATTTTTGTATGACAGCATCTTTACTACCGCATCTCCTGCAGACCTGCACACCTCTTCCATACTTCCTCTTTATAGGCTTCCTGAACTTACCCATGCTACATCACCCTAACTCCTAGCTCCTTTATGAAGAAAGCTATCGTTTCTATCTTAGAAATCCTGTGTCTGCGCGGTATCTTAGATTTCTTGACCCTTCGCCTCATTACCCTGTACCCTGGGCGCTCGAGCTTCACTGATATGTCCATTCCGAAGACACCTACGTTAGGGTCGTATTTTACACCGGGAAGTATTATGTGCTCGCTTATCCCGAACGAAAAGTTCCCGAAGTCGTCGAAGCTTGATGCCTTAACCCTGCGTCCCACAGCCTCTAAAGCTCTGTTAAGGAATGATAATGCCTTCTCACCACGCAGGGTGACAACTACGGCTATCGGCTCCCTCTTACGGATGCCAAATTCCTTGATTGTTCTTTTAGCCCTCCTTACGGATGGTTCCTGCCCAGTTAGCTCCTTTAGCACTCGCTTAGCCTTCTGGAGGCGCTCTCCGGACTCACCTACACCGATGTTGACGACTACCTTAGCTATCCTAGGCTTCAACATCGGGTTCTTACCCCATTTCTCAACTACTGCCTCGATCTCATTCTCTGTGAACGCTACTGTTCTCTTCGGGCTCATACTGCTCCCTCCGGTAGCGTTATTTCTGGCTTTTCATGCCCTATAACCATAATCTTATCTAGGGTCGTGTAGAATTTACTGCCCCTGAAGTCTTCTAGAGCGACTTGCTTTCTATAATGCCTCATTCCTTCGGAAACTCTTAAGAACCTGGCTACTCTACCAACGTTCCTACCGCCGATCACTATTACTGTTACTCCCTCCTCTAGCGGATAATACTCTAGCAACTCATTACCTGGTAAGCTTATTTTGACTGAACTCATGGTCTTGTATGTGTCCTCTTCAGGGTTAGCGGGATCGCTAATTCTGATTAATACGTTCCTGCCATCATGCAGGTTAAGTTGTATATGCCCTCCCTTGACTGTGGTCTTATTCTCTATTCTGCAGATCTTAAATGAGGCCTCCTCCTTAGGTATCGGTATTAGAGTCATTACCTTCACGGGAACTGGGATCATCCTGAAGTATTCTTGTGTATCAACGATCTCAATGACATCCATTATGCCTACAGGATACTTGTAGTTCTTTCTCACTCTGCCGTCAACCTTGATGTGTCCTTCAGCAATAATTCTCCTGGCCTCCCTAGCTGTATCGGCCAGGCCCAGCATATCACGCACAATAATGAGTAATGGTAATGAGCGACATATTGGGTGCGGGCCTGCTGAGGGTTTAACGGTCCAAGTACGCTCCTTCCTAAGGATAGACCAGAACTCAGGCGCAGCAAGCCTCTTCAAGTGCCTTCTTGATCCCATTCGCGCCACACTCACTCACCTCCTTGAGGTGTACTTTCCTCCCTTTTAACCTCGAGGTCCTCTCCGACCTTCTCCTTAGGTTCCTCAGCTTCTTTCTCGGTTACTTCCTCGACAATCACCT
>JAMOOZ010000217.1 GCA_027064885.1 Desulfurococcales archaeon
CTCGCTGAGGGGGTCCCCATCATCTATGAGGGCTAGGTATGCTGGCATACCCCCGAACACCGCGTACCCCCTAACCCTATCCTTCGGGTCCCACCCCCTCATGAAGGCCCTAGCCACCCTGTAGCTAAAGGGTGTCAGGCGCAGAACCTTGGTGGCCCTGCCGTAGATCGGTGACTCATAACTCAGTAAGGCACGCTCAACCATACCCACGCCACTACCGCTTAACACGATCACGCATCCACTATCCCTTAACTCAGTGTCCCACAAGTACTGCAACTCACTCAACCCGCCCGTACCGACGAGCCTCTGAGCCTCATCAATCATTAGGATAGGTGCTCTCCTTAAGCGCTCCGCGAACTCTATCGCGGCCCTGTAAAGATCCCTGAAGGAATCATACGTGCCTAACTCAACCCCCAACTCCTTCCTTAACTGACGAGAGAAATCCCGTAACACTAAGGCACGATCCCCGTAATTAACGCTTAAGTAAACGCCTCCGAACCCCCTCTGAAACTCCTGCAGGAGGTACGTCTTCCCGACGCGGCGCCTCCCGTAAACAACCACTAGCTCACTCCTCCCAGACCTAACCGCGTCCTCAAGCACCCTCAACTCCCGTTCCCTGTCGACGAACAGCATAACTCTACTCCAAAGTAGTATACTCTAAAGTAGTATTAACGTTAATGCCGACGCTCAAGCCAAGATAAGGTACTTAGGAAGCATAACGTTCGATACTTTAGGGCCTCACCAGACCCACGCTGTTCGATAGCATTCTACTGCTTAGTATAAAGAGGAACTAACGCACTATTAACTCAGGTGAGTTAATGAGTAGTAATTGGGCGTGGGTTCTCAGCCCACGTTACGTTATAGTAGCTTCAGCGCTCTTAACGGCGTTAGTGCTTGGCTTAGGCGTGGTTAGTCTTAACGCTTGCTTCGGCGGCCCCTCCGACTTAGGGGCTGTGGAGGTAGTGCTTAACAAGCCCGGCATCACCTACAACTTCAGCGCCTTAACATCGCTCAAGGGTGTTGCGGTGGTTAATGAGGGCGTGGCGGCGTACAGGAGCCACTTCAGCGACAAGCTAATAGTCATGGTGTTCTCCGATAGGGTATCGATCAGCGGTAACGCACCCAAGTATTTAGTCGTGAGGATCCAGGCACCGGTCGAGCTAGTTAACGTCACGGTGCGTGAGTACGCTTGGGAAGCAACCCTAATGAACGCCAGCACCGACCTAGGTAAGCTGAAGGAGGTCGCCACCAACCTAGGGTGGGTCGTTAAGGCGACGGAGCACCCCAACAGCACATTCACAGCGTACCTGGCGAAGGACTCAAGTAACTGCAACATCACCCTATGGGTCGAGGGAACACCCAAGAACAGGTCAGCAAGCACTTACGACCTACGCGTAAGCATGAAGGGCACGGGCGAACGCGACCGCATAATCAATACAGTAACCACCCTCCTAAAGGAAGCCACAGGCAAGCCCGTGAGCATGAACCCCAAGCTAATCAAGGAACACACCC
>JAMOOZ010000218.1 GCA_027064885.1 Desulfurococcales archaeon
AACGCACGCAACCATCAATAGGGTCTAGAATTGAGGAAACGCTACTTAATACTCCCAATAATAATGATGTTGGTTCCCGTGCCTCTCACAACCCAAGTGGCTTACTCATGCGTGCCAATAATAAACAGTGTGGTGAAGGACGTTGAGGGCTTAGGTAAGGTAAGCATCACTCTCCTACCGAACATAACTGTCGAGGGAAACGGAACCTACAGACTAACCCTTAAGGTAATAGTGCGTGGCCCGCCAGTGAACGCGTCCCTAACGAGTCAAGGACCCCTAACCATGCAGGTACTGATCTTCAACGGCAACGGCACGATACTCGCTACGGCGTTAAGCAAGGGAGCAATACCGCAGGAAACGCTGAACCTCAGCCACATAACATTAACCCTAAGTGTCGATACCTTACCCGGCGTCCCGTACTACGCCAACGTAACGATACCCCTCAACATTAAGGGAAAAACAGTGAACCTAACAGCGGGTTCCACACTCTCAATACCTGTCAGCACCTTACTCATGGACCTCAGCAACGCTCCAGAGATCGAGCAGTGCATCCCGCCGGGCAAGACCATCACCTACAACGTGAGCAACAACTCCATAATCACCTACAGGGCAACTACCCGGGTAACGGTCGTTGAGGGCGTAGAGTACTTGATAATAGATGAGTCTCCCTTCCCCGGATGCGTGCCCGTACCTCCCGAGGATCTCGTGACGGTGCTGAATAAGTTAGTGAGTGACGGGTACTTAACGGCAAGCAACTCGACCTTAAGGGCATTAATTAACGCGTACACCAAGTACGTGAGAGCCGTCTCAAGCATGGGGACGCTGAGCATGGTTAAGCGGGAACTACGTTACGCAATCAGCAGCAACTCAAGCCCAACACCGCAGGCGGGGAAGGTGACCTACGCGTACGCGCCACTGATAACGTGGCGGGAAGGGAAGCCAGTCATTCACGCAGTGCTCGTTAACCCGCCAACCCTACTGCCAAGGGTCCTTAAGGAATTAGTGGGTTTCAGGAGTCAGTCCCCACCCACTAACTCAACCATGTTGATGGCGGTGACGTTTCTCTTGTTCCTTACTGCTGTTACGGCGTTGTCGGTCCGGAGGAGGCGTTATTAGTTCTTCTTTATTGCGGTATTGCTTAATTTCGTTGCGGGGAAAAGATATTCTGAAGATTAATAATGATAACTTCATATGATAGTTATTAAAACCGGTAACGCGTAATGCGTTATGCAAGCCCACGCAATAAGCACGCGCTAGCATTGCCTATCCTCGCATTGTTTCTCCTAGCAACGGCCGTGACCCTGCCAGCGCCAGCAGTAAGGAAGTGAAGGTCGATATAACGATGATGCTCGCAGACTCGAACAAAGACGTGGGAATGCATGGCGCGGGCAGCGGTGGAGCAAAATCTTCGGCGACATGCCCCTAATGACGGTACTGGTAATCTCAGTAGCGATCGCGGTAGCGGTAGTCATCATAGTCCTAGCCGTAACCCTCAGGAAAAGATAAACCTCGTTTTCCCTCAACACAGCACCAAAGCCAACATAATTAAGCCCAGAACACCCAGCAAACCAACGTTGGCCACGCACGAACAGTAACCCACCCGTAACGCAAGTAAACAAAGAACAACACGAACCAGTACATCAACCAATACACCAGTCAAACCATAACAAAGTCCGAAGCCTTTGGAACCCTAACAAGGGGTCACAACCCCCAATAGACCTAGATCAAACAGCCCCTCCAGGCCAGAAGAACAATTAAATAAAATAACTGAAGAAAGGAAATTTCTAATAAAAATTATTTAAATGTAACTACAGAAAATAACCAAAATATCTCAAGAGAAATTATACATTAATACATAAGAAATATAACTCCAAAAAGTATGTATTTCCAGAGATATAACTTAATTACTTTTTATTTTTAATTTGCGTATATTCTTATTAGTTTCACATTAATGTTTTTGGTGTTTTTCTTCCTTAGGATTGCTTATCCATGGTATGAGTTATTAATGGTTTTGTTGAGTATACTGAGTCGTGTCCTTGTCCGTGTCTTGGGTTAGGTATTCTAAGGTGGGTTTGCTGCATGTGTTTTTGCTAGATCCCGCGGGTATTCCCTTGCGCTCCCTTTGTTGGGGAGTTGCGATGTAGTGGGCCTCCTTACCCTTTCCTTGGTCCTCCAGGGGTTTACGCTTGACTATAAAGTTTCACCCGCTTACTTCAGTATGAGATTGAAGATGTTGGGGCACAGTAATCCTTACTCTATTAAGAAGTTGAGTGCCTCGACCTCTTATAGTAGAGGCGTGCATGACATACTAACACGGCGTTTCAAGGTAGGGCGACGGGTGAGGTATACAGCATGTTGACCGACATATTCGGCGATACGCATCGGTGAAATTAACCTAGTAGAAAGGTAATGGTGAGTCGAGAAAACCGCGCATACGTGTCAAGACCTCAGTTATCTAAGGTCGAGCACCTATGCCGGCGCTCCCGACCCACGATAATAGAGTGTGTTACTAAGGTAATAAGGTAGTAGGTATCTGGGCTACGTACTTAAGGTACGTCCCTTCAACTTCAGAACGGACTCGATTTCTTCCTCGAAGACCTCGGCCACCTTACCCCAGCTACATCCCCTAGCATACTCTAGTCCTTTCTTGGCTTTCGCCAACGCGTCCTCAGGGTTCCTGTACACGTGGAGGATGAGCTTAGCGAGTTCCCGCGCGTTACCCCTAGGGTAAATGAAGGCCCTCTCCTCGGACGCCACCCCGGTCTCCTTAAACACGTCTGAGGCGATGACTGGCTTGCCGTAAGCCATGCACTCAACCACGGTTAAGCCGTAACCCTCCTCCCCGATCGAGGACATCACGCACACGTCGGCTAACTCGTAGTATTTACTGACCTCCGGCGCGTCCACTACTACCTCAACCGCTTCCCTCCCGAGTTCCTCATTGATCTCTTTCGCCAGCGCACGCACCCTCTCAAGGTACTCTAAGTGCTCGGACGTGAGCCCCTTACCACCCACTAACCATAGCTTCGCGTTAGGGATCTCGCGGGCAGCGAGCCTGAACGCCTCCAGCGTTATTAGCTGGCCCTTGTTAGGCGCGAAGCGACCTACCTGAAGGAGGTCGAGGTACTCGTTCTCGATGAGAACCCTCTTGAACGGGCCTGAAACACCCTCGAACCCGAGCACCCTGATCTTACTCGGCTCAACCCCAAAGTACTGGGTTAGGTCCTCCATCACGCGCTTAGTTGGGACAACTATCTTGTCCACGCGACGCGTGACTTTCCTTAACGCACGCATCCTTAACACATGCCTTAACCTGTGCCTCTTCGCCAGCTCCGAATGCAGTAAGCCGACATCATGTATGACCGCTATAACGGGTATCTCCTCGCTAATCATTGTGGATGATGTCTCACCCCAGTAAGTATTCACTATCACGGCATCAGGCCTCAGATCATTAACTACCTTAGCCGCCCAACGCGAGAAAAGATAACTGGATACGACGGGGAGCGCGCGATCTTCCTCCTTAATTACTAGCTTGTGCGGGGCCTCAGGTCTCTCATCTCCACGGAACCACCGGGTCACGCCAACGACTTCATGTCCTCTCCTGCTTAACTCCTCCCCAAGCTTCGAGATAAAGCGCTCGGACCCGCCCTTAACGGACGGCCACCAACCCCTAGACACTAAAGCAATCCTCATAACGCAGAACCTATCCTAAAGCACACAACACCTACTAATTACCTTTATCACTAGGTTAAGTGAAGCACGCACCCACGCAGGACATTATCAAGAACTACCACTCAGCATCTCATACGACTTAATGACGAGCTCCTCATGAAGCTTCTCCTGCCTAGCCACGTCATCCAGGAGGTCACTCGCTGTCCTTAACCTAAGCTCAAGGTCCTTCCTTCCAGCCTTAATGGAGCTCTCAATAAGAGACCTTAGCAACGGCTGAAGAACCCTGTGATAAGTCTCCTCCCCAACCCCCACCTCAAGGAACTTAAGCCTCTCAAGAATCTCCCCATAACTCAGTGCATCGACCTCCGCAACATCCCTCATAGTGTTCATGAGTTCCAGCATGGCCTTACCGACGGGCTTAGTAAGCTCGACACAGTCAATATTCCCTCCCAAGAATTCCTCCAGCCCCAGCAACTTAAGCACAGCAGCCATGGCCTCTCAGCATGGGCTGAACTCTGAGCCGAAACCACACGCATTAACGAAGCAACACCCTCATCACTAACCTTCCTAGACAGGAAACCGTAGAACTCAGCCGAAAGACGCTCTAACCACTCAGAACAATACACAAGCATAGCCAACTTCCTAAGGTACTCCTCCTCCACCATCCTCCCAAACCGCATCAAAGCATGCTATACTCGTTGCACTCATCCACTAATTCGCATTACACATTAATCAGCATTAAGGGAGTAACTACTAACGGAAGCAACATAGAAAGTGAAGACATGCTCTCACTTCTCAAAAGTCAACACAGCTTAACTGGTTCGGTCCTGATGCTCTAAGACATAAGGGCATTGAAAGTGTACTAGATAATACAGCAAGTAATACAACATTTTAGGAACATTAACACCTAAGAGAAGGCACTGATTTATCTAGAGCCCAGACCCAACAAACACCCCTTTTCCTAACATGATTGATTCCGTATCCCGCCTTTATCATGCCCGTGTAACGTCTTTCGGTCGGGTTCCCAGTCTCTATGTATAGTAAGAAAGTCGGGGAAGCCAATGGAGACGAGGTTAAATTCACTCCGGTGCAGTTAATCCCCACTTAACTTCACCAACCCCAACTAACGAAATCACCAACATACAAAAACCCACAAAAGTGGGCACGTAATCCACAATCCCTTCATAAGGAAGTAACGTATACGTCATGGTGAGAACAGCATTGGTTGGCAATTTAACATAACTGATTTAAAAGGGTCTCAATGTGGATAGTGTCCGCATCGTTACAGTATCCTGATGAAGTTCCTTGAGTATTTGAGGTATTCCCTCGCTCTCTCCTCGCCCACTATGTGTAGTTCGACGGGGGCGTCCCAGGGAAGGCCGTACGTGTCTATAGCTCTCTCAAGTATGTCGATCAGTAGCTTTCTTCGGGTGGCTGAGTTAGTGTTCTTGATTACTATGAGGATGTCTATGTCGCTATAAATTGTTGTGCGTCCTTCTGCGACGCCGCCAATGACGTATACTTTAGCGTCGGGAATAAGGTCGCGTACAGCCTTACTTACTTTCTCAGCGTATTCCCTCCATCTCCTTAGGTGGGTGAAATGGTATTTAACCCAGCTTGACATTCCTGCGTACCTCCTCAAGAATATTCCTTAATTCCTTAGCCATGCATAGGGCTTTCTCTACGTCACTGCGTGAGTACCCGAACTCGCCGTACCTGCTCATAGTGTGTGATTCCTCGATCATTATGAGTGCTCTCCTGTTTTCATCAACGAACTCTAGAAGCTTCTCCGCTACCTGTGCATACCCATGCCCCTCTAACGCCCTAGCAAGTGCGCCGAGAAGTTCCCTTAACCTGTGGCCCCTTAATCTTAACCCGAAAAGCTCGTAGTAGATCGCCTTCACGTAGAGCTGCAGGCACTGCTCAACGAAGAACATAGCTAAGTCCGTGTTGGGTACTTTCTCAGCCTCCTCTAAGAAAGCGTTTGCACGTTCAATTAACTTACTCACGTACTCTCCACTCATTAACGCCACCCGAGTCAAAATACCCGTTAGTTAAACTCACATACATAACTCATAAACCTAAACCTAGTAGCGAAGCGGCAATAACGCTTCCCCTTGTTCGTGCTTATATGTGCGTCACACTAACCCTACTTACCTTCAGTGCTTGCCTCATTAGCTCCTCTAGTGTTATGGTGTTTCTTGGGTTGCCAGTTGCTTCCCTCGCTATGATCCACGTCTCGGCGACTGGGTATGGGAGCGACTTCGCCTTAGCCTTCAGCCTTCTTAACTCTTGCTCAGCTGTTGCCTCATCTACGTTGGCGTACTTTACCTCGTAAATCATAGCTCCCTCATCCGTTAATGCAACTGCGTCGAACCCCGTTTCTTTACTCCACCAAGGTTTCACGGGGGTTTTCAGGGTTTTTGAGAGGAGTTCCCTCACCACCTCCTCGAACCACCACGCAAAGTGGCTCCTCAGTAATTCTGTGTCTATCCGTACTTCCCCCATCACCTCAGCCTCATCCCTCTTGGGGTATATTGCCTTGAACCAGTAGTCCCAGAATGGTTGCTGGGGTATCAGGTGGGCTGAATTTAATCTCATCTCTCTTGCCGCCGGGTTCAGCTTATAGTGATGCGAACCTGAAGGGTCTCCCCACCAATTACTGTTTGTATTCTATTGTGCAGGTCTTCCCTAAGTTCTAAGCACGTACCTGAGATTACATCTACTACGAAGCCATGTGGCTTATTCCCGTAGATGCTGCAACCACCTCCACGCGTGGGTACCCTAATGAAGCCTATGGGCCTGCCCTCGTCGTCCCTAGCTAGGAGGACCTTGTCCTTGACCAGCGCCTTCTCAGCATCATCGCGGAAATCATTAACGAAATCATTAACATTGCATGTATTTAATCCCTATCTTTAGGTGGAGTTTGTTGTAAAATCCGGTGTAGAGCCTCAGGAAGTCCTCGAGGTCGCCTTGATTAGCTTCCCTCACGACAGCAGGACTTGCCGTTCTCTCCCTTACGAGAGCGTTGGTGAATTCTTCTTAATGTTTGGTTTGCGTTTTTCCTCTTAGGAGGGTTTTGTGATCCATTATTATGTCTGACCTTAACCCATGTTCCTTATTTTCTTCTATGAAGTTCCTTAGGGTTTTATCCATTGACATGAGTGCGAGACCGTTGTTGTGGGCGATAGCGTATAGTAGGTTGTCGACGTTGTCTCGATGTCCTAGGAGGCGTAGCCTCAACGCCAGCTCCACGTCCTTAGAGCTTGGCAGTACTGCACGGTACGTTCCTGCCTCGGTAATGGACTTCAGGGCAAGGGATACTTGGGTGAGGACTTCCTTGCCCGCTCTCTTCCTGCGTAACTCACGGGCTATTTTTCCGAGGATCTCAACCCACACTATTGGTGAGTAGTACATCTCTACGGCTCCGTCGTCAAGGAGTTCCTTAAGCTTAACTATGTCCTCCTCGCTGAAGCCCTCGACCTCTACGCCAAATGAGGGGAGGAGGTATGTTGAATCCAGCAGAACCTTGAGTGGCTTACTCATTGTACAGGTCATTCTGCTCCTCCTCAGACTCCCTTTCAAACTCCTCAACACTGGTCCTGCACCACTTCCTGCTGCGAAGAGCGAGTGTAAGGGGGTCAGGCACGAACTCCAGTAGTAACTTATTCCCCCCAGTTACCCTCACTATTACCTGATCTCCAGGCTTTACCCCTAAGTCCCTCATGATGCGGCGGGGCAGGTATATGGCGCCCTTCTTCCCAACCCTCAACACTACCTGACTCAACATTGAGTCACCAGAAATATCACGTAATTTCAGGCAATATAACACTTACCTGGATTCATAATGAATGAAAGCAAATTGATTGTAAGTTCTTCGATTTCTGAACGCTACGATACATGCCCTACCCGGCCCGCTAAGCTCTCTCAAGCACTTCCAGAACGGCATCCCGATCAACAAATAATCCCCGCAATAATCATCCCTATAATAATCATTACTAAAAGGGGATAATATATTCACATGATCCTCAATCTTCACGCGGGTCTCGGGGAGCGTGAGGCACTCCAACCAAGGGAGGGCGTTACGGGTAGAGCATGTTCTTCACTGCCTCACCGTACTTCCTGGGAGGGATGCATTCGTGTGGGGCGAGGATGTAACATAGTTAGTGGGCCTATGAGGCTCTGGAAATTACTGGGTTCGCCTAGACCAGCAAGTTCATTGCTACGCATAACCCTCACGTATTTGGATGCTTTGTTTAGGAGTTTGCTATCATCTGTTACTAGGATTAGTTTGTGTTTGATTGCTGCATAGAGGTATGAGGCATCATATATTGACATATTCTCCTTGCTTGCTAGCTTGAATACTTCTTCTTCGTTTCCTTCGATGCTGACTTTCTCGACTACTTTGAAGACTTTAGCTATGACGTCAACATACTCTAGCGCTGTTTCCTCATCTATTCTTTTCAGCAACTTGAACTCTTTCCATACGGCGTTTAGCGACTCGTATAGAGCTAAGTCAGTTGTTGCCCCGTACGCGAAGACCCTCGCGATCCCT
>JAMOOZ010000219.1 GCA_027064885.1 Desulfurococcales archaeon
CTGAGGGGCTATAACGGAGTACTCAGGCAGTAACGCCTCAATAACGAACCTCCCCGCACCTTCACTGAGCAAAACACAGTTCCCCAAGGCTGGGGCAGGCGTGAATGAGTGGAAGCCCTCATGCTTAAGTAGTTCCCCTTCCCGCCCACGCCCTAGGGGAATGACATAGGGCTTAAACTTCGGTAGGGGCAGGGACACTTCAAACGCGCTTAGTGACCACTGAATTAAGGCCCTCTCAAACCCCCACGAATCAGCTCTGTTGGAGGCCAGTGTCCCGTAATCCCATAGGTAAGCAAACCACGCTGAACGAGGGTCTAAGTGTGTCGCCCCGTAAACTAAGGTTAGCTGGACATGTTTAGGGAACCTACCGCTCGACACGATGAGCCTTTCATCGTGGGTGTAGCGCACCCCACCAGGGAAGGGAGTAGGTATTGATGCCTTAAGAGTTCCGTCCTCACTCACGAGGAACACGGAATGACTTAAGTAACTAGCTACGGCAAGGGTTCTAGCTGGTTCAGTACGCTGGGAATCCATACTCGCACCGCCAGCCACGGTTAAAACGCGCCTAACCTTAACACCCTCAGCACCGCCTTCACTAACAACGTGCAGGCCGTCCTTACTCAGAACCCATAACCTACCGGAGGAGTCTAAGGCGGCTGAGGAAACCCTCCCCACACCATCTAGCTTCAGTACCTTCCTTAACTTCAAACTCTCAAGATCCCTAAACTCAACCACACCCTCCACACAGTGAGTGGCTAGGAGGAGGCCCTCCTCAGGATACGCGTTAAGGTCACCGCATCCCCACTCGTAGTCTGTTTGAACGGACTTCGTAACCCTAAGGGACTTAGTGCTCACTCTGATTAAGGCTCTCCCCCAAACTTTTCCTGCCGGGTGCACGAACGCTATGATGTCGTCAGGTGCTGAGGGGTCGTAGAGTGCGTCACCAACGTCAAGCACGCTTAACGTCCTAGGAAACTTATGGTTCCCGGCTATGATGGTTCTGAAGGCAGTCAAACCCTTCACACCGCCACTACTTACCCGCTCCACACGTTAAGTGTGTTAAGTTCCTCTAACATGAAATCCTTTAAGCCCTCACAGCCCATTATGTGGGGGTCCCAGCGTATTGAGCGGTGATTTAGTGAACCTCCTGATAATAGCTGTAGTCGCGTTCCTACCGACAATAGAGGTTAGGGGTGCCATACCGATGGCGTACGCGATCTACCGCGATAATACTGCCGGGTTCTGGCTCGGCGTGATAATCGCCATAGTAGCTAACATTGCTATAGGGCCGGTAGCCCTAGCCTTACTAAGTTCTGTGGAAAGGTGGTTGTTAAGGCAAGAGAGAGGACTTCTTGTGCATCTGAGGAATGCGTACCTAAGAATTATCCGGCGCGTAGAGCGCAAGAAGAGTGTTGTAGAGCGATGGGGATACGTAGGACTAGCAGCGTTCGTCGCCATACCGTTGCCAGGAAGCGGGGCGTGGACCGGCGCCCTACTAGCTCACCTACTTAGGTTGGAGAGACGTAAAGCAGTAATAGCGATAACTGTGGGCGTCACACTGGCATCTATTCTCGTGCTCCTAGGCGTTGAGGGAGTAATCACCCTAGTGGGAATCTCTGGACTATTAAGGTAAGGTAAAGGTAAGCAAAGAATAACGTTGAGAGTATTGCGATTAACAAGTACCTGTAGGACGGCCTCAGGTTTTTCTCTCCGAAGTATTTAGCTGTATATATTAAGCAGAGATGCATGGGTGACCCAATATACGCGATTAGTGCGGAGACGTAGGCAAGGGAGGTAGCCACAACAGTGTTAGGTAGTTGAGGAAGCATAGGTATGGAGAGCACGACTCCTGAGAGCGTCGAGCCCGTCAACACAGCTATCACGGCAGGAACCATAACGTAGAGAACCTCCGTAGGCGCAGGTATTAAGGAGAGTAGCTTAGCTAGCGTGGATGACGCCCCCGTTGACTTCATAGAGTGTTGAAGAAGCATGATGGCGTAAGCCGTAAACGTTATTGCCCAAACCTTCCTTCCTCTTAAGGCCTTAAGCAATGTTGAGCTTAAATCATGCTTTCCAAGCTTCCATGAAGTTATTATGGCTAAGGGAATTGCTAGGGCAACACCAGCTGGCATACCAAAGGGACCCATTAGGTAACGGAGAGTTAACGCTAGTAGGACAGCTGCTACGAGAGGTGATAATGAATATCTCAACGGGATCGACGCTTCCGATACACCTTCCAGCCCGTCGTTTAAACGTCTTTTCCTAATGAGTAAATACCCGATGAGCGCCGAGAAGCACAGTATCGGCACCTGTATACCAGCCAGCGTGATAACGTTAACCCCGGTCATGGCGGAGGTTATTATCATTACCTGATTCAGCGGGTACGAAAGAAACACGATATGCCTGAACCATACATTAGCGAACACCATCTCCTCAGCACTCAATCCTGCTACCTTACCTATACCACCGATTATCGGTGCAGACATCAACGCGCCACCAGTAACCGGAAGCAACGCAACTATCGCGGGCACCAGCATCACCGTAAGTAATGGGTTCCTCAAAGCCCTAGCGAGCCCTAACCCCATCTCATTAACCAGCCCCGTCACTTCGTAAATCTCCGCGAAAAGCACTATTACGAAGGATATCACTATTAGGTACACTGTTCTCGCATCGAGTAGAGTAGTGACTAAGGTGCTGGGTATAGACGCTGGCGCAAGTACGGCAAGCAGAATGAGTGAACCCGCGAGTATCGCTAAGCCTAAGTCCTTCCCCAGCCTAACCATTACTATTATCAGCGCAAAGGCAGCAAACGTAGCTATAACCCCCAGCACTCAACCACCACGCTTCAGTGCGTACGGCATAATTAAGTGTGCACTCACCACGCGGAATCCACGGAAACAGTAACGCCAACCGCGACCTATTTTAGACACTCCCTAAGTATAATATATTGAGGTGCACGCATGAGGCAACCCGTCGTTCTAGCCTCAATAGCACTCCTAGCCTTAGTGCTTGTTGGCGTCCTTACATTCGCGGGCAATGTAGGTAAGCCCTCAACCTATCAAGTACCGCAGGGTGAGAAACCTAGGTATGCTCAAAGAGTCATTATACTGAGCATAGACGCAGCAAAGGCTATCTTAACTTACAAGTACGCGCAGGGAGGTTTGCTACCCGGCATCAAGAAGATGATGGATGAAGGCGCGTACGCCAAGGGAATGATAGTCAGCTTCCCCTCAGCAACTGCCGTATCACACGCCGTCATGTCGACTGGAGCCCCACCGTATATAACTGGCATAACTGGTAACAGCATCCACTTAGTCGGGCTACCCGTCTATAAAGGCGTGTCAGGCTTCAACGGCAAGTACCTGCAAGCCGAGCCCATATGGATAACGGCAGATAAGCAAGGATTACTAGCGGTTGTCGCTGCGTTCCCGCAGAGCACGCCCAGCGCATGGGAAGGCAAGGTGAAGAAGGCAGTGCTCTTCAACCCCTATGACTCATTCATATGGCCGATCTCGTACTCGAAGCTCTACACCAGCAACTCGAGCGTGTCAGCAGCCCTCCACATAACCCTACACACCGCTACCGGGTGGTCAGACCTAAACAGTCTCGGCAAGGTTTACAGAGCATATGAATTCAACTTCACTATGGGTGACGATATCTGGTGGGTGTTAGTCTACGATAGTAACGGTGACCTCAAGCTAGACCACGTAGCCATAGTACCCGGGGTCAAGGACGCTGCCAAGGCGGTTGCGGTGCTTGCTGAGGGGCAGTGGAGCAAGCCAATAAACACCACGATAACGTACAACAATAAGACCTTCATAGTGGCGCCGCTCTTTAAATTAATCAACGCCAGTGAGAAGAACTTCAGGCTCTACCGCTCACTCATGAGGCCCTTCAACGCTGCATGGTTCAACAACGAAACCCTGGCTAAGGGTGTGTGGAATAACGTGGTGGTTAAGGTAGGCATGATCACTGACGGAGACTGGTGGGGCCTCACCCACGACTGGTTTGGCTTAGACACCTACATGGAGACGCTGAACTTCACGAACCAGTTCTTCATGGGCATGACGAAGTACTTAATGGAGCACACGAAGTGGGACCTCCTCATGACCTACACGCCAATAGTTGATAATGCGCAACATCAAATACTGGGCTTAACGGATCCAAGCATGCCTTACTACAACAAGAAACTAAGCGAGGAGGCTGAGAAGGCCCTCGAGCAGGTCTACGAATGGGCTGACCAGTTCGTGCAGATGCTCCTGAACAACGTGAACCTGAGCAACACCGCAGTGATAGTCGTGTCTGACCATGGACAGTGGAGCGTCGCTAAGTTAGTCTACATAAACAGCATACTCTACAACACTGGCCTACTTAAGGTGGACACCTCTGGCCACATACTGTGGAACGAGACCAAGGCCTACTACTTCGGCTACAACCAGATATTCGTCAACCTAAAGGGCCGCGAGGAAGGAGGCATTGTCGACCCCAGCCAGTACGATCAGGTAGTGAATGAGATCAAGGCAGCGCTAGAGAAGGTCGTTGACCCCGACACAGGTCAGCCAGTATTCTCCCTAGTAATGAGTAGAGAAGAAGCATGTGTCTTCGGCCTCTGCGGCGAACGCACTGGCGACGTGGTCTTCAGCCTAAGGCCAGGGTACGCTGCCTGGGGAGGCATAAAGGTAGTTAACGACACAGGCGTGGTCTTCGAGAACGCCGTGCCTTTCAAGACAGTCGTAGGGTGGCACGGTGACCTACCATACTACAAGAACCTACTAGCAATATTCCTTGCAGTAGGGCCACACATAAAGCACGAGGAGCTAGGCTATATAAGGTCAGTAAGCGTCGCCCCGACGATAGCCATGTTACTCGGCATTAACCCGCCAGCCAACGCGACGGGGTTCCCGCTACCCATAACCGAGCCCGTAACGTGGGTTAAGACCGTAACGAAGACCTCAACGGTAACCACCACCGCAACCAAAACTGTAACAACCACGGCAGTTAAGACCACCACGACAACGATGACGAAGCCAGTCACGACAACGAAGGAGGTGACCGTAACATCAACCGCAACAACGACAGCCACAGCAACAGTCACGGCAACTAAGACCACTGCAACAACCCTCACGGCAACGACGACGGTAACAACGACGAAGACCGTTGAGGTCATTAACTGGGGAGCAACAGCTGGTGCCGCAATAATACTCCTAATAATAGGTTTAGCAATAGGGTACCTCGCAAGCAAGAAGAAGTGATTTTTACCGTTTCCCGCCTACGGTCTTTTTGGTTTCCGTAGGTCGGTTCATCACGGTTTCGGGTGTGCCTCCTCCCACTCGCTCCTTCACGCTAGTATCCACTTTTCAAGCATACTGCTCGGGCGGGTGGTCTCGGAGACACCCCGACACACTACCAGACTTATTTTTAGCCAAAGACCCTAAAAGACCTACAACCCAGAAACTACTGAAAACCCTACCCACAATCTTACTGCCTCACTTCAGAACCCAGCTAATCAACCGCAGTACAACTTTATTTTAAGATATCTCCACATAAAACGAGAGTGCGCGGCGGTCGCATCCCTTTTGAGAGGAGGTACGGTCCTTTGAGAGTATGTAGGGACAAGCAAGCGGAGAAGGCGGTCAAGCTAATAGTTAATGAGCTTGGCTTAACTCACATCAACCCAGACGCGATCAGGGTCGTGCGTTCTAACTCGAAGTCACGGGCTTACGCCAGGATATGGGGTATCTGTAAAGTGCTTCAGGTAGGGTTAGGTGTGGGGCCCACATACGTGATAGAGCTTGTGGAGAGGAACTTCAACTACCTAACCTGCGAAGAAAAGATAGAAACTATAGTTCATGAACTCGCCCACGTGCCTAGAACTTTCTCGGGAGCAGTAAGACCACATAATATCTACTTCAGACGCGACTTAAGGGTACTTAAGAGGGTACTAAGGAAGAAGCTAAGCAAGTTACTTAACGACGGTATCTGCGACCTCCTCCATTAAAGATGCACGTACGAGTTATTAACGTGGTAAGCGTTATGGCTGGCTAGGAGGTGATGACTAACTGAAGGTAGTGAAGTACGATGAGAAAAGGGGAGCGGTAAGGCTTAGGGTAGAGGATGTCGACGACCTATGGGTGATTAAGAACGTTATTCAGGAGGGCGATGTAGTCATTGCTAGGACGTTAAGGGATGTCAAGATAGACGGTGAGGGCAAAAGAAGAAAACCCATGGTGCTCGCCGTTAAGGTCAAGAACGTTTACTTCCAGCCATTTGCCTCGAGGCTAAGAGTGCATGGCGTGATCGTGGATGCGCCTGAGGGCTACGGGCTTAGGGGATCGCACCACACGCTTAACATAGATGTTGGGACGGAGTTCGAGATAGTTAAGGAGAAGTGGCACGAATCCCAGCTCAGAAGGCTCAAGAAGGCTGTCAGCAGGTGGGTTAAGGCGCTGTTAGTGGCTGCTGACTTCGATGAAGTATCCATGGCGGTGATGTATAGGCAGGGTCTGAAGTACCTCCTAGACACTAACTTACCGGGCATTAATGAGCTTGAGCCTAACTCGATAGAGAGGGTGGCTGAGCGCGTGGCGAAGCTAGTTGCCGATGCCGCAGGAAGGGAGGGTGTGGAGGTCATAGTGATCGGGTCGCCCGCCGTGCTCAGGGAAGAGATCGCTAGGAAGCTCAAGGAAATCCTCGGGAAGGGAGGGGTTAGGATACACGTTGACTCCGTGTCGCAAGGCGGTAGGGCAGGTGTCGAGGAGTTAGTTAGGAGGGACTCCGTGAAGAACCTGCTTGTTGAGGCGGCCGCCGTTGACGCTGAGGAAACAATGAATGAATTCATGAGGCTCCTCTCAATGAAGCCAGGACTCGCCGCGGCTGGTTTGGAGGAGGTTAAGCTAGCCGTAAACGCTAACGCAGTTAAGAAGATGCTTGTACTCGAGGAGCTACTCACTAGCGAAATAAGTGAGGAGATCGAGGAATTAATCACCGAGGCGGAGAAAAGGGGGGCTGTAGTGAGGATTGTTCCCTCGAATTCACCGACAGCGCCAAAGCTTAAGGCCTTCGGCGGCGTCATAGCTTTACTGAGGTACTGGCTTGACTTAAGTATGCTTAAGGGGGATTCGAAGTAATACCGTTAGGTACGTCGAAGGACTTCCTGAATCATTGGGCGGGGATCGTATTACTTGCTAGTCCTCTTAGCCTCGTTTCTTGAAGGGCCCTAACTTATTACCTTAGTCAGAATCCTAACGTAGTGGGGCAGGGGGTTGCTGATAGCTCACTTAGCGGACACGCACCTAGGGTTAAGGCAGTACGGCCTAACCTGGCGTGAGGAGGACATATACGAGAGGTTCAGGGAAGCTATCGAAACGGCTGTTAGGGAAGGGGTTGACGCGATACTTATTTCAGGCGATATGTTCGATAGGGCTAGGCCACCTATCAGGGCCATAAGGGTGGCTCTAGACACGCTTGAGCTACCTTACTCTAAGGGAATACCTGTCTACGTAATTCTCGGGGAGCACGACATACCTAAGGTTAGGGACGAACCACCTCAGGTGTTGTTAAGGTACGCCAAGCTTATGGGGACCCACAAGACGCCCGACATTGACTTCCTGCGGGTTGACGGTAAGGAATACGTGATTGCGGGCGTATCTCACTTCCCCTCCAGGAGGAAGTACCTGGATAAGCTCAGGGAGAGGATAGTTGCGGCCGCCTCGAAGATAGGGGGCAGGAAATCAGTTCTAATGCTTCATCAAAACATAAGAAATGTCTTCGGGTTTGAGGAAGGCATAGACCTAGCGGACATACCTAAGGCATTCACGTACGTCGCTATGGGCCACATACACTTGAGGAAAGTGCTCAAGACACCTGAAGGCACTACTGTCGCCTATCCCGGCAGCATCGAGATCCTCAGGTCCGACGAGGTGAGGGTTTGGGAGGAGGAAGGTAAGGGCTACTACCTGGTCGACTTAAGCGGTGACGAACCCACCGTAAATAAGGTTGACTTAGACGTAACGCCGCAGGCAGTGGTTGAAGCCGACCACCCGAGCCACGTGCCTCCAGTGGAGGATGCTTTAAGGAAGTTACTGAGGATGCTTAAGCCCGGCAGGAGAGGGATACTCCACGTACGCATACGGATGAGGGCAGATGTTCAAGCCGACCCCGCGTCACAAGTTCGGGAATTAGTTAGGAGGCGTGCGGGAGATAGGGTTTACGTCAGGGTA
>JAMOOZ010000220.1 GCA_027064885.1 Desulfurococcales archaeon
TACGACAAAGATCTAGGTCGAGCTAAGTCCGTGGTCAAGAGGATGTTCACCTCAAGATATCTTAATGGTAAGATGTTAGAGATAGATTACTCACAGCTTGAGGTGGTGGTGCAAGGGCTACTCACTAAGGATGCACAGTTGATACAGGATATCCAAGCGGGGGTGGACTTCCATGTTAAGCGGCTGGCTGCTAAGTTAGGAGAACCGTATGAAGATGTGTACACCAAGTGTCACAACGAGGATCACCCTGAACACAAAGCCTACAAGGTTATGCGAACAGCAGCAAAAGGCTTTACTTTTGCACGAGCATTTGGAGCAGGTAAAGCAAGCATCGCAGCTAACACCGGAATGTCAGAGGACGAGGTGCAGCTCCTCATTGATGCCGAGGAGATCATGTACCCCAATGTCAGCAAGTTCTTCGATGGTATCGAGGAGACACTACGGAAGACGCGGGTTCCTACTCTGCGGTACGAGCCTCTCCCCGACAGTAACAAACGAGTGCAGTGCGGGGTAGGGTACTGGACTTCCCCTACTCAATGCATGTTCGGGTTCTATGAAGTACCTCTGAAGAAGTACATGCGTAAGAAGACGGGCATGGACACTGGGTTCTATCGCCCAGCCATCCAGAACTACCCAGTACAAGGGGTAGCAGGGCAGCTAGTGCAGATAGCAATAGGCTACCTGTTCCGGTGGTACGTACAGCACCCTCTTAAGGATAAGTTCAAGCTCGTGAATACAGTGCACGACTGTGTATGGATTGATACACAACAAGAGATAGCCGAGGAGATTGCACATGAGGCACAAGATGTACTCGAAGCAGTGCCGACCTACCTCAAAGAACTGTTCAACATTAACTGTCCGGTACGTTTCCCGTGTGAAGCAGAGATCGGAATCAACCTACTCGAACTGAAAGGATTGTAACATGAGGAGCGACTTAATAGGTAAACCTGAGGAGAAGCGGGAGTATCCGTGGCTTGGTATCTACCGTAGCGAGGCAGAGTCGAAAGAGTTCACTGGTACAGTAGTTCTGTTTAGACAGGAGAATGTAGGGTTCGTAGTACATTCACCTAATGGGCGGCGGGAGCTAGGCGCAGGCTCAATATCATGGAACATGGATCACTTCGAGGCTCTTCGTGGCGACATTATTCTTTCTAACTAATCTAAGGGGATAGACATGGTAGATGTAAACAAATTAATTCAAGGCGCAGGAGCACAGGACTTCACCAAGGAACAGAGTGGTGGTAACTTCGAGAAGGTATTACCCGAAGAGGGTATGGGTGTATGTCGGTTCCGTGAGTACATTGAGCTCGGCGTACATGATACCAAGAGTGCTAAGTATCCAAACAAGAAGCCAGCAAAGAAGGCTCGGTTCGTATTCGAACTCACTACCCCTAAGCATGTACGAGAGGTAGAGAAGGAAGACGGCACTAAGATTAAGCTCCCTCACATCCTGAGCGTAGAGTGCGTGATCTCGTCATCAAGTAAGTCGAACTTCATCAAGTTGTTCA
>JAMOOZ010000221.1 GCA_027064885.1 Desulfurococcales archaeon
AGGGTGGGGCAGGAACTATAGCGACGTTTGACGATGACTTCAGGGTGGTTAAGGAGATTAATGTAGCGCCTTAGCTATTCACTTACATATTTCCTTGGCGACGTCGCCACTGCCTCCGCTTCTCAAGCGTACTGCGTCCCTGATGATCTTGTTTAGTTTCTTCCTCCAGTTGCTTGAGGTGATCTTCGCGTACAGCTTGTAGAGTTCGTCGTTGGGCTTCCTCCTCACCCACCCCTCAACGCTCTCTAACCCGCTCTTTCCTGCCTCAACGCATAATGGGGAGAGCTCACAATGCTTTAGGGCGTCCAGCACGAACACGTACTTGTAGTGGGGCTCTATACGGTACCTCCCGCGCAGGTACGCGGCCTTCATCCTTACTAGGCCCACGATTCCCTCGAGGGAGTGTAGGTACATGGGTAGCATGCCTGAGGACGCGTACTTCAGTAACTCATGACCTATCCAAGCGTCGGTTGGGTCGGGCTCCAAGACGGTTAAGAGGGCTCCCTTATCCTTGAGGTAGTAGAGGTCCGCAACCAACTCCCACATGTTTATCTCCTTACCCCCGCCCTCAGCGCCTAACCCACCAACACCTATCCTAGCGGCTATCCCCCACCTCCTCTCAAGGTAGGCTAACGCGGCCCTAGCGACCGTGTCCGTAGCATAGCTTCCGAGCTTCTCCTCGTAACCCAACACTAACCCGTCACCGCCTAAGTCCGTGTGGAGCGTGCATGCAGGCCTCAACACCCTCGCCACCCAATCCATCGCCTCAAGCACGTTCTCATAGATATCGTCGGCGCACACCACGTAAACACTGTCCTCAGGAACACCTATCTTGTAGAGCTTGTCCTCAAACACCCTGTAACCGTAGTTACGCACACGCACAGGCCTCACTAAAGCCCCACTAACCCTCTCCCCACCAAAGTCCTTAACACGGTAAGGAACGAAGGACACAACGTAAACCCTGTACCCAGCCCTGAATAACTCGTGAGCTAAGATGAGGGCTAAACCAACATCCCCGCCACCACCCAACCCACCAATAACGACCCTCATCTCGGGACTCAAAGACATCTACCTCCACACAATACTACAGCAATGTAGAGAAGCAGTAAGTAGTGATATGCAAACCAAGTATTTCAACGTAACGCGTAACGGATGTGCCTTCACGCCATCAGTTGTTTAAATTGCTGTTCATTATTGACCATATCATCCTTGGAGATGCTCTAGAGCCTCTGGGCTCCTTAGCCAGCGTATCGTTTCCTTGACTCCTTCGTCGAGCGGGATTTCTTGTTTCCAGCCGAGTGACCTTAGTTTCGCGGTGCTGTAGAACCAGTTTTTCGTGAAGAGCATTATGGTTTCGCGGGCGCTGCTTCCTCCTATGCCTCCCCGAAGCATTAGGGCTAGCCTAGCGATTACTGGTAGGGGGCCGAAGCGTACCTTAACGTTGGTGTGCTTCACCACTAACCCGACGAGTTCCCTGAGCCTCAAGGCCCCTCTACGCATAGCGG
>JAMOOZ010000222.1 GCA_027064885.1 Desulfurococcales archaeon
CACTCATGGTTGTCGCTGTAGCCCTCTATGCCCTGGAAAGGTACGTGTAGAGGCCGTCAGGCACCGAACCTTCTCTCCCTCCTCTGGAAGGACCTTATGGCCCTCCAGAGGTCTATCTTACGGAACTCCGGCCAGTAAACCTCACAGAAGTATAGCTCGCTGTAGGCTATCTGCCACAGCAGGAAATTGCTTATCCTCATCTCGCCAGAGGTTCTTATGACGAGATCCGGTTGCTCGAGCCCGTCACTTAGGTGAGACGTATAGAGGTACTCCCTAAACACCTCCTCATCAATTTCCCCGTCCAGCCTGCCCTCAACGGCGTCCTTCACTAACCTCTTCACAGCATCAACAATTTCCTGTCTACCGCCATAGCAGACAGCGATATTAAGGTACCTCTCGCTGTACTTCGCACTATAATTCTCTAATTCCTTCATTAGTTTGCGAAGGTCTTCCGGAACTATGTCAAGTCTCCCGAAGAATTTTACGCGAATCCTTCTCTTGTCTATCTCCCCCTTGGTAACTAGTTCCTCTATTCCCCTTCTTAGTAGCCTGAAGAGATGCTCGAGTTCGTCCCGGGACCTCTTTATGCAGTTTTCGTACGAGGTGCTGTAGATAGTTACTGCCCTAACGTTTAGGTCCCAGAGCCAGTCAAGAGCATCTCTCAGTCTCTCATAGCCGTAGGTATGGCCCTCCCTCGGATCCATTCCTAGGTACCTAGCCCATCTCCTATTACCGTCGGGTATGACGGCCACGTGCCTCGGGAAGGGACCTTTCTTGATCTGCCTCCAAAGCCACCACTCATATACCCTGTATACCGGGCGGAGCACTGCGTTTGCTATCGCCGCTATAATTCCCTTTGATGTCTTACTCAATGACCTCAGCCCTGTGCTTAGGGGGCCTCGAAGGCTTATAAACTGCGTTCGCCCGTAAAGCTGGGACGAGGTATGGGCATCTACCAGGGCAATGACATGAAGAAGATAAGTGGTGGAAGGAAGCGGCCCGCACGTGGTAAGAGAAAGTACGAGATGGGCAGGTTCCCGACATTCACGACACTTAGCGACAGAGAAAGAAGGGTAAAGCAGAGGGTGAGGGGCGGTAATATGAAGATAAGGCTTAAGGAAGCCCTCTACGCCAACGTCACAGACCCAGAGACAGGCGAGTCTAAGAGAGCGAGGATACTCAGCATCGAGAGCACCCCCAGCAACAGGGAGTTCGCCCGCAGAGGCATAATCACTAAGGGCTCAATAATAGAGACCGAGATAGGGCGGGCCAGAGTCACGTCAAGGCCCGGCCAGGACGGCGTGATAAACGCCGTTTTAATCGAGAAGAAATAATTTCACGGGTTAGGTCACCGTGAAAACTATTGTCTTATGGCCAGAGTACTTCGACTGCAGTCTGAGCAGGCGGCTCGGGAGAAGAGTGCCTAAGGATTTATGTGTAATCCGGCCCTCCATCAGTGAATTGGTAGAGGCGTGCAGGCACGTAGGTGTGGAGTGCAGTGCAG
>JAMOOZ010000223.1 GCA_027064885.1 Desulfurococcales archaeon
ACTTAGCGAAGAGCTTGGATGAGATTGTTGTTTTTGAACGGGAAGGTGCTGTATGTAAGGCGCGTAGGATTAGGGATCCTGAGAAGCTTAAAGAGAAATTACGTGAACTTGGCTTAACCCCAAGTGAGGCACTCCTCTACGGGTTCGTTGAGGAGTGAGATGGGAATGACCCATGGGATTATGGTTTTTACTGAGGATTCCTACGGACGTAAAGCGATTGAGTCTTTAATTAGTGCTCTTGACATTAATGTTAAGGTGAATGTAAGAAGAATAGAGATATGTAGCCAGAAGATGTCCAAATTAGTTAGGGCTGCTTTCAAGCACTTCAGTAAAGTAATAGTACTAGTTGATGCTGAAAACAGGCGTGCTGAGGAGGTTGAGCGGAATATTAGGAGGAGGCATGTTCCTTCGTGGGCGGATAAGGTGCGTGTGATTGTTGTCACGCCTTGTTTGGAGGTGTGGGCTTGTGTTGCTTTGGGTCTCAGTGGGTGTCATGAGCAGCCAGCTGATGTTGGTGCGTTGAGGTCTGTTAAGGAGTACTTTAGGAGGAGACATGGTATTAACTATAAGAAGAAGTTCCTGCCATGTTTAATGCGTGATGCTTTTGGCGGGGTCAATGATTTGGGTAACGTTAAGTTGGATGATAGTTTGAGGGTTTTTCTTAGGGAGTTGGGTATTGTGTGAGGAATTCACGCTTTGCTTGCCCGCTCTTCTTTCAGTCTTTCTTCGAATAATTTCCTTAGGTCTGCATTCCTTAGTTCTGGTTTTAGGAGTTCCCGTAGTTCTGGGTGCTTGATGAAGTAGTGTATGGCGTAGCTACATACGGGTTCTATGACCCACCCGTTCTTCTTGGCTAGCTCGATAGCGTATTGAGTGAGTTTGGCGGCTATTCCCTTGCCTCGGTATTCTGGTGGTGTGTAGGTTTTGAGGAGCTTCATGATGTTTCCTTCGACCTCGTAGGCTATCCATGCTTTCTCCTTGCTTCCGGGGAGGCGGGCGTAGATCACTGATGATGTGTGCCTGATCTCGAGTTCGTTTCCTTCCTTAATTCCAGACACGTCAAACACCTATGGTGAGTAGCGCGCGGTTAAATAAAAGTGTTTGCTTGGGGACGCGACTTAGGCTCGGGTTAGTGCTTCAGGGTCTCGCGGCCCTCCTTAACTATTAGGGTTCCGTAACCAACCATCACTACCTTGTCCGGCGTTAGCGCCTCCAGCACCTCGGTCCTGTGGGTGGTGGCTATGAGGGTTATTCCTGCCTCCCTGCAGAGTTGCGCCACCTTCCTCGCTACCCTCTTGGCTGTCAGTTTGTCTAGGTGGGAGCCGAACTCATCTATTATGAGTACGTTGGGTCTCTCGGCCAGTAGTGAGGCTAGCTTTGCCCTCTCCTTCTGACCCGTGGATAATTCAGTGTACTTAGCCCTGTAGTAGATCGCGTCCGATAGGCCGACGGCGTTCAGTATCTGGATCGCGGCGTTAACGTCCCCTATCTTCCTGTTGACGTG
>JAMOOZ010000224.1 GCA_027064885.1 Desulfurococcales archaeon
CCGTGACCCTCTCGGCATCCCGCGTTACTGCTGAGTTCAATAGGAACGCCTGAGCAATGTTTCTCTCTGTTGCATCCAGAAGATTCATTACCCACGCAAGATCACTCTCCTTACTAAGCTGTAAGGAACCTATGTCGCCCACCCTGCCGGAGACGTACTCCCCAGATGCAGCGTTATTTAACGCATCGTAGTCCGTTGTTCCTGCAGGATCTACTAGAAACTTGATGTCCGCAGAGATAACACCTGCTCGTACCAAGGACTCCGTGAGGATAGAGACCGTGTTGAAAGCACCTGCGTACTCTTCAACTAAACCTACCCCATAATGCTGCCCCCTTAATAGATTCCACGTCAAGGGAATCCAAGGCAGTTCATCTTTTGTCCATGAGCCGCTGGATGAGAGAGTTACAGAGTCCGCCTCTTGTGACAGCTCGTACTTCCCATCCCTCAGCTTCACAGCGGTATATAGAGTAACGTGTTCATCGTCCTCTTTACCGGTGATTAATGCTTGTACATCCTCTGGGAGCTGAGCCTTGTTCTTTAAGTCCCGGGTAATTACTACAAGAGGTGTACCATCAGGGCTCCGCTTTACAACGTAGTCCCGTAGTGAGTATACCTGTGTGTTTCCTTTATCCTCTGGTGTGTACAGCAGGGCATTACCTGTGATAATCAGGTGTTTCATAAGCATGACGAGTGAAGTACGTGTCCGTCTCTTCGCCATACTGCCGATAGCCTCTTGTTCTTTTGCACTGAACACGGACTCAATGGTAGAAGAGTCCAGCCCCTTAGCTTCCAACTCTTGCATGTATGCGTCATCAACACGCAGGCGGAAGAATGGGCGATTAGGATTAAATAACACAAAGTTAAGTTTATTTGCTAAGTGATTAACTGCTCTAGCACCGAGAGCTTGGTAATCGTTCTGAATCTCTGTCGATGAGTTCACGTATTCAGGAGGAAAGATTGAAGGTAGCGTCCAACCTGCATAAGTCTCGGATCTAAGCATAAGATCAGCTTTATCCGTGGAGTGCATCGAGTTAAACTCTTGCTCTAATGTCATAAATTACCCCACTCTCAGTGCAGAAGGGGCGGACTGTACGGTTCTGCCTTTAGATGTCCTATTCCTACCAATAGCTAAGGCATCCTCAGAGGAGTCCATAGAGAACGTAGGTGTATCGAGGTCTGCTTGAGCCTCATTACTCGCTGCTAGGTTATCGAGTAGCCTCTGCTGCTCTAACTGTTTCTGCTGCTCTCTGGACTGTGCGTCCGCACGTGTTTGAGCGTTACGCTCCTGCTCTTGCGCTAACTGCTTCTGCTGATCTGTGTTATAAATAGACACAGCCGCCGATACTATACTAGAGATTATCCATCCCCACATTATTGACCTCCCACCCGTAACGGTGAAGCTGCTTGTACGCTTCTACCTGCTTGGCGAGAACGTATGTCGCCTAAGTCTTGTTGAGTTCCTACTTTCATTTGAGACAACTCTGCATCCCCTCCACCCT
>JAMOOZ010000225.1 GCA_027064885.1 Desulfurococcales archaeon
CTAGGTTATTGTGGGGTCTTGCTGGGACGGGTCGTGTTTTCCGCCCCGTGCTTCACTATGGTTGCGAGCCACTCCGCACGGGGTCGTGGGCGCCGTTCAGGGCCAAAGGCGCAAACCCCACATCCAAGACGTACCCCTACCCCAAACAAAAACCCACACAAACCCATAAAAACCTTAAACCCCGGAAACCGCTCACAATCCTCATTAATGCTGCTTCTTGCAAAGTAAAAGCGTTCCTTCCCGAGGATTCCATTATGAGTAGTGATGCTTGTGGCGGGCCCGCCGGGATTTGAACCCGGGACCTCCGCCGGGGCCGGTTTGGAGCCCTACCGTACCCGTCTACGGGTTAAAAGCCCGCCGCTCTACCTGGCTGAGCTACGGGCCCACCAACATCTTTATTATATCGCAAACTTAAACTTATCGAGTGAGGCGTTGATTCACGCGTTAAAGCTTATAATTAGGGTTCCAGATTTCCTAGTTAGCTAGGAGTAGCGGGTTGATAATTCATGTCCGGAAAGAAAAAGACCAAGATAATGGATCACGAACTTGTCCCGGTGCATGAGGTAGTGCCGAAAGAGGAAGCTATTAAGATACTCAAGGAATTGGGTGTAACGCCTCAGCAACTTCCCTTACTGAGGGCATCAGACCCTATTGCTAGGGGGATTGGAGCTAAGCCAGGCGATGTTGTTAGGATCATAAGAAAATCCCCTACCGCGGGCAAGATAGTTGTTTACAGGTTCGTGATTGCGGGGTGACGCGAGGGTGATGCAGGGAGTAAGTAAAAAGAATGATGAGGGCACGCTGACACCTGAGGATCGTTGGGTGTTAATGCAGGCTTTCCTACAGGAGAAGGGTCTAGTTAGGCAGCATCTCGACTCTTTCAATGCCTTCGTAACCTCTTGGATTAAACGCATAGTTAAGGAGTTCGGCCGAATAGAGACTAATCAAGCAGGCGTGTACATAGAGATTCAGGACATAAAAATTGGTGAGCCGCAGTTCCGTGAAGTTGAGGGGAACATTGAACGCCTAACACCCATGATTGCTAGGATAAGGAACTTAACGTACGCTGCTCCAATGTGGTTAACCGTGGTTCTTTACGAGAACGGCATTGAGGTTGCTAGGCAGGAGATACCGCTTGGTAGCTTGCCCGTCATGGTTAGGTCGGTTCTTGACCCAACATCAAGGATGAGTAAAGAGGAGCTGATACGCATAGGGGAGGACTGGAGGGATCCCGGTGGTTACTTCATAGTTAATGGTTCTGAGAAAGTCATAGTTACTCAAGAGGATCTAGCCCATAACAGGGTGTTCGTGGACGTCTCTAAGGAGGGTTCAAACATCACGCACTCAGCTAAGGTGATCTCGGCATCGGCAGGGTACAGAGTGCCGATAATCCTCGATAGGCATAAGGACGGCGTATTAATGATTAACTTCCCGCCTATACCCACTAAAGTGCCATTCGTTGTTATGATGCGTGCGTTAGGG
>JAMOOZ010000226.1 GCA_027064885.1 Desulfurococcales archaeon
GTGTAGTAGTAAAGCTCGTACTTGGACTTAATGAAGTCGTTAAACCATGTGTAACCGTTGTCCTCCCACCCAAGCCTATTACCGGATATTATCTCCGTAAAGCCCTTACCCGCGTACCCTTCTACTAATACGGGATAATGACCGTTAATTGTGAGTCTTCCGATTAGCTTGTAGATGTATAGTTCAGTTCCGTTAGCGTCAATAGTTATTGTTGCTATTCGTGATAATACCCTGTTTACCTGGTTATGGGTTACCTTACCTAATGATACGATTACGAATCCTCTGAGGAAGCATTTTTCAAGAGCCTTCTCTTCCATTGGCTGTAGCTTGCGCGCGATAACTATAATACCGAGTCTAGGCGGTGGTGTATAGAGGGCTTCTAACCTACTTATGCTTACACTAACAATTCTACCACTGCCTAGGCTGAGTACTTTATGTAACTTGCCAAGGTTATCTAACGTGCCTATTACATACACAGGTACGACCCTTAGCGAAGTGACACCGCGTAAACTACCACCAGCTATATTGTTCGTATTATTGACAGCAGTTGCTTGGTAATTACAATAGGTTATAGGGATAGTGACTAGAGGTAATACTAATGCTAGAAGTATAACCGTGACGTAAAACACCTCAATTTTTCTTCGAAAGCGAAACGTTCACTTTATTTCCCTTATAGAGAATACATTCCGGGTGCTTAAAGCATTTATTTGTTATTGAATGTTAACGGTTCATTCTACTGAAGAATAGTCATATTAACTAAAGTTAATTAAAGTTTCATTCATGCTATCATACTTAAGTACCTTATTGCACGGTTTTTCTTTGCCTCGGCCTTCATTTCCAGCTCATCGAAGACTTCTGGTGGTGCTGGTTCTAGGCCTAGGTAGCCCTTACCTGCGGCGTCTTCAAGCATTTTCAGTGTTTCCTCGTTTCTAACGATGAGTACTGTCTTTCCTAGGTGGGATTCGCTTATGCCTGCTGAGAGGTCGGCGAATATTCCTGTGTAGTCTGGGCATACTAGGCATCCGTGCTGTATGTACTTTAGGGCTTCCTTGATCGGTATGATCACTCTCCTCCCGTCGACTGATACTACGATGATGTTTTCACCTCTTAGGAGTACTGATGCGACGTTCTCTGGTTTGAGACCATGTTCACGTTCTAGGAACGCTATGAAGGCGTCGGTTGCGAATGTGCCGAAGCAGAAGAGGCTTATAACTACCTTTATTTTCTCGCTGAAGTCACTCTCCATTAGCGGCATTAACCTCATTTGAGCTAGGAATTGGGCTTGACACGGTAGCCCAACTATGGCTACTTTCTCAACATCAGCGCTTCTCAGTGCCTCACCTAATTCCCTAGTGTATGGGACAACGTTCCATTTATCGCCAGCGGCTGTGAGGATCTCCTCCCTACACCTAGCGAGCTGGATAACACCTCTTAAGCCCTCGGCCTTCCTAGCCACTAACACGGCATCAACAACACCCTCCT
>JAMOOZ010000227.1 GCA_027064885.1 Desulfurococcales archaeon
GGAGCGTGCTGCGAGGTAACTACAGGAGGTAACTACAGCACGGGATTAGGAGCGCCCGCTCCTAGGATACTGGAAACCGAGTCGGGCACTCGGATGCGCGCCGACCGCTCCGAGCGCGCCGCCCGATCAGACCGATGGTCCAGCGTCCGCATCTCACTGTGATAGCACCCAACCGCGGCACCATGCCACCCCGCCCCAAGCCCAACGAGGTGCGAGGCCGAGTCCCTCCCGACCACTCAACCGACCGTGACGCCCGAGCGCGCTCGCGGTCCCGGAGACCAAAGCGCCCTTACTCGCGCGCCCCGGGTCACCCTGTACCGGGGTCCTAAGGAACCCGGGTCAGGACCAGACCGAGAGAAGCCGCTCCAACGTCGGAGAAAGGGAGCGCGATCCCCGCACCGTCAGGACGCTCCGGTAATGGGGGACTACCCACCACCCGGCACCTAAGGTACCCCAATCCTTACCCACAGGTGCAGGCGCTCCCAATGCGTTTCCACGGCATCTTCAACCTATTTTAAATCAGTCTGCAGATCGTTACGAGATGTGTAACAATAGTGTGACGAAAAACGGCGCAGCTCACGGCAGCCTCACCCGCCGAGGCGGCAGGCGCCAACGCAAGGAGGCTCAATGGAGAAGGCTGATCCGGAACCTGAACCAAATCGAGAGCGTTTCATTACCCGTGTTAACTACGGGTCAATGCAAGTAGGGCGGAGTTGTACGAGGCGTACGCCGATGACCGGCTGGACAGGCTGCTGGAGCTGTTTCATTACCCGTGTTAACTACGGGTTAATGCAAGTCTTTGACGAAGCGACCGTCAGGGTTACGGGAGTACGCAAAGACGTGGCCATTTAATTACCCGTGTTAACTACGGGTTAATGCAAGATCGCGAGGGCGGTCCGGGAGCTGGTCAAGGACATCGTAGTCGGCAAGTTTCATTACCCGTGTTAACTACGGGTTAATGCGAGGAGTACTTGTTCTACACGGCGGTGAAGGTAGGGCTAAGGGGAGTTTCATTACCCGTGTTAACTTCGGGTTAATGCGAGGGCGGTCCGGTCCTGCAGGATCCGGGCTTTACCGCGCGAGAACCACCAACCCCGACCACTCCAAGAGTTTGGAGCGTGTTCGTGGTACTTAAAGGTTGCCCGGGATTAGGGTGTGATTTGGTAGTACGTGATTTGGAAGCTGATCCGTTTCCGATTCGTCGGAGGGCGCTTTAACGAGCCCGGGTATGAGCAAAGTCTATTCAATTATGATTTAGCAATAGAATTTTCGGTATTTTGTAATAACCTCGTAAGGGTTGCGGATAGCAATCATAGTGGGTTGGTAATGTGACTCTTTCCATGGACTAAAGTTGGTTAACGCTCAGGATGATAAAGGGTGCAGCTAGTTCACCATGGCAGGGAACAACACGCCTACCCAGTAAAACCCTCATCAATCCTACTTGGTACTACAAAAGCCGGTAATACTTCACAC
>JAMOOZ010000228.1 GCA_027064885.1 Desulfurococcales archaeon
CTTCACACCGATGCCTGCCTTCATGAGGAGCGTAGGGTTAAACGACATTGAGGTCTACATCACGTACCTCGTATCATCCATAGTGTCAACCCTAACATACAGGGTGGCTTACCCGATTATAAGTGATTATCGTAGGGCATGGAAGTTACTAATAGTTGCGACAACCGCTAGGGTACCACTATTCCTCTTACCAGCGTACGTACTACTGCTTGAAGGGAGGGTATCTGCTTTACCCATAATCCTCACGGGATTCGTGGTGGTGGGGCTCACGTGGACAGCGATAAACTCCTCACTCACCGCAGTCATACTGGCGATGTCAGAGAAGGAAAGAAAGGACGAAAGGTCAGGGCACCTCAACGCAATGATAGGGTTAGGAACCATAGTAGGTCCCTTACCTCGGGCCTCATAGTCAAGATGTATGGTTACGTAGTCCTCTCAGCAACGGCTTCAGCGCTGGTGACCGTAGCGGCGGTCCTCTACTACCGGGCTAGGAAAGCTCTAGTAACGTAGCCTTGACACGATCAGCGCCGCCGAAGCCACGCAGAGAAAAATAAGAGAGGTTACAGCGGCAACGCATAAGCTACTGAACGCTGGGGTAAGGGCAGCCGCGAGCACCAATAAACCCGCTAAGGAGTACGCAGTATTTACGACACCAGCAGCAAGACCCTGCAGACGGCTCGGGAGTGAACGAGATATGAGCATGACCATCGACTGATCAAGAAACGGCCATAGGGGAAGGACCCAGAACACAACGGCAACAAGCCCGGACGTGACGGCCATTAAGGGAAGCACGATGGCGTACAACACGATCACGCAGAAGAATGATTTAAGCGCCCCGAGCTTCTCGGCCACAATACCAGCGACTGGCCTAGCGAAGACCCCTATGAGTGCGGGGAGCGTCGTGTACAGCAACCCAAAGACCTCGGACGAGCCTGCAATGTCACGGAGCTTCAGCGAGAAGACACCGTAGAAACCGTCAGCAGCGGCTATGGAGGCGGCAGCAGCGAGTAATGGGAGTAACACTAGCTTCGCACCAGCAAGCACCTCACGTGCCGAGACCCCGCCCCCGTCACCTGGATGAGTAACGTAAGCGGATACCAGCCCAGCGCCGAGGAGAGCGGCAGCTACAACGAACACGACTCTATCGCCAAAAGCTCCTGCAAGGAAGCCTGCTAGAACCCCGCTCAAACCCCACCCCATAGACCCGAACATCGCGTATATCGAGTAATGCATGCTTGAGGACCTAGTCCTATCAAGTAACGTGCCCATAACAGAGGGTATGGAAATCGTCCAGAACGTCACGTAAAGCCCAACAAGCAACGGAATAATCCTGACCGGGGCAACAAACATTAACGCAAGGGCTGGTACACCAGCAAAACTAAGTAAGATTAAGCCCTTACGACCCAGAACATCGCTCAAGCCGCCAGTAATAATAGAGAATATGGCCGGTATGTTCTCAGCAGCAACCAGG
>JAMOOZ010000229.1 GCA_027064885.1 Desulfurococcales archaeon
GAATGAGCCTAGAGCCGTTCATAAGCTTCGCCAGCTACCTAGGGTACTTCATACCCCCGGTAGGCGCTGTGATCATAGCTGACTACTACATCTTCCGCCCGTTCGTGCTGGGCCTAAAGAATCCTAAAGAGAGATATAAGTTCGGCCCAGGGACGAAGTACCCGATGCTCAACATACCAGGGATATTGGCAGTGTTTGCCGGCGGCGCCATTGCATGGTATACTTCCCAGATGGGGTGGGGGGCGCCCGTAATTAACGGCCTGATCACTGCGTTCGTGCTGTATCTAGCGTTAATAGTGCCCATGGAGAAGCTCGGCATCAGCTGGGGCGTTGGGGAATGGGTGGAGTCAAGCACAGGGTTCTGAGGTGATCGATCATGAGTGGCGGGAACATAAAGGCAAGAGCTCTCACATACGTGTTCGTCATGCTACTCCTGGCGGCGGCAACGGTGGTCATAGGGATGCTGATAAAGGACGTCACTTATAGAGGGTACTATCTTACGCTGTCCCTCGGGGGCATAGTCCTGTTTACGTCAGCTGTATATGCAGCAGTGATTAAGCTCAAGAAAGACGACGATGTCAGAGGGATCGCGGCATCCGCTATTCAGGCTCTGTGGGTCTCGACATCGATGGGACTGGGGTACATAGTGACCGCTAACGCGCCGTACTTCCAGATACCCCAGGCATACGCTGTGGTACTGTTCGCGATAGGGTGGGTGATGCTACTGTTCGGCTTCTACAGCCTACTAAAGCTAAGCAAAGAAAGCGGCGTCCCTCTGGCGGTGTGACTTAGCTGAAGATGTTTTTGGTCGCTAAATTTGGGTCCTTCTTGTGCATCACCTGTTTTTATAGTCCCTAAATCCTCACCTATTGGGGCCGGGGTGCCCGAGCGGTCAAGGGGGTGGGCCCGAGTCCCTGGAGCCAGCGGGCCACCCACTGCCCGTTAAGGGCACGCGGGTTCGAATCCCGCCCCCGGCGCCACAAACCCTTAAAGCCCCTCGTTACCCCACGTTTTCGGGTGCCCCGGTAGTATAGCCCGGCCAAGTATGCGGGCCTTTCGAGCAGCTATGCGGGGCTGTGGGGAGAGCCCGTGACCCGGGTTCAAATCCCGGCCGGGGCACCACAACACGCTCGTGGATGACGAGCCTCGACCCACTGATGAGTGATGAGTGTAGTCCCGCTCTGACCGTTCAATGATAAAGATATCCCGGTTTCTTCAGCTGCTAGAGTTGCTTGCTATCACCTTAGACACTCCTAAGTACCTAAGCGTTAGAACATATGCTGAAGCTGTATGTCTATCTAGTCCAAGTTCTCTCCCTATTTTCTCTCCTATTTTTGACGTGTATGCTGGATTTACTAGGTAGACCTTAAACCCATACTTCATAGACATTACTACTGCGTGTTCTAGTAGCTTCTTCTTTGGGAAGCGTGTTATCTTGCGATTAGCTGTCTTACTCC
>JAMOOZ010000230.1 GCA_027064885.1 Desulfurococcales archaeon
AGGCGTTAGCAGCTCTCACGACGAACCCCAAAACACTGATGGAGCGTGCAGGGTATGTCATCAAGTGAAGGGCAATTAGCAATTATCCTGGCATCCGTATCATTGGCACTCTCAGTTGTTTCTCTCGTCATAGTTACTTTTCTCTACAGACATTTCAGAGCCATTAACTCTAAAGTAGCACTCCTGGCAACAGCTCTAGACAGTAGGGCGGTTAAGACGTACGTGAAGACGGTAGAGGCCAGAAAAGAGGGAAGGGAGCGTAGAAGGTATTTAATAGTTAGGCTCGTGCACCCTGGCAAGCTAAGTAAGGCGGAACTAGAATCATTCCTACTCAATGCCTACGGAAGGCTTTACGGAACCAGTAGATCATTAACAGCGGGGCTCAAAGTAATGGATCTAGATGAGGGAAGAAGTACAGCCATAATTAGGTTCAAGGCCCCGCGAAAGTGGGAAGTACTAGCTGCTTTAGGTGCCGTGGAGAAGCTGAGTGAAGGTAAGGTAGTAGTAATTCCATGGAGGGTTTCTGGAACTCTGAGGAAAGCTAAGGAGTATGTAAGGAAGCTGACACGCTCGGCGAAGTAGGTTCTACGTTGAATCAAACACGGAACTTAATTAAGCAGCGGTCAGATCGTCGCGAGGCATTCATCCCTGCCCAATCCTTTTGGAGCGGCATCATCATTCCACCACGTACTAAGCTACCGTCTTAATAAGGTTGGTACCTCCACCTCCATGGGTAACGTTATTAGGTGAGTAAACCTTTAGCCATAGTGAATGATGGCACCGTCAGTGGCTGAAATATGATGAATGGGACCCTCACTGACACATCACATTGGTGAGGCATTCATGAGGCGTGATAAGCTCGTCGTGAAGGTACTCTCATCAGTACTTTATGAGGTCCTCAGTCACAAGGTCTCAGTTGACGTGGCTTTCAAGAGGGCGTGTAAGGGGAAATGCGCTGAGGGTCTTGAGGAGAGGGAGAAAATCTACAATATGGCGAGGGAACTTATTTCCGATTATCTCAAGGTTCTATGCGTGAACCCTAAACTAAGGAGTTATGGGAAGGTTGTGAGGTTCTGGCTAAGTAAGCAATGGAGTGATACGAACCTCCTGCCTTGGTGTCGCCTATCCTATCAAAAATGGTTTTACGAGAAGCTAGCGTCCTTGGTAGGGGATGAAGTGGAAGAGCTACTGAGCGAGATGAACCGCAGGCGCTGGTGGTTAAGGATAAACACACTGAAAGCCCCTGAGGAGAGAGTTCTTCGCTGGCTTGAAGAGGAAGGCGTTGAATACGAAGTAGATAAGCACTTCTCCTACATGGTGTTCGTGAAACACTCACCGAAACCTGTGAGGTTACTCAAGCCTGTCAAGGAATTTATGGCCATCCCTCAAGACAAGGCCTCAGCGGCAGTCGTTAACGCGCTTAACCCCGAACCCGGTGACGTCATCCTGGACAT
>JAMOOZ010000231.1 GCA_027064885.1 Desulfurococcales archaeon
AGTGGTACGTACCAAAGAAAACAAAAATTTTCCTTGCAAGAAGCGTCACTAAGCGCGTTCAACGGAAACCTCGTTGATGAACTTGGGGAACACATCATTCGGGGTACGTGCTTTGTTTTGCATGACCAGCGAGACACTCATGCAAGCAGACTAGACCTGAGGTTCTCGCTTAGAGCTACCTCATGGAGCCGCCTATCCCCTGTGAGGAATGCGTCTGCACCGATGTTGCGCGCCGTTGCTATCTGGAGAGCGTCGGCCACATATATGTGGTGCTTCTCAACGATTTTCCAAGAGTCCACCAGGATCCTCCGCCTTAATGGAACTAATAATAGAATACCGATCTTAGACATCCTTTTCACCTCTCTCAAGAACCTGTTCCTCACAAGACTGTACTTGTCTGAATTGAGTCTTCCAATTCTCCTTGCCCTATCCAGGACGCCTAGTACCTCACCGATATTCCAAACACTGAAGGACAGCACCTCATCACCTGAGTAGGCCCTCATGAAGGCATCTCTGACAGTATCGGAGCCGCTCTCCCTAACGTACCTCTTGATAATGGCGCTACTGTCTAGATAGGTTATGGGCACGCTCATCCCTCATCACCCTAACAAGCTCGCTCACAGACCCTCTTTCTGGAACAACGGGCTCGAAGTCTATCTCCTCGACGCTGTCCTTGTCGATCAGGTCGTCCAGGTCACGAATAAGGGCGTCCTCAAACATCGCGTCCTCAATCACTGACTCCAAATAATCGGATACTTCGTAACCCTTCTTCCTCACGTATTCCCTAAACCTCCTCCATAGCTCTCGGTCAATGTATATGCTAGTCTTTACCCTCACTACGACTCCACCATACCTAATCACCTGAAATAGGTAATTAACCTACTGACACCGAGTAAGTTACTCAAAAACCGTAATCTCAGGGATAGTGAAAGAACTATGTTATTCGCTGACACTAGCTCTTCCCAGCTACTCCCAGTTTTTCCTTGAACCACCGGAGCTTTAGCTCGTACCTCTTCCTCCTGTGCCTTGGTTCTGCGTATATGCTGTGGCCGTGGGAACCCTTCTTGAACACCACCAGCCTCGATTCCTTGTGGTTCATTACGAGTGCTGTGTGCATCGCGAGTGCCTGGTCTATGAAGCACCTGTAGTCCTCGGCGGAGTGTATGATGAGTACCGGTGTCTTCACATTCGCCGCCCTGAACGCTGGGCTCTTCCTTACATACTCCTCGAGGTTGTTGAGGGGTGTCCCGCCTATCTGGTCCGGGTTGAACCAGTACCCTATGTCGCTGGCCCAGTAGTCGCTTACCCAGTCACCTATCCCGTTCTCCGGCACCGCGGCTGCGAAGCGGTCTGTCTTCGTTATTATTACGTTCGTCATGTAGCCTCCGTAGCTTATCCCGGTTACCCCGAGCCTTGAGGGGTCTATCGGGTACCTCCTGATTACCTCGTCCA
>JAMOOZ010000232.1 GCA_027064885.1 Desulfurococcales archaeon
CCTTCGCTTCCCAGATCCTGGCAATCGGTGCAAGCCTTAACCATTAGGTGAGGTACTAGGGTATACTCTGTTAATGATGCTGGGAGGTGCGTTGCTTTCTGCTTGAGGGTTGCGGCAACTCTATGCACATCCTCGGCGCTTAGGTCGCTCCACTTAACCTCGAATAAGTGTACTTCACCCTTAGACTTACTCACGCCCACCACGTCTATTTCGACACCCTTATGAAGGAACCTGCCGACAGCGTCGAACTTAATCCCGTGTAGGTGCCCCCAAGCTATTGCGAAGCGCTTGCCCACATCCTCGAATACTTTCGAGGCTTGAGAACGTAGCTTCCCCCTGACCTCGGCGAGCGTGGCTTCCTTAGGTGGGCTTGGATCGCGCGTGGTTATGGGTTCAACTATGTTGAACCAAGTCATGATTAACTTATCCTTAATGACGTACCTGCCTTTCTTACTGAAGAGTGGGGCCTCCCTACCGATTAGGTCTAGCCCCTCAAGCACAGCAAGGTACTTACTCACGTGTTGCCTGTGCATCCCGGTAACGTCAGCTATTCTTGAGGGTATGTCAGCCCCTGAAGCAATCGCCTTAAGCACACTGTAGTACGTTGACGGGTCCCTGAACTCATCGCGCAACATGAAGCTTACTTCGTCCCTCAGCCTAGCCGTCGGCGAGAGAAACATATCCCATATAGCCTCCGCGACATCCTCGTACCCCTCGATCAGGACGTGGTAGAAGGGCACGCCGCCGAAGGCAGCGTAGGTTAGGAAGACATCCTCTATGCTTAAGCTGGGGTGCATCGCACGTAGGTCACGCAGTCTGAGTTCATCCAGCTTAATCCTGCTGGAGGCCCTCCCGTAGAGGGGAGCACCACCCCCAAGAACCTCCCTGAACATAACACCTACTAAGCTCCCCATTAACACTAACATTAGCTTCGTGCCCGGTAGTACGTGATCCACGAACCTCTGCAACTCGCCCACGACTCTCGGCTCGGCCCGTACCCAGTACGTGAACTCATCAATAACAATTACCGCGTCGCTGACGTACTGCGACACTAGCTCGAGAAGCGAGTCTATACTCTTGAACGACACCTTACTTAACCCCTTAATCCCCAAGTGTTCCTCTAAGGATACAGCCATGCCCGTAAGGTTCACCTCATGCTTTGCCGGCACCGCATGGTAGTAAGCATGCTTCCCTGCCTTGCCGCGACCACACAACCATTCCAGCACAAGCCTCGTCTTACCTATCCTTCTCCTCCCGTAAATAATGACTAAACTAGGCCTGCTTTCCCAAGCCGTATCAAGGGCCTTGAGCTCTGCTTCACGATTAACGAATTTCCCCGGAGAGTAAGTAACATGCAAAGTAGTCTACCCTAACTGTTACACAGCTAAGGTATTCTTAAGACTTACCCTTAAACCGCTTTATCCCGGACTACGGCT
>JAMOOZ010000233.1 GCA_027064885.1 Desulfurococcales archaeon
CTACGTCACTGACAAACGACAATGTCCCCGAAACCACGATCACCCGTTACCTCAGGGTAGCGAAGAGCGAGGTAGGGGAAATAGACCCTGCCGCCCTTTACGAGATGAGGAAGGGACGAAGGATAATATACCGCGTTCCACAGGGACATGCCTGCATGGTTGAGACAGATGAGGAGCCCCCTCACGACCTCAACAGGGAGGCAGTAATCATCACTCTAGCCGTGGCGAGGGCACTCCATTCAACACCAGTCGATGAAATCTACGTCATGCGTAAGATCGTGATAGACGGCTCAAACACTACGGGATTCCAGCGAACCGCCATAGTAGCGCTAGGGGGCTACATAGACGATGAGGAGGGACGCGTAGGGATACAGACGATATGCTTAGAGGAGGACGCTGCAAGGAAGGTTAGTGAAGGGCCAGGCTACGTGGAGTATAACCTCGACAGACTGGGCATACCATTAATCGAGATATCCACGAGCCCCGATATACATTCACCAGAACAGGCAATGCGGGTAGCTCTCAAGATAGGTTTGCTCCTACGACTAACCGGTAAGGTTAAGCGCGGATTAGGAACTATAAGGCAGGATCTTAATATATCGATTTCAGGTGGGGTGAAGACCGAGGTAAAGGGAGTAAGTAAACTAGAGCTAATACCGAAAATAGTGGAGTACGAGGTAATGCGTCAATTAAGACTTCTTGAAATTAAGGAAGAGCTTGCCCGAAGAGGTGTACGCGAAGAGGAACTAACCTATAAGTTCATTGACGTCACGGAAATACTCAAGGAAGCCAAGACCAGGTTCATACAGCGAGCCATTAAGAAGGGGGCAAGAGCACTTGCTGTGGGGCTCAAGGGCTTCGGAGGCCTACTCGGCATGGAGATACAGCCATCACGTCGCTTTGGCACTGAACTGTCAGACTACGCTAAAGCATGGGGTGGTGTTGGGGGCATAATACATAGTGATGAGCTACCAGCTTACGGGATAAGCGAAGAGATTAAAACCAAGCTCTTCAAAATCCTCGGGCTCGACCCTCAGAGGGACGCGTATGCCATAGTGATCGCTGATAAGGAGAAATGTGAGCGAGCGCTGAGAGCATTAATCGATAGAGCTAGGTATGCACTCAAAGGAGTACCCCCCGAGACACGCGGGGCAAACCCCGACGGCACCACTAGATATCTACGCCCACAACCAGGCGCGGCTCGCATGTATCCAGAAACCGACGTGCCTCCATTAAGGTTGACTACAGACCTCCTTAAGGAAGCAGAGAGGTTGAAACCAAAGACGCCCGAGGAAGCCCTAGAGGAACTTATCAAAGTTCACGGACTTAGTAGGGAGCTAGCACACCAGCTGATAAAAGATCCTGTCTTCACAACTTACCTCGACCTTCTAAGGGAACTCCACAGTAAGGTACACCCACAGATTATCGCTTCAACCCTGCTTATCCACTTGAAAGCCCTTAAGTCGGAAGGCCTTGATGTGAGTAAAGTGTCCTTCAAAGACTTAGTCACGGTGTTATCTAAGGTTGGCGAGGGGTACATAGCGAAGGAAGCTATCCCTGAGATACTAGCAGAATACTTGAGTTCAGGATCGCCTCTTGAGGAAATCCTACGAAAGTACGGGAGCTTATCGGATGAGGAACTCCTCAGAATAATTAACGAAGTGATTAACAACAACGCCGAAGTAGTATGTGCTCGGGGAGCTAGAGCGTTTGGGCTTGTTATGGGGAAGGTAATGTCTAAAGTTAGGGGTAGAGTAGATGGTAGTAAAGTTGCTCAATTAGTTAAGAAATCCTTGACTAAATACGTTAGTGAGCACTGCGGTAATTAACGTCACTGCTTGATAGCTTTCTTTAATTCCTCCACGAACTCCCTGTTTTCCTCCAGGGTCTTGGCAAGCCTGCGAGCATGCATCGCGCTGATCCCAGATTTCTCAGCGACCTCCCTAGCGTTAATCCTCCTCCCCGCTAAGAGCATCAACGCCATCAGCGCTAATGCTACCTTAGCACGATCCGTTCTAGAGGATAATCTGGGAAAGCGCAACATTATTTCTAACACTAACTTAACCTTAGGATCTTTCAATAACGTCTGAACATTTTGTGGGTTCCTCTTAAATATCTTGACGGGCGGTCCCTCCCCCTCAACGTACTTTCTTAATTGCTCAGAATCTATGATTATATTCTTTAACCTCTTACTTTTCTTGACCTTGCTTATTAACTTTAGGTACTCTGACGTGTACTTCGTTAAGGTAACTCGCCCGCTCCTTCCGTACCTCTTGTAGGTACGGGTCTTTACAGGCTCCTGCATGAGTTCTTGGTTAGCTCGACGATACTCAGTAACGTATATCCTCTCAAGGACCGTGCCGCATGACGCGCAGATGACATCGCCCCTCACATAGTCCCAAACAATGTTATCTGACCCGCAGTAAGGGCACCTCATATTCCTTACCGTGTAGTGGTCGAAGGTATTACTCTTTCTTATTTGCTGGGCTACTAATCTATGGTGTGAGGGAGAGCTCTGTGAAACTTTTACTCTGGAACCCGAGGTTAGAGAGGTGAATACCTCGTGCCAGTAACAGTAGGGTTTCTTGTTAATCCAATTGCTGGTATGGGTGGCTCCGTAGGGTTAAAGGGAACCGATGGCAGACTTTATACTGAAGCAATAAGGAGAGGGGCAACACCTGTAGCTCCTTCGCGTGCGTTACGTTTCCTTAAGCACTTATGTCAAGTAGGTTTTAACCACAGTTTACTCGCAGCTGGCGGAGTTATGGGTTGCAAGTATTTGAAACAAATCCCTTCCCTACGGTATGAGTGCTTGGGCTACCCTTTAGAATCAAGGAAAGAAACTTCCAGCGCAGACACAAAAACTGTCGTGAAAATGATGTTGGGACGTGGGGTTGATCTCCTAGCGTTTGTGGGTGGGGATGGAACCGCCAGGGACGTTGCGGAGGTTCTTGACTGTGAGGTACCTGTGTTAGGTATACCCTCGGGCGTTAAGATGTATTCAGGAATCTTCGCTGCATCCCCCGAGGCAGCTGCCGAGTTAGTAACGATGTTTTGCGAGGGCAACGCTGTGCTTGATTACGCTGATGTTGCTGATATTGATGAGAGCTCCCTGCAAGTAGGGGAACTCAAAGTTAGGAAGTTTTTTAGGGCAATTACTGTACGCGCGGACGGTCTCAGTGTTCAGAGCAAGGATTTTGGGGCTTCCGGCTCTTCTGAGGAAAAGTATGCACTAGCTGAATACTTCATTGAGGAGTACCTTCGTGATAATATCCTCTACTTACTCGGCCCTGGATCCACCATAAAGGCTGTAACGGACGTGCTGGGACTTCCTAAAACTATCCTTGGTGTTGATGCGTTATTTAATGGATCAATAATTGCCAAGGATCTAGGGCACCGTGAAATCCTTAACTTATTAAATTCATTTGTTCAAGCTAAAATAGTCGTGACGATAATCGGGGGGCAAGGGTACCTGTTCGGGCGAGGCAACCAGCAGTTCACTCCCGAGGTTATACGGCGTATTGGTAAGGACAATATCCACGTGTTGGCAACTAAGACAAAGCTCAGAGGATTAAAATACCTGCTAGTGGATACTGGGGACCCTGTGCTGGATGCTGAGTTGAGCGGATATATACACGTTATAACTGGCTACAGGGAAGAAACTATGATGCGTATAGTGCCTGCTAGTAATCCGGCGTTACTCACCCGCTAATATTTCTCTTAACGTATTTGTGTGTAGGCGCTAACGTTCTTGGGTGATTAGCCCTCAATGCATCCAGTCGCCCTACCGACGTATTTCTAGGCGCTTCCTTTAGCTTGCCTGGATCTTCGTATGCTTGGCGCACAATGTCCCTATACGCGCTTACTACTTCGTCAATAGTTCTCTTACTTTCACTTTCCGTGAACTCCACCATATGTGCTTCGGGGACTGTAAGAGGGAAGTAGATTGTTGGGGCATGTATTCCTCTGTCTAATAGGGCTTTCGCTACGTCTTCCGCACTTACGCCAGTTTCACGAAGGAGATCCTTGAAACTTATCACGACTTCGTGTTTTCTCCAGCGCTCACGCCCGTAGATTAAGTCAACTCCGGGAAGCTCCTTAATTTTCTTCATGAAGTAGTTTGTGTTTAGTACAGCTACTTCGGCTACTTCACGTATTTCAGGGCCTAGCATCATTAAGTATATGAATGACTTTATAGCTGGTACGATGTTGCCATAGAACCACGTTATTTTCCCTATGCTTTTCCTAATATTATAGTCTAAGTAATACCTGCTTCCTTCCTTCCTCACTAGTGGTTTAGGTAGATAGTCGGCAAGTTCTTTCTTAACGCATATGGCACCCGCTCCCGGTCCGCCTCCACCATGAGGTGCCGCGAATGTCTTATGCAAGTTTAAGTGGACGATATCGAACCCCATGTCACCCGGCCTAGCTATGCCTAGTATGCCGTTTAGGTTTGCTCCATCATAGTAAAGAAGCCCTCCTTTAGAGTGTATTAAGTCGGATATCTCCGTTATTTTCTCCTCGAACAATCCGAGCGTACTTGGGTTTGTTAGCATTATTCCTGCCGTCCTGTCGGAAACTGCGGCTTTCAACGCGTTTAGGTCTGTGTTTCCCCTCTCGTCTGTAGGTATACGTACTACTTTGAAGCCTGCCATGGCAGCACTAGCTGGGTTCGTTCCGTGTGCGCTCTCAGGTACTAGGATCTCGTCCTTATACGTGTATTCCCTATCTCGCAGGTATTCCCTAATTATCAGTACGCCAGTTAACTCGCCTGCAGCACCTGCCGGAGGATGTAGGGAGCATACGTCCATGCCCGTTAATTCGGCTAGCCACTCTTGCAGGGTATAGAGCATTTCTAGTAGTCCTTGTAGGTACTCCTCACTCATGTAGGGATGAGCATACGTTATCCTGTCGTCGTTAGCTAGATCCTCGCAAATCTTAGGGTTGTACTTCATCGTGCATGAACCAAGCGGAACTACACCCACATCTATTCCGTAAGACATCTGAGTTAGTCGGGTGTAATGTCGTACAACTTCGGGCTCACTGAGGTTAGGTATGTTAGGGCCTTCCTTCCGAGCAATGTTCTGCGCTACTTCAGTAAGGGCCTCCTTACCTAGCTTAGCAAAGTAGTCGTCTCCAAGCTGGAATGTTTCTTTGTCTTTACCGGAGGTTAGTTCAAATATTAGTGGTTCGTCCCAGCGTGCCTGCCTGTACTTCATCTTGCCTCACCTCCAAGTACTAGGGCTAGCTTACTTACTAACTCATCTATGTCGTCTTTGCTATGGAGTTCTGTTAAGCACAATAAGCTACAGTCACGCATTGCATCATAGAACCTAGATAACGGTGGCCCTACATAGATTCCCTGCTTCTCTAATTGACTTATTACATCCCTCGCATCCCTGTCCTTGAAGGAAATCGCGACTTCGCGGAAGTATAGTCCTTTCTCAAAGAGTGGTGCGGCATCAACACAGTGTTTACGTAAGGTCCCTAGGAAGTACGTAGTGCGGCCTAGTAATGCCTCACCTAACTTCTTGAGACCCTTAGCACCGAGTAATGATACATACACCGCGGCAGCTATTGCTTCAAGCCCAGAATTCGTTGTAATATTTGATGTTGCACGCTCTCTCCTTATATGTTGCTCCCTAGTTTGTAGAATCATCATAAAGCCGTTTTCCAATCCATCGACAGTCTTAGTCATACCGATAAGCCTCCCAGGGAGCTGCCTTAAGAGTTCCCTTCTATCTTGAATACCCAATATTCCGGCTGATGGACCACCGTAGTTCAGACCCACACCTAGGGATTGCGCATCCCCGACCACAATGTCAGCGCCGAGCTCTCCAGGAGCCTTAAATATACCTAGTGAGAGCGGGTTCGCATTCACTATAGCGAGTGCTCCCGCATCATGTGTGACTTCTATAATGTCACGTAACTTACGCTCAACGATACCGAAGAAGTTAGGGGATTCTATATAAACCGCTGCTACATCATCACCGAGCTTTGCGTGAAGTGCGCTAATGTCAAGCTCACCGTCTTCCCGTCTGTAGGGGATCTCCTCTAACCGAACGTTTAACCCTTTAACCCAGGTTCTAATGACCTCCTTGATTTCAGGGTGTGCTGAAGACGCTATGAGCACTCTTTCCCTTCCTTTCTTAACTCTGAGCGCCATCCTAACCGCTTCAGCAGCCGCTGTGCTCGCATTATACATTGAGGCATTTACTATGTCAACACCGTAAAGCTCCGCCATTAGACTCTGGTACTCGAAGAACGCCTGCAGTATACCTTGATTTATTTCGGGCTGATAAGGCGTGTAGGCTGTGTAGAATTCTGCACGGGACACTATGGCCTTAACCACAGAGGGAATATAATGAACACAGACACCCCCACCTAAGAATACTCGGTGAGTGTTCACAAATCCCGTGAATTTATTCTTACTTAGTATTCCAAGGAACTTCCTTCTGGCCTCGTGTTCAAGTAGCGGCTTACCGAATCCTACGCGTAATTTCTTCTTCAAACGAAGTTTCTCAGGAATATCCTTAAAAAACTCCTCAACATTATCAACTCCTGTTTCCTTAAGCATTTCCTGCTTTACTTCTTTAGCGGAGTTCGGTATCCAGTGATGTGGCATTCTAAATTCCCTTACTAACTAGGGACATCACTAAAAGTGTTTAACTATCCACGCGTAATGTTGTGATTAATGTTGTGAGTACGCCCCAATTTTTATATGTTAGAGCATGTTTGCTTAGATAAAAGTTAATCAGCCATCACCGCGAGTATTTCAAGGTGTTAAAAACGACTAGGGAGACACCACTTCTAAAAACCCTCAGAAAATATGGTGCCAGCATAGGGGAATTTGCGGGATGGATAACCGCGATGGACTATGGTAACCCCCTTGAAGAACATATAGCGACCCGTAACTCCGTTACGGTGTTTGACGTGTCACACATGGGAAGGTACCTTATACGCGGGGACAATCTCTTCGAGTTCTTCCAGAAACTAGTGACTAAGGACTTAAGTAAGTTCAAGGAGGGACGTATGAGCGGTCCGGTGTTATTACTTAATGAAGACGCGCGTATTATCGACGACATTATGTTATACTACTTAAGTGACACGGAGTGGCTCGCCGTCGTTAATGCACCCAATATCGAGAAAGACCGTGCATGGATTTTAAAATGGGCTAAGAAATGGGGATACAACATCACTGTTGAAGATATCACTCTAAGCACAACACTTATAGCAATTCAAGGCCCCCACGCTCCCGAAATCCTTGAGAGTTTGGGTGTAAATGAGGCAAAGAATCTAAGTATACTCGAGTTCCTACGCAACCCCAGCGTGTTAGGAGAAGAAGCAATACTCATAAGCAGGTCTGGTTGGACAGGCGAGGAAGTACGGTCATACGGATACGAGATCATGACCACGGTTAAGAATGGGGAACGTGTGTTCGAGGCAGCAGTTGAGGCTGGCGCTAAGCCCGCTGGGTTAATTGCTAGAGACAGCTTAAGATTAGAGATGGGGTACCCACTCATAGGTGTTGATATCGGAAACAACACGAACCCTATAGAGGCGAGATACTGGATGGCCCTTAGCCTCAAGAAGGAGGGCTTCTTAGGGGAGGAGGCGTTAAGAAGAATCTATGAAGAGGGCGTACGCAGGTTTAGGGTGGCGTTCAAGCTCAAAAAAGGTGTTAGGAGAATCCCTAGGCATGGAAATAGTATATTGATTAACAACAGGATTGTGGGACGCGTGACTAGTGGAGCATACTCCCCGACGCTTGGAAGAAGCATTGGTATGGGGTACATTGAGGCAACACATTTATACATAGGTTTCAAGGTAGCTGTGGACATTCGTGGCAAATCCTATGAAGCTAAAATACTTGATTTCCCTTTAATATAGTGTGACCCGGTGAAAGCACATGAGCGCGGAGGATATTTTAGTAAAAACAAAACTTGGTGAATACATCATCAAGAGAGGCTTGCTTTACACAGAGAGTGATGAATGGATCAAGGTTCAAAATAACATAGTTACTCTTGGTATAACAGATTACGCCCAGAAAAAATTGAAGTACATAGTGAACGTTGAGTTACCTGAACCTGGCACTACAGTAAACGCTGGGGAGTCAATAGTTACGCTGGAATCCGTGAAATCCGTTGCTGACGCATACTCACCATGCTCTGGCGAGGTACTAGAAGTTAATGAAGAACTCTACGACACCCCCGACCTAATAAACAAAGATCCCTACGGAGCAGGATGGCTAGTTAAGATAAAGCCTACCGAACCCGTAGATAAGGGTAGGTTCCTTAGCCCTGAGGCATACGCCGAAAAAATAAGAAAGAAGGAAGGGTAAGCGTAGAACTGTACCGAGTTTTTCCATATTATTATTTTTCAATTACTTAATACTCCCAAATTTTTTGTTATGGAGGAGCAGATCATATCGTGGGTGATAAAACATTGCCTTATCTAAGGATGCCCCCCAAGATAAAGGTTCTGGAGGCGGCAGGCGCGATAGCGGATAATAGGATAAGTTTCATTGACGAGGAAGTTGCTGAGGTGATATCATCTGATGGTTCTCGAAAATATTCTGTTTATGTTAACCTAGCACGTAATGAGGCATGCAGTACTGATAATGGCACTGTGTATAGGGGATACATAGGTTACCCAATAATAGCTGTCCTCATGATTAAAGGTGCATTACCGTATGACTCAAAAATCGGCGAGGCCCTTAAGGGCATACCTTGGAAAGCGCTTAACGAGAAGTACAAGAAGTATGCCATAGTTGAAAATGAAATAAAGAAGATAGCTTCCGAGCGGGGAGTTACCCCTGAAGAATTAGAGAAATTTAAGAACAATGTCTATAAAGAGCTAAGGAGGTTTAAACTTAAACTAACAGATATTTGCATGAGTAAAGAATGACCCGTAAGTTTAATACCTGACATAACGGTATCAGAATAGAGAGATCATGGTGAAGAGCTTAAGGATAGTTGGCGGGTACAGGATTGTGATGGAGTTATACTCCCCCTACCGAGTTAGAATTTATGAGTATAACGACAGGATCAAGGACAGTGGTTACTATTTGAAACCTCTTCATATAGTACATAAGGCTGTAGGTGGAAGGAAGCTAAAATACCTCTACTTTGGACGCTACTGGTACCGCGTAATAAAGCGTAAGGGTAAGATTAGGTGGGTATATGTGGGTAGAGACAAACCTGACCCCCACCTGCCCGACCCACCAATTTCCCCATTCGAGGGTCTCGGCATACTGGTGGAAGGCGAAGATGTGCTAGTAGATGAAAAAACCTATGAAGCCCTTTCAAGAATATCCATTAAGATTAAAGGAGAGAATCTGCTACCAGAAATCAATGTTTAGTTAATTAAACGACGATAGAGATACTTGTAGTAATTAATTAGTGACGTTTCAACTTGTGGTTTTGGGTTTGGAAATGCCTAGAGAAAGACCATTCTATGCCAAGTATCCCTTTATGGTTTCCCTAGATGAGTATCTCCTGCATGCTTACGGGACTAGGTTATCACTTAACGATTTACTAGATCTACAGGACCTTAAGGAACAAGGGCTAATGAGAATTAAGTCGGCGTTAGGAAGAGGTTCTTATACAGTTTCATTTGATGAAGATCAGGAAGTTATCTCATTTTACTTAGCACTGATACTCGCTAGCGCGGTAGACCCGTGGGCCCTTCATAAGTACGCTGACGTCGAGGCTAAGCGCGCCGTTAGCTTCATGCTTGGAGATAAAGATAGGGTCATCAGTGTAATAGCCGAAAAACTTGGTGTGGAATTAGAGTACTTTGGCTCGGAATCAAATATCTGTGGACACAGAGTAGTTGTGGGTGTGGAAAAGCGCACAGGTAAGGAAGTAATTGAGTGTTATCCATTTAGGGTAACTATTCCAACGTATTTACGGCTAACTGAATCTCTTGCTTCGGATCCTAAGTGGAAACTAGTGAACAGGTGTGTAATCCGCGGATACGTGTACCTCAATAAACGCGATGCCGCCAGATTACTTGAGTCAGCCATTAAATCGAGAATTGCTGAATTAGCAATGGAATTAGTCTCGACTACGAGTATTGATTCCGAACGCATTATGCCTGAGGTTAACGAACTCAGAGAGCTTGTACGTAGTGTGCGTGGTTTTCTAACCTCGGAGAAGGACAAGTTTATGGAGGAACTTAGAGGTCAGATCGTGGAGGAATTCTTTCCTCCTTGCATAACGGAGATCATGAATGCTTTACTTAAGGGCGAACACCTTTCACATCACCAGCGTTTTGCTCTAGCTACCTTTCTCCTTAATATCGGTGCAGATGTTGATTATGTGCTTAATTTAATGCGTAATCTCCCAGACTTCAACGAGAGAATAGCTCGTTACCAGGTTGAACACTTAGCAGGTCAGAGAGGGTCTAGGAAGAAGTATAGTATGTACAGTTGCGAGAAAATGAAGACCTTAGGCATGTGCGTGGCGGATTGCGGTGTTAAGAACCCTATCCAGTATTACTGGCGTCAATTACGTGCTTCCCGGAAAGCGGGGGGAGGTAAAACAATATCTTCTCATACCCAGGGGTAGAGAAACCTTTCGGAACCCTAAACGAAATTACGTTATCGGGACCTACCTCATACTTGAACCCGAACTCGGCTTCAACAACACGGCTTCCAGGAGGTAAAACCCATGTAACTGTGTAGTCGTACTCAGCAATATCCTCCTCATAACTATCCTCGTATATATTTAACCCGTCCTTAAGATTTCCTCTGAATCTTACAATGAATAGTATGTAAGGTCTACATGGATCGCTCGCAATACCGGCTGATACCTTAATTACTCGTGGATGAACGCGCTTCTCATTCACTTTAACTTCCTCAGCATCAATGAATGACTGCATATTCTCTTTTATCTTAATTAATTCTTCACGTAACTTAAGGCTGTTTGACAGAATTCTCATAAATTCTCGATCTTCATCAAGATACTCAAAAATTATTATTTCTGTAAACTGCCCTGATCTGTCTACCGTAAAATGACAGTACCCGAATACAGGCTTCACGGTGGCGTTACCTTTCTATCTTCCTTAATTACACGCAGAACCACAGCTGTTGATGTATGCTGAACGCCTTCAATTGTTCCTATCTTGTCGAGCAATTCTGATAGTTCCTTGTGGTCCCTTACAAGTATCTCAAGAGCGAATGTCCATTCTCCAGTAATGTCGTAAATTACTTTTATTTGTGGAATCTTGAGAAGAGCCTGCACTATATCATTGTACTTTTTTATATCGACTGCAAGGAAGACTAAGGACCTCAAATTATACCCTAAAGTCTCGGGCGAAACTTCTGCAACAATTCTCTTAATAATACCTCTTTCCTTAAGGCGTTTGACACGCATATAGACTGTAGAAGAACTTATGCCTAACATTCTCCCCAGCTCTGCGTACGTTAGGTCGGCATTTTCTTGGAGAATATTTATTAATTTTTTGTCTATCTCGTCTAAATCTAAGATGGTCAAGGTAGCACCCACTTAATTTTTTATTATTAATCAAATAAAAATCTTATCATCACATCTTTGGTGCCAGTAGATATTCGACGTTCCCCCCTTCAACAAGAGTGAATGAAAGGTATAGGGGGACATCACTCCCAAATTTTATATTTACGGCATCAGTCACGCCTGTTAAGTTGAGTACCTTTAATATGTAATCCTCATCGTAGTTAGCTCGTGAAGGTTCTTTAACCTCCATCTCAAGTATGGATCCCCCCATCCTAGAAAGCCTTGCTTCAGCATTTACCTCTAGCGCCTTCAAGTAGAGGTACTGATCATCCTCGGCAGCGAAAGTTATTGTGCCGGCGCCCTTAAGGTCTTTGAGGGCCTCCTTAAAGGCTCTCGCAACTACGAGTGCTGAAACCTTAAACTCAGGTGTTATCTCACCAATCTCCTGCGCTGAAACCTCTATAGACCTGTACTTGTATCTCTTCGTTGACATCCCCTCTATTATTACCTCATAGAACTCCTCGTTTGTCCTAAACACAAACTTATCGCCTTTCTTGGGTTTTGGTAGGGTCTTGATAAGGTTGTTGACATTTACGCCGACTTCCAAATCTTTCTCTATGCTATATTCAAGGAATGCCTCTGAAGGCATTCTTATAACTATCATCGCTATTTGCGCCGGATCCAGCGCCTTAACGACCAAGCCCTCCTGTGTGAACTTAAACAGTGCCTCATCAACGATGTTCCCTAATGCCTCTAGGACCGTCACTAATTGCTTAGCGCTAGAATGCTCAAACTTAACAATATATCCCTCACTCATCTCAACAATCCCGAAGTAATGTTAATTAAGTTTCTAAAAACATTAGCGTGCGCATGATGAGGACCACTCCGGAGCGGATTAAACACTTTAAAAAGCATGAAGAACCGTGTGAGGGCTGATGGTTCCTCTTCGGCAAGTTAAAGCTTATTTGAAAACCCCTAACAAATCTTAGGGAGTGGGAAGTTGTCTTCCTTAAGCGATATTGAAAAGGAAGCTAAGGAGATTGTGGAGAGAGCTAAGAAGGAGGCTGAAGAAATACTGCGTAAGGCTAAGGAAGAAGCAGAGTCATTGAGAAACGCAGAGATCAACGCGTCCTTGAGTGAAGAGGAAATTAAGCAAATCGAGGAAGAATTCCGCATGAAAATTGAGAAGGCACAGAGAAACTTTGAAGAGAAGAGAAGAGTAATAGAGGAAAAATATAGCCAATACAGAGGCGAAATTGTTTCTAAGATAGTGAAGTTAATTGCGGGAACCGCTCAAGGGAGTTAAAGATGATCGTATCTACTCCAGAGAAGGTAGTTTATGTAAGGATACTTACGGAGAAGAAACTCACTAAGAAATTGCTGGAGGCCCTCCAGAGCGCTGGTTCCCTTCATCCCGAGTTACTTACGGAAGTCAGTGAGAAAGACCGTGAAGCCCTCTTAAAAGAAGCTGAGAGACTACATGAGCTAGAGCGAGTGCTCAACGAGTTTAACTCAATTATTCCCAAGCAAATTCTCGTTAAACTCGATTGCGAGATATCAGCGAGTAGACTTCATGACTATCTCCTAAGTCTATCGAATAAGCTCTCTGAAGCTTTACAGCAGGCTAAAGGCATTAAGGCCAGAATTGAACAAGTGACTGAGGAAATCGCTAAATCCAAGGAAATCCTACAGGCGCTACTGATACTATCTACCAATTCCAAATACAGTAACGCCTTTATAGATAACATATCCTTCACTGGAAGCATAGTCGCTGCACGGACAATACTACTAGAAAAGGAAATAATTAATAGCTTCCTAGCCGAGCTACCTGAAGATCTCAAACAACGAGTAGTGCTTGATGTAGTGTCATCGAAGGGATACGGAAAAGCCGTAATCATCGTTGCTGGTACAAGAAGTGACGTAGAAGCTACTATTGAGATCGCTACGTCCGTAGGAGGTAAAGTAATCGAGATACCTGAAAAGCACACTACAGTCCTAAAATTTCTAGAGAGGTTAAGAGTGCGCGTCAATATGCTTCACAGAGAACTAAGTAAGCTTAGGGATAACTTCGAGAAGCTCATAAATAAGGTCTCAAAGGATCTGGCACTAGGTAAGGTAGTAGCTACGGCATACAAGGATAGATTACAAGTTCTTCTCTCCGCCTTAAAAGGAAGGTACTTAGTCGCTGTTGAAGGATGGGTACCGCTCTCAAACAGAAAGTGGTTAGAGGATTTCCTTTACTCAAACTTAAAATACGTGTATATTGTTGACTCTCCCCCACCACCCAATAAGACACCACCAACAAAGCTCAAGAACCCGCGAATATTTAGACCCTATGAAATAATAACCAAGATTTATGGTATCCCAAATTATAACGAATACGACCCAACCCCCTTAATCGCATATTCCCTTACGCTATTCTTTGGTTTAATGTTTGCCGACGTAATTTACGGAGCTACAATGTTCATCATAATAAACTACCTCTTAGAGAAGACAGGGTTCATAGAGAATCCATACTCTGAAGGATACAAGTTATTTAAGAGACTCTGTACATACCTCTCATTATCGTCTATATTCTTCGGCTTACTTTCCAATAGCTTTGCCGGATACTCAATAGTCCTTAATGACGGTAGGATAAGTTTTGTCAAACCTTCAGGATCAATGCCACAATCCTTGTTACCTTTACTTAATCCTATGTTTTTCATAAGTTTCGCAATAATCCTTGGATTAATACATGTTAATATAGCCCACATTCTCTCATTCATAAAGTACGTGAAACAAAGAAACAAGGGAGAGGTAATCTCCAAGATAGGGTTCTTTACGATTGAATTGTTCGGCATACCTTACGTCCTCTATAAGCTCCTTAATATTAATCTGCCAGAGCCCCTGAGTTCCTACACTAATTACTTACTATACGGTATAGTTGTTGGGCTATCCCTACTAATCGCTGGTAAATTAATAGCTTACAGAGCCCTGGGCTCACTGTTCTGGCTCTTCGACATAACTGGGCTTCTAGGCGATGTAATGTCATACACAAGGTTAGCAGGAATAGGTCTAGCTACGTCGTTATTGGCACAGAACTTCAATACTCTCTCCCTAGGACTCGGTAGCGCCATTTCTTCGATGGTACCAATACATGTTCTAGGATTAATCCTTGGGGTTATAGCAACATTAATCGTCATGATACCGGCTAACCTATTAAACATGGCGTTCGGAATAATTGGTGCTTTTGTTCATTCACTAAGGCTGTGTTTCGTGGAGTTCCTTCCCAAGTTCTACGAAGGGGATGGAAGAGAGTTCCAGCCCTTTACGATAAAGGTCAAAGATGCGATCCTTATAGGCTCTAGATGAGTCAGTGCTTCCTAGTAATGCCTAGCGAAAAACGAGTATTTAGTAGGCATTGTTTAAGGTGTGGTATGCGTAGGCTTGTTATTTAGCAGGTAGTTATTGATGTTTCGATAAAGATAAACTTATATCCTCTTAAGGATTATAGAATTTTATCCTTCGATGAGGTTTTGGAGGATTACTTTCCTTTAAGCTTGAGAAAGAGTAGGGTGACACGCCGCATGCCTAGCGGGCTTGGAGCACAGCCCATTACCCACATTCATGAAAAACACTAGAATGACATCATAAACATATCATATGATGAAGATAGAATAATATAGGAAAAGAATATTAAAAGCCATAGTTTAACGTTTCTCCACTTAGGAAAGCTACCTACGTTCTCTACATGATACTTCCTTACCGTTCATAATCCATAGCTTAATATTTCGAAGTTTTTTGCGTTTGTTGTGGGCGAGTTTGTCAAGGTTTTCGCTGAGCTACCTGCGGTAGTCTTTTTCAGGCTTCTCTCAGGAACCCGGCGACCATCGTTATGCTTATTAGTGGCGTTGAAGCTAAGGGACTGCTTAGTACTGCTTGGTTATTTAAGATTGTTTCTCATAGGATGCTCAGCTTAGCTATGAAAGCACCGCTCTACACTATCAACATAAAGAACGTAGACTCAAAAGAAACAACGCACTCAAAGAACATGACGAAATAATGAACCAGCATACCAACAGCTCTAAAAGACATTAAAACACACAACAATACGAAACACCGTAAACTAATGTTTCTGCCCCCTTAAGTAGGCATCTCTATTTGTTGCTTGTTGCGTTATTATTACGTTATGATTTGAAAATTTTGTATGGTTCATTATATAATATTCTTTTTAAGTTCCCTCATTTTATAATATTGAAGGTGTGGTACCGTGGATCCCGTGAATTTCGTTGCGACATTAGGTATAGCCCTGGGTTTGGTAGGTGGTTTAGCAGGGTCGTCCATAGGAACGGCAAGAGCAGCGTCAGCTGGGCTCGCAGTGCTAGCAGAGGAGCCGGGATACTTTAAGCAAGTCATAATATTATCTGCATTACCGATGACTCAGACATTTTACGGCTTAATCTTCACGTTATTGGGTCTCACGTCGGTGCTTCCTTCCGTCAGCGGGATAACCGCTTTTAAGAGTGGGGCTTTCTTAGGTATAGGAATAGCCGTAGGATGTGCGGAATTCGTATCTGCTTGGATGCAAGGCACCGTATGTGTGTCAGGAATTATAGAGGTACCAAAGACTAAAGGAGGAATCTGGGTACATACCATGATACTTGCGTCCTACGTGGAGTTATTCGGAATACTTGGGCTAGTATTCGGATACCTGCTTCTCGCTATGGTTGCTGGCCTACCCGTGTAGGCGATGTGTTATGAGTCTAGAAGAACTCAGAAAAAGAATTCTGGAGGAGGCACAGAAGGATGCTGAGAAGATACTGCGTGAGGCTAAGGAGGAGGCGGAAAGGATTGTCGCTGAGGCTAGGGAAGAATACTATAGAAAGTTAAGGAATGCCCGGAGAAAGGCATTACAAGAATTTATCGAGAAAAAGAATGCTGAATATGTTAGTAAATTAGTAGAGTTTAATATAGAACTTCTGAAGCTTAAGAACAAAATGCTTAACGAAATCCTTGCAGATGTACAAAGGGAACTTACGGAGTTTCCTGCCTCTAAGCGTAGAGAATCTCTTAGAATTCTTCTTAAAGAGAGTCTCGAAAGTGGTGTCTTTACAGGTAACGTGATAGTTAAGGTGGTCCCTAAGGATTCCAATATCGTTAGGGAAGTCGTTCAAGAATACTTCAAGGAAGCTGTAACCGCTATTGAGTTATGTGAGCCAGAAAAGTTAGGCGGGGTAATTGTTGAAAGCATCGATAGAGAGCACGCTGTTGATAACACGTATGCTACACGTCTTGAGAAAGCTATGCCTGAAATTATGAATATACTAAATGCCAAGATATTCCGAGTTGAAGGGTAATCCGAAATGTATTCAGGTAACCTAAGCTTTCTTGTGAAGGTTAAGATAAGTTTTCAGCGTATCGTGACCCCTAACGTACTGCGCCCGTTAATTGAGTCTGATGTGACAAGCGTTGATGCCCTGCTGGAATCCTTGAGTTCCTACCCAGCCATGGAGTGCTTAAGAATGCGGGTAGGCACTGATATTCAGAAGCTATCCCTCAAAGAAATCTTCGCTACACTCACGAAGTGCTGGCAGGATGATTTAATAAATATTGCAGAGCTAACCAAACCCAAAGAGAACGTTATTCGGTTCATCACCCTACTCATGAAAAGGTATGAACTCCTAGAATTGCTCGAGGCTTTGCGAGAGCTCTCATTAAATCAAAGGATAATTACTTATTTTCCCTTTATCGGTGAGGGACTACGGAAGAAGCTTGTGGACGCTGAAAGCATTCAACACCTAGTATCCATACTTAAGAAACATCGCTCAGTACCCACTGTAATTGTGGCTGAGGCCCTCACGCCAAGTTCCAAGAGCTCTATTCGTGAACTTAATGTCGATTCCCTACGTGATACTGTAATTGAAGAATATTGGCGTAGAATAATGTCTGCGGCTAAAAGCATTCGACCTAAGGTGAAACTTGAGAAGTGCTTAAAGAACCTTAAGCTTATCAATGCACTCGAGTTGAGGGTTAAGAAAGCCTTTCTTGAGGGTAAGGAATTATCTGCTAGTCTTCCGAAATTGCCCCCCAGAATTTCTGAGATTATTAAGGGTTGTGACCCTTCAGGAATTGATTTCACTATCGCTACATTAAAGTATGTGATGTGCGTTGATGAGATGCTATTCAGCCCTCTTTCACATGACATAACTATAGCCTACATCATTGCTAGAGAGTATGAGGCATTGCTTCTTTCATCGCTTATTAGGTCACAGACCCTTGGTTTGGATAAGTATTTCCTTAATGAAGTACTTAATAGGTGGTTGAATGCCTATGATAAAATTACCTGTAAGTAAAGGTAAGGTATGTGTTGTTGGGGACGAATATTTTACGCTTGGTTTTACATTAGGAGGAGCTAGTGATAGGTACGTAATCAACGTTAAAACCTCGGATGAGGAAGTGTTTAGGACATTAGACACCATGGTTAAGGAGTTACGGAGAAGAGAGGATATAACATTAATAGTCGTGCAAGAGAGCCTCAAGCCATACTTCAACAGGATTAGACAACCGTTAAACAAAGTCATTGTTTATATCCCCGACATCACTTCTGCCTCTAAGGCGGAGGTTAAGGAGTATTATTCCTCCTTAATAAGGCGTTATTTAGGTATAGCTTTGGAGCTAGGGTGATGCACTTGGTCGTGGGTAAGATAAGACGCATTTCAGGCCCGCTGGTTGTGGCTGAAGGTATGAGCGGATCCATGGTTTACGAGGTAGTATATGTTGGCGAGGAGCGCCTTATAGGCGAGATCATAGGATTGCAAGGTGACCATGCATACATCCAAGTTTATGAGGACACCTCAGGTCTTGAGGTTGGGGAGCCTGTCGAAGGTTCAGGAAGTCTTTTATTTGCTGAGTTGGGGCCAGGGATCGTTGGTAAGGTCTTTGATGGACTTCAACGTCCCTTATCAGTTATTGGGAGCCTCATAGGTCCCTTCGTGAAGAGGGGTGTGAAGGTCCCGGCACTCCCACGCGACGTTAAGTGGCACTTCACTAGGAACAGCAAGTTGAAGCTTGGCGATAAGGTAGGGCCAGGAACAATCCTTGGAATAGTTAAGGAAACTCAACTCATTGACCACTACATAATGGTCCCGCCGAATATCCATGGGAAGCTGAAGGAACTTGTTAGCGACGGGGATTACACGATAACGGATTCCATAGCTGTGATTGAGGCGGGTGGGAAGGAAGTTGAGTTAACTATGCTTCAAAAGTGGCCCGTGAGGAAACCGCGGCCTTACGTGAGGAGGCTTGAACCCACAGAGCCCTTAATCACGGGGCAACGAGTGCTTGACATGATGTTCCCGATAGCCCGGGGCGGTAAGGCAGCCGTGCCCGGAGGCTTCGGTAGCGGTAAGACTGTACTCCTCCAAACGCTCACCAAGTGGGCACGCACTAGACTGAACATCTATGTGGGATGTGGAGAGCGAGGTAATGAGATGGCAGATGCGCTTCATAGTTTCCTTAAGCTCAAGGACCCGGCCTCAGGAAGGCCTCTAGCTGAGAAGGCCGTGTTCATTGCTAACACTTCAAACATGCCTGTAGCGGCTAGGGAGACAAGTGTGTTTCTGGGAGTCACTATAGGGGAGTACTTCCGTGACATGGGGTATGACGTGCTCCTAGTCGCCGACTCAACCTCTAGGTGGGCTGAGGCAATGAGGGAGATCTCGGCAAGGCTTGAGGAGATGCCTGGTGAAGAGGGTTTTCCTGCGTACTTAGGGTCGAGGCTTGCTGAGTTCTATGAGCGGTCAGGAAGAGTGAAGTGCTTAGGTGAGGGTGACCGCGTAGGGTCGCTGACCATAGTTGGTGCGGTATCGCCTCCTGGTGCCGACTTCAGCGAGCCAGTCACGCAGAACACCCTAAGATATATTGGTACGTTGATAGCGCTCGACGTGTCACTAGCTAACCGCAGACACTTCCCCGCAGTGAGCTGGTTGCTTAGCTACTCACTCTACGTGGAGACCGTTGAGCACTGGTGGAGAGGGTCATTCCCCCAGTGGAGAAGGCTTAGGGACGAGGCGCTGAACATCCTTCAGCGTGAAGCGGAACTGATGGAAATCGTTAGGCTGGTTGGACCTGACGCGTTACCCGATAACGATAAACTACTGCTTGACGCGGCTAGGATGATTAGAGAGGACTTCCTACAGCAGAACGCATTCCACCCAATAGACAGTTACTGCCCACCAGAGAAGACCGTGCTAATGATGGATGCGATACTCACGTTCTATCATGAGGCAACGAGAGCGTTAAACAAAGGCGTACCACTCGAGAAGATTAGAGCACTACCGGTGAGGGTTAAGATAGCCCGTATGAAGGAGGTGCCCTACGATCAGTTCAAGAACACGCATGATGCGCTCATCACGGAGATCAGAGATAGCCTCAAGAAATTACTTGAGGAGGTGGTTGGAGGGTGACGGAACTCTACGTGAAGGAAGTTAGAAAGGCATTAAGCGCTAAGGGATCACTACTCTTCGTTAAACCCGTTCCCGGAATTAAGTATAATGAGGTAGCCGAAGTAATCCTAGAGTCCGGTGAGACAAGGTTCGGGCAAGTAATAGACGTGTCACGAGACATTGCAGTCCTACAAGTCTTCGGCGGGGTCAGCGAGGTTAACCTGAAGAACGCTCACGTGAGGTTCAAGGGTGAGGTCCTCAGGATACCTGTATCGCTAGACATGCTTGGCCGTATCTTCGATGGTCTAGCAAGGCCTATTGACGGCGGACCACCAATAGTTCCGGAGGATTGGCTAGACATAAACGGTGCTCCGATAAACCCTGCAGTTAGGGAACCACCTTCCGAGTTCATAGAAACCGGTATCTCAGCCATAGACGGCTTATTCTCAGTGGTTAGAGGGCAGAAGCTCCCCATATTCAGCGGAGCTGGCTTACCTCACAACAGAATAGCTGCACAGATAGTGCGTCAGGCAAGGGTTAAGGGTAAGGGAGAGCGCTTCGCCGTAATATTTGCCGCGATAGGTGTAACTTACGAGGAGGCGTACTTCTTCATAGAGAACCTAAGGAAGACGGGGAACATTGAGAATATTGTCGCGTTCATTAACACCGCGGCCTCACCCGTGATCGAAAGAATCGTTGTTCCTAGGGTGGCTCTAACCACGGCCGAGTTCCTCGCGTGGCGCCACGGCATGCACGTCCTAGTAGTGATGACCGACATGACTAACTATTGTGAAGCACTGCGTGAGTTAAGCGCTGCTAGGGAGGAGATTCCTGGAAGGAGAGGGTATCCGGGCTACATGTACACGGACCTCGCAACAATTTATGAAAGAGCCGGAAGGATTCAAGGAATGAAGGGCTCGGTGACGCAGATGCCCATACTTACGATGCCCAACGACGACATAACGCACCCAATACCCGACCTCACGGGCTACATAACTGAAGGACAGATAGTGCTCTCGAGGGACCTACACAGAAAGGGTGTTTACCCGCCAGTGGACGCCCTTCTCTCACTCTCCAGGCTCATGAAAGACGGTGTTGGACCCGGTAAGACTAGGGAAGACCATTACCAGGTATTCATGCAGTTAATAGCGGCCTACACAGAGGGTCAGTACCTGAGGGAACTTTCCGCAATAATAGGTGTTGAGTCACTAAGTGAGCGTGATAAAAAGTACCTTGAATACGCAGAATTATTCGAGAGGAAATTCATAAACCAAGGTGAGTTCGAGCGCAGAACTATTGAGGAGACTCTAGATATCGGTTGGGAACTACTATCGACGCTACCAGAAGAAGACCTAAAACTAATCAGCATGGAGAACATTAAGAAGTATCACCCTAAGTACCGCAAGGCGCTAAAGGGCGGTGAGACGAGTGTCACAGCAGACGTTGAGGGTGACTAGACCAACAAAGATAGAGTTAATCAGGTTAAAGAAGCGTGTTAAGGTAGCTAAGAGATTACACAAGGTGCTGAAGGACCGCCTCATAATACTAACGCAGGAACTCATAATGCTGATGAAGGACGCTGTTGAGTTACGTCAGAAGGTCTGCGATAAAGTGCAGGAATGTGAGTCCCTCCTCATTAAGTCAACACCCATCATTGACCCCTCCTTAATGGAATCCTACGCGCGCACTAGGTACGGCAAGGTTGAGGGTATAATAGGGTCACGCGTAGTTGCCGGTGTCCGCGTACCATTAATCGAGGTCAGGAGAGAAGGCAAGCCCAGAGAGGGTCCGGAATATCCCATACTGCTGACGCTTACTAGCAGGTGCTTCGAGGAACTACTGGACCTTACAGCAAGGTTAGGAGAGGTGGAAGCCTCCATAACTAGGTTGGGTGCTGAGGTAGCTCGTGTTAAGAGAAGAGTTAATGCGTTGGAGAACGTCCTAATACCTAGGATGGAGAACACCATAAAGTTCTTGGAATTCAAGTTCGAGGAGAGGGAGCGTGAGGATAAGACCAGGATGAAGAAAGTGAAACAAATACTTGCACGGAAGGAGGGGACTGTCTCTGCGTCCACCTAGTAATAAAGAGTTTGGAAGTGACGCTACTGACAAGGTTTTGGAGCGCCTACTGCGCGATGAGCTCAAAGCTGTTAACTACATGCTTCCAAAGAAGAGGAAGAACCTTAAGGAGCTTCTCGGTGAGGAGTACCCTCACGTTCCACTACGTGATGGTGGTACCCACATGTTCAGGCGTTCTGAGCTTCAAAAAGCTTGTAGAATCCTTGGGAAGGAACTCTGCGGGAACTTATTCCTGCCGATAATCCTCGAGATGAGGGCTGAATTGAAGGAAGTAGTTGCTGAGGTAGAGGATCCTGTTGCCATAAAGCTGATTTGCAAAGTTCTCGATATTAATGAACCTAGGAAGCCTCCATTACGACTATACCCGGTACACCTAAGAGTCCTCAGGCGGGAGATAGGTACGCTACTCATGTATGCTATTAGCTTCAGACGTGTGCTGGAAGAAGAACTCTGACACCGTAATAAATGTCTGGGTCGGTGGAGAGGAGGTTTGAACGGGGTAGGTGGGGCTCCGGCCGGGACTTGAACCCGGGACCTCGGGGTCCACAGCCCCGCGCGCTACCGATCTGCGCTACCGGAGCCACGTGACCCATTATCTTGTGGGGTATCAAGGGTTAAAATTGATTTCTGCCTAGGGGCTTATAAGCTGGTTTAGTTCTTCATCTTAGGGATGGATGTCTTGGGAATCCGTGAGGTAGGTGTTGAGGTATTCGTGCCTGATGTGAGCGTAATTACTGATGGTACGCTACGTAGGTTAGTGATTGACGGGAAGCTTCGGGGCAGACTCGTGATACTTAAGGAAGTAGTGGATTCGTTTGAGGAGCAAGCTAAGGAGGGACGAGCTGTTGGTCTCATAGGTCTTGAGGAACTGAGGCTGATTAGGGTAGCGTGTGAGAGTAAGGGCATTGAGCTCGACGTTGTTGAGGCGTCCGGAAGAAGGAGGTACTCAACACTTAATTCCCTAGTACGAAGCTACTGTTTGGATTCAGGCGCGACACTCATAACGTCGTCAAAGGTTCAGCAGTTAGCTGCTGAGTCCCTGGGCATCAAGGTACTTTACGTTCCACCGCCTAGGGCACGCTTAACGCTACTTGAGAGATTCTTCGATAATTCAACTATGTCAGTACACCTGAAGGAAGGTGCGCCTCCATACGCTAAGAAAGGATATCCTGGTCACTGGTCCTTGGTTCAACTAAGTGAATCGTCACTTAGCAGGGAGGAGATAGAAGCGATAGCTGATGAAGTCATAGAGGCTGCCAGAACAACGTCTGAGGCCGTCGTAGAGGTCGAGAGAATGGGTTCGACGATAGTTCAGCTCGGTGACTACAGGATAGTTATTACGAGGCCCCCAATGAGTGACGGGTGGGAGATCACTGCAGTACGTCCGTTAGCTAAACCTAAATTAGAGGACTATAACTTACCTTCTAAGCTAGTGCGGAGGTTAGAGGAACGCGCTGAGGGCATACTAATAGCTGGTGCGCCAGGGATGGGTAAGACTACCTTCGCACAGGCACTTGCTGAGTACTACATGCGTAAGAGGAGGGTTGTGAAGACTATTGAATCACCACGTGACATGAGGTTACCCTCAGACATAACTCAGTACTCTAAGGTGTACGCATCGCCCGATGAGCTACATGACATACTCCTCCTCTCCAGACCTGACTACACAGTGTTCGATGAAATGAGGACTGACGATGACTTCAAGCTCTATGTTGATTTAAGGTTGGCTGGTATAGGCATGATCGGTGTTGTGCACGCAACCACACCCATAGACGCTGTCCAAAGATTCCTACGTAGAGTTGACTTAGGTATGATTCCTTCCATAATCGACACAGTCATATTCATTGAGGAGGGTGAAGTAAGGAAAGTGTACGAGTTAAACATGACAGTGAAGTTGCCGACAGGTTTAAGGGAAGCAGAGCTAGCGAGACCTGTAGTTGAGGTGAAGGACTTCCTTACGGGTCAGTTAGAATATGAGATATACACCTTCGGTGAACAAACCATAGTGGTTCCCGTTAAAGGCCTAGGAATCACTGGGTTAGAGAGCAGGTTGCGTAGGATACTCCATAACATTGTACCAACTGCAGAAATTCGCGTAGAAGGTAGCAACGTCACAATACTGGTCCCTAGGGAAGACATCAGGTCCCTCAAGAGACTAAGGAGGAAGTTGAGGAAACTTGAGAGTGAGTATGGCATAACAATATCACTAAAACTGATATAGTGGGGAAGAAAAGGAAGCATAAGTGGTGTTCACCCATGATTCATGAAGCACGGGGGTACTCGAGGACCCTAACGTACTTATCCCGTGATAGCTTAGATGTACCGCCACGATCTAAAGCAGCGATACGTGAGAAAAGAGTAGTGAAAGCCCATGTTAATGGTAGGGACTTCACGTTCTTTAAAGGAAAAGACCGTGATTATTTCTTAATAAGGAGACTCTTCTGCACGTGTAAAGACTTCGAGTTTAATGTCGTACTACGTCGTAAAAAACTGGCTTGCTATCACCTTATAGCGACTGAAGTTGCTGAGAGGGAAAGCGCTATTAAGGAACTTCGGTTAAGTGCCGACGAATTTTATGATATTATGTATGAGATCGTTCTCAACGGCAGGTCCAACATATTACGCAAGCTACTTCTTAAGCGGCGGTAACTTAATTAACGGGCTTCGGGTATCCCCTAACACGGTGGTTTAATGGGTAGGCGCAGAAGAAAGCGCTACAAGAAGATAGGGCAACAAAGACGTCGACTGCCGAAGGTGTTTCAATGCCCTGCCTGCGGGTTGCCGAATCTAGTTATTGACGTTGAGGAATATACTGTCGGTGAAGGAGACGAGGGCTTTACTAGGAAAAGGGCCGTGATTAAGTGCCTTAACCCTTCATGCGGACTGCGTGCAACTATGGAGGACATACCTCCAATACTTGATGCTGTGGACATCTACTCGAAGTTCTTAGATAAGTTCACTTCCGGTGAGATTGAGGTAACTTACGAGGCTTCCGAGGAGGAAGGCGTTGAGGAAGGCGCAGAGTAGCTGGTCATCAGTGCACGACTACATTACTAACAAGATCGCTGAGGAAAGCGCGTTACACTTCACGCTAGTAGATCCTGATAAGGCTTGCGGGAAGGTACTGAAGAACGTGCGCAAGCTAGGTAAGTCCATGGTTGAGGCAGGGACGGATGCGTTCCTCGTCGGCGGATCCATAGGGGTTTCAGAAAGGGATACAGACGCGGTAGTTCAGGAACTTAAGGGTTTAGGAGTTCCAGTCATATTATTCCCAGGGAACATTACTGGTATATCAAGGTATGCTGACGCCATACTCTTCCTCTCACTTCTGAATTCAGATGACCCTTACTTTATTATAGGCGCGCAAGTACTCGGAGCACCAATAATAGAGAGGTATGGACTAGAGACTCTGCCTACAGCTTATATCATAGTTGGGTATGGTGGTGCCGCGGGATATGTTGGGAAGGCAAAACCAATACCCTATGATCGCCCCGAGATAGGGGCCGCGTACGTACTAGCAGCTAGGATGATGGGAATGAAGTATGCATACCTTGAGGCAGGATCGGGGGCGCCAGAGCCTATACCACCGACTTTCATAAGGTACGCAGCTAGGGTAAAGAAAAATCTAATACTCATCGTTGGGGGAGGAATAAGAACGCCTGAGAAAGCTAAAGCCGCAGTAAGGTCTGGCGCAGACATAATAGTAACAGGAACAATTGTGGAGAGAGACTTAGAGAAAGGCGTAGAAATAATAAAATCAATAAAGAAAAAATAACTAGAACTTATAAGCCTCACATAAAACAGAAATCATGGCGCGGCGGTCGTCTAGCCTGGTCTAGGACGCCGGCCCCCCAAGCCGGAGATCCCGGGTTCAAATCCCGGCCGCCGCACCACACCTCCATCAATCTTCTTGGAGTTACTACGCGCATCCTCTTCATGTACTCCTCAAGCAGTATCCTGGCGAGCCTCCTCAGGTCGCGCTTGGTCAGCTTCTTAACCTTCCCCAGGCTCTTGTATACCTGATAGATGCGGGCCATCTCTTCGAGGGGCCCGATGTAGAAGGTCTGCACCTTACCGTTAGCACGGTACTCATCATAAACATAGAGTCTGCCCTTGATGTGCTTTAACCACGAGCATCACTGTCCCACGCCCCGTCCTGACTAACTGCTGTCTCGGCATACTGTGCACCCTCCAAAATGTAGTTAACTCTTAACTACGCATTAAGCGTTTCCATTGTAAGAAAACTTATCGTGAAACAAACGGCGAGAAACAATACAGTTAACTGCAGGGATACCATGTCGGAATCCTGGTAGAAGCCCCCTGGCACTTCCCCACCTTACCCGGAGGGCTTCTCAGGAGATTCCGCAATGAAATCTATCGGAGAAAATCAGCGTAGTTAACGAGTGATAATGTACTGCGGGAGGAGCGGGGACAGGCGATTATACGCTCAGCCCTATACGGGCTACCCAGGGGCCGGGCAGGCGAGCAGAGCCCGGGGCGCCGGACGGGTTAACTCTTTCCTTGCGCTTCTCTCCCAAGGTGCTGGCGTGGGTTTATAAGGGAGGGCTGTCGCGTGGTTTAAAAGCCTGCGACACCTCTACTCTAGGACTGCAAACGTTATGGTTAGGCTTAGTGGCTGTATTGTTATCTCTACTGTTGTTCCTTCGGGTATTAGCTGTTCTTGCGGTACCTCATAGTATATGTATGCATGGAGTGCCCCGTTGTAATTTGTCTCTACTGTTGCGTTGAGTTCCTCAGCAGTTGCATTGTATGGTGTAGGTGTATTCTTGCTTTGTATATGCCGTCCGTTATTGTGATGTGGTTTCTGCCCCTGTATACTCTTAGCCCCCTCTTCCGTGCTTCCTCGACTACCTTTTCTACGTCTCTGCATCTTAGCTGTAGGTAGGGCGGGTGGTAGTCTACCAATAGGAGGTCTCCGGCATCCACCGCCTTTCTGGTGTAGCCTATGGGTTCGCAGTATTCTAGCAGGAAGTCCATGTAATCGGGAACGGCAAGGCCGAGCACGAGGTATATCATTCTTGGATGGATACCATGCTTCACCTTAGACCCAGCCTCCTGAGCAGTTTCTTTAGCTCTTTTTCGAGGCCTGCTTGGCGGACACGCTTATAGAGGTATTCCTTGTCCAGCCTATGCCATGCTTGGTGGAGTACCTTCTTGAGGTCTTCTATGTCCTTCCTCTCCCCGGACATGAGTTTAAGAACACGATGTCCTCTAAACTTGGGAGCAGAATGTTTCTCCCCAATCTTCTACTCCTCGCCTCGAAATCCTCATCCATTATGAGCGGTGCGTAGTTTATATCAATGTGTACATCATCCTCGACTAGGAAGCCGTCCGGGTTTCCCGCCTATATATTAATATATGCAGCGTGTGCAACACGCCATAAACTTCATCTTATCCTGTAACCTGCCCGGCAGGTTACTTTCCGCTAACTAATGAGAATTCTCTCCTGGTTCGATTGTGGAACTCCTGGAATAACATCGTTAGCCTCCATGGGGAGAAAGGCGGGTTTTATTTCCTGGTATTATCATAGTTTTAAGTGGTGGTGAGGATTGAGTCAGGTCCCTATCGTTGTTCGTGGCCGTCTTGCCCGGCGTGTCCGGGAAGAGGCTGAGAAGCTAGGGGTTAGTGTTGATGAGTATCTTATCGAGCTGTTGAGCCAGGGCCTAGACCCCAAGGACAAGGCGATAGAGTATATTGAGGCCGCCGAGGAATTGTTAAAGGAAGCAAGGGAGGAGCTTAGTAAGGGCAACATTAGACAGGCCGCTGAGAAGCTCTGGGGAGCATCAGCTCTGGCGGTGAAAGCCTATGCGTACTGGAAAGAAGGAAAACGGCTGACTAGTCACGGGGAGCTGTGGGAGTACATGAGGCTGATGACACGGGAGATGGGGCCGTGGGTTAGGGAAGCCTGGATGTACGCTAACGGCATGCATGTCTGCTTCTACGAGGGCTGGTGCGCCCAGGAAGATGTGGAGGATTCAATAAAGCATGTCGAGAAGCTGGTCAAAGAAGTAGCTGGTAGAATTAAAAATAAGCTTAGTTTTATTTAGAGTAGAGCATTCTTCCTCAACCAGTCAACGTAGATGCTGAAGAGCTTGTCCGCCCAGTACCTGGTGTTCAGATAGTGCTCACCAGTTACGCTCAGCTCCCTGCTCAGTATCAGGTTCACCGCATCCAACCTAATGTTGTGCTCATACGCAAGCCTTTCCAGGACCTGGTTGGCGAATTTCCTGAACAGGCCTGCCGAAATCCCTAGTTCCTTGTTCAGCTTATCCCTCAGCTTCACGTAGCCAAGCCTGGGCGCCCTCATCCTCCCGTTCACTCGGGGGAAGTAGACGTAGTCGGTGCGCTTACTGCCCTCCCGTACACCCAAGTAGTAGCGGCAGAAACTGTCGGTGCACATTAACCTAGGCTCAAACCTACCGGTCGGATGTTTCACCCTCTCTGCTGGGGCTCAGGTCTCAAGCATCTTCACTATGTGCTTGAGCCTGGTGCCGCCGAGCAAGAGTATGTAGAGGTCTCCGAGACCTGCCTCCTCCATCCGCTTCCTGTACTCCTGTATTATAGTATAGTAATAGGTACTTCCTCCTGCGTCTTGCCCCTAGCCTTAGGTAGCTTGAGCAGTTCCAGGTACCTGGCCCGTCACTCCCAGTCCAGCTTTCCTATTGAGAACAGGTACTGGACGTAGTGCCTCCAAGCCTTGACATGTGAGCGCTTAGTTGGTGGCCACTCCTTTCGTGCCACAGCGTTGACGTAGTCCCTAGCTGTCGCCTCACTCACCCTCCCTAGCAGGTACTGGCGGAAACCCTGGAGCAGAGAGTTATCCACCACCGGGGCCAGCAGGAACACAAGCCGTGTAGTTAACTCTCGACCTGAAACACCCTCCTTACCGCTAACGTCGCTTCCCCCCAAGCCGGAGATCCCGGGTTCAAATCCCGGCCGCCGCACCAAACAGTTGACTGAGTCTAACTCCTTCTCAACACATCTAAGAACTCTGTAAAAGACTCAAACACTCATTCATATCACAATCCTTAACCATGCATACCAGAAATGATAGTCTTACTTTAGAGTACGTACATAGTAGGCGTACTTACATAATCAAGGCTTCAGCCTAAAGATTTCAGATAAATCTAGGTCCAATGAATTTGTTACGTTTGGCAACAGCTTTAGATTTTGTCTCTGCTAAGCTTGTTGTGTTTCGTAGCTCAATTACGTATGGACATGGGTATGGCTAGGATTGTTAGTATTAAGGTACCAGAGGACGTTTCGAAAGGAGATGTCCTGCGTTGGGTTGCTGAGGGACTTTCGCGTAGGATAGCGAAAAACTTATTCTCAGATATCTTGAAGGCGGTATGGATCTGGGTCCAGAGAAAGTTCTTAGAGAGTTTGAGGAGACAAGGAGTGAGATATGGAAGAAATTTGAAGAGGAGTACAAGAAGAAGGGATCGCTATAGTTCTCGATAGCAACATACTGATCACATCATTATAGCCAGTAGCAACTCTAGAACTTATCAAACTATTGAGAAATAGAGAGACTTCATACGTGAGGTTACTAGGGAGGGATCAAAGATGCGGAGGGATAGAGAGGTTATAGAGTAACATACCACAGTAAAAGTGTGGAGAATATGTAATCATATGTGGACTTAGCTGAGGCGATGGAACATGAGTAAACGCTGATGAGGAGATGAAGGGGTGTTACAAGAGGTTTGTAGGCGTGACAAAGATCTCTTTGTGAAGTTGAAAAAATTATGTAGTTGACTTAATAGTGTGGTTGTAGATAAGCTATGGTGAGGGAGTAGTTGTGGTGAGTAGTACTGTGAGGCTTAAACTTCTCGCGGGATCCTAAAGCGGTTCCCATACAAAGCTTCCAAGAAATAGGCATTAGTTATAAGTTTATTGTTTAATTAATCATTTTACCTTAGCTATTCGATATTGTAGCAAAGAAATATCTATAAGTTACGAGTAACCTTATTACCTCCTCCCCCAGGTTTTAAGGGTGATCTCTATGGGAATCCATTGGGATTACGCCGCTATAATCTCAGCTTACTTAGCCATAACAATGGGAATAGCTCTCTACTATGGCAGGAAAGAAACGAAGTCCGTAGTAGACTTTACTGTTGGCGGGAGAAGATTTGGAACTGTGGTGCTCTTCTTCACGTTGTTAGCTACCATGGTTGGTGCAGCATCCACCATAGGATTCACTGGTTGGTACTGGGTGAGGGGGTTATCACAGCTCTGGTTTGTCTTCGGAGGCGTGCTTGCATTCGTAATTTTCATGTACTTCCTCGCTCCAAAGATTAATAGGTTCGGCTTCGAGACGGGGGCCACAACCCCAAGTCAATGGATGGAGTTCAGATATGGTAAGGCGGCCAAGTACTTCACATCAATACTTTTAATAATAGCTTACTTGGCGATAACAGCCCTGAACTATATGGCGATGGGAACAATTATTGAAGGAGTTACTGGAATCCCCTACGTTTGGGGGTTAGTTATTTCTGCCGTCATCGTAACTGTCTATACATCCTTAGGTGGTTTGTGGTCCGTTGCCTCTACGGACGTGTTCCAAGGCGCCCTAACCCTAGTAGGGATAGCTATACTTGCACCTATACTTGTCATTAAGGCAGGCGGTCTTAGCAAAATAGTGGCATCGTTGCCACCTAAGCACCTCAGCCTCTTCGGTTACGTTGATCCCGTCACTGCATTAGCATATACCTTAGTGTTCTTTCTTGGAATACTTTCTTGGCCTGACCTTTGGCAGAGGGTTTACGCAGCGAAAGACGTGGGAACCCTTAAGAAGTCCTTCACACTCTACGTGATTGCTGACTTAGTGTATATTGGAGGACTAGTTCTTCTGATAGGGCTCGCAGGTAAGGTGCTGTACCCTAACTTCCCGAACCCCGAAAGGCTTCTCCCATACATGGTCATGGATCAATTGCCTGGAGTTTTTGGCGCATTTATAATGTCAGCACTTATAGCCGTAATTATGGGTACTGCTGACTCAACTCTCCTTATAACGGCAGTCTTGTTCGAGGAGGACATATATACAGACTTGAGGCCCGGCGCTTCCGAGGAGGAAAGGTTAAAGGTTAGTCAGATAGTTACATTCATCGGCGGAATTCTAGTACTAATCCTTGCTTACATAGCACCCACAATGTTCGACTTATGGATTAAGAGCGCTGATATTACAGGAGCCACGCTAGCAGTTCCTATATTGCTAGGGATGTTTTGGAAAAGACCTTCCAAGGTTGCGGGTATTGCAGGAATCGTTTTCGGTTTCCTTGGTTGGTGCTTAGGGTATGCAGGGATCATTAAGCTTCACCCAATACTTTTAGGGTCTATACTGTCGTTCATAGCGTACGTTATAGCAGCCTTAGCCTTCCCAAGGAAGCAAAAAGAAGCTATAGGTACCTAAAACTCATTCCAGTTTTTCCGCCGCATAAGTAGCGAAGAGTGTATGAGCAGCTACCCCAACCCATAACACATCTTCATCGATATTGAATCTTGGGTGGTGGTTCGGGTAGGTGGTTCCTTTCTTCTCGTTACCTGTTCCGAGCGCGACGAAGTACGTGGCCCCGACATTACCGTAGAAGGAGAAGTCCTCAGAACCCATTACAGGTTTAGGGATCTCTACAACCCTTAAAGGCTGCAGAGCTTCCCTCACAATACTCCCCAGTCCCGGATCGTTCACTGTTGGAGGCATTGACTGAAGAAGGTGAAATTTGAAAGCACAACCCATACCTTCAGCATAGAACTTTCCTATGTTCTTCAATCTACCTATGACATAGTTCCTTACCTCACGGTCAAGAGTTCTTACAGTGCCCTCTATAATTGCTTCCTCAGGAATAATGTTGTAGGTATTTCCCGCTCTAATCGATGTAACGGAAATTACTACAGGTTGCAGAGGGTCAATTTCCCTTCCAGCAACTTTCATATAGGCATTCGCTATATCAATCACTACCGAAATAGGGTCTATTGCTTCATGAGGGGATGAAGGGTGACCGCCTTTTCCCTTCACAACAACTTTGAAGTCATCGCATGATGCAAGGAAGGGCCCGTCCTTAATCCCTATGATGCCCGCTGGTAGGAAAGGCCATACATGGATCCCGAAAAATGCTTTCACGTCATCAACGGCTCCGGAGTCGACAACCGCCTTCGCTCCAGTACCGATCTCCTCCGCGGGTTGGAATATTAGCTTCGTAGTTCCTTTAATCAGTCCTTCATCATGTAATTTTTTGATTATGTGTGCTGCCCCGAGAAGCATCGCTGTGTGAGCGTCGTGGCCGCAGGCATGCATCCTACCTGGGACCTTGGATTTGTATGGAACATCATTCTCCTCTTGAATCGGGAGGGCGTCCATGTCAGCCCTCAAACCAATAACTGGTTCACCCGAACCTACTGACGCAACAATTCCTGTCTCCGCGACTTTACAGGTGGTATAGCCTAATGACTTAAGCTCCTCCTCAACCATTTTTGAAGTACGTACCTCTTGAAACCCTAGCTCAGGGTAAGAATGTATTTCCCTTCTCCACCTAACCACTTCGTTATTCATAGCTTTAGCTTCAGATATTATACGAGATATTACCTCAGCATTCAAAACAAAGCACCGATTACTGAGGCGGGTTAAACCTAATGAAGGTTGCGTGTACAACTTAACTAGTTTTAGCTTCCTGCATAAAATGAACCTCTTAAAGATACTTTTGAGAAGTGAGCTAACATAGTTCTTTCCCTTCCATGCCCTCAAGTCATGGTTACCGGGTATAATGAGATATTTCTTGACACTTAGAATTACCTTGCGATCTCCCAAAGAAAGCAACAGCAATAACTGGCTGATGGATGCCTCCCTCGACCGTGATCTGCTTCCTATAAACCTTACTCACCATCAACAACATTCCCCCGAACCATAGTAATAACATCATCAACTCTGAATCTGTTAATAATCGATAACATAGCATCAACGCAGTGGTCGAAATGCTTTAAAATAAATTAGTCCCTCTAGATGAAGGGTCAACCTAGGTGGTATTACTAAAAATAAACATATTCGTGCCTAGAGGACTACTGAATAACATTGAGGGTTAAAGTGTGTAGTTGAGAATAGCGTTATGTAGCACTATCCTTAACTTAATTTAATTCATGTTCCTAGGTTTACGGGCATGAGAACCACGATGCACTGTCATCCCCTAGCTAGCATCGCGATGGTTGCCGTTATCATTATCACAAGCGCTAGAATAGCTAGCGTGAAAACTTTTAAGTCGTGCCTAATTGCATGTACTGCGGCTATCATGACTAGTGAAGCCATTGGCGTCGTTACTATCATTCCTAGCCCACAGTAAGTCAGTGACTTGAATGCAGGGCTAATCATTGATACTAGTACTTCTCCTAATGCAGCCATCATTAGCCCAGCAATCGTGCCGTATCTTAGGATTAATGACGGTGTTTCGTACCTCATGTTTCTCCCCTAGAGGTGTATTGATGTGAGTAGCCTTAATGACGCATACAGGAGCACCGCGCCGAAAACTATCCTTACATATCTTGGCTTTATCCTTCTCAAGGCTTTTGCTCCGATAGTGGCACCAGGCATTATACCTATCGAAAGTAATATAACTGTCATGGGATCAGTTAAGCCCTTTATTAGATAAACTATTTCTCCGCTAGCTGCCGTAAGACCTACCATGAAGGAACTCGTTGCTACTGCCGTCTTTATGGGAAGTCCCATTATATACGTCATTATGGGCACTTTAATTACGCCTCCGCCTATTCCGAAAATTCCGGAGGTTAGCCCAGCTATGAATGAAAGAATAGAACTCACCACCTTGCGAAAGGTTCCCACGTTCTTAGAGGAGGTCACCCGCGCTTTTTCCTCACGGAATGCCTTCCACATGGTCTCTACCGATATATACAGGAAAAGGGCTCCAAGGGCTACCTTGAGTACGTTTACAGGTAGTGAAAGCGTTACGTAGGCCCCCGTTATTGCTCCTAATGCCGTGAGGGGTTCCAGAAGTAGCGCCGTATTCACATCAACTAGACCGCGCCTAAGGTACTCGCTTGAAGCTGAAGATGAAGTAACAACTATACACATAAGGCTGGTTGCTATAGCCACCTTAACATTGTAGCCCAAGGCAAGAATAAGGAAGGGCACTAGCAGACTTCCTCCACCTATTCCGGCCACGGCTGAAACGAATCCTATTCCGAACGCACCAAGCACTAGCAGTATCGGCATCATTTTAGGCGCCTTTAATGCCTCATTATTGTTAGTGACTATCCTATAACTTCGCCAGAGAGTATTAAGCACTAACGCAATAGCGAGTAATAGAAAATTGCGGTTTCATTAAACCTTCTAATTTGATCACACAGCACCTGGGGGAACCTTGAATACGTACATTCTTCCCTCCACCTTAGGTATGCTTATTATACGCTCCAGTGCTTCCTTACCGTTCAATGACCTGTCTTGAAGGTCCACCCTAACACCCGTTAACGTTCCATTCTCTATTAGGAATTTCAAGTTCGTTTTCCTATCCGAGGACCTGATATTTACATACA